>JBKPAK010000108.1:0-43701 GCA_046726415.1 Candidatus Methylomirabilota bacterium
GTGTGCAGAGTCGGTCCCACCGTCTCGCACGCCTGGGCGAGGGCAAACGCCTCCTTCACCTGCCCCAGGATCTGCGGCTCTCCGATCATCATCGAGTCGAGGCTCGAGGCGACCCGAAAAGCGTGCCGGACGGCGTCAGCCTCCACGTGCGTGTAGAGGACCGGCTCCACCGCGGCGAGGTCCACGCCGCGCTGACGGCAAAGGTGCCGGAAGATGGCCGCCCGCGCCTCACCCGGCGCCTCGGCGACCCCGTACACTTCCACCCGGTTGCACGTGGAGAGAATCACGATCTCTCGGGCGACGCTCGACGCCTGCACGTCGCCGAGGATTTCGCGGAGCTTGTCCTCCTCCACGGCGATCTGCTCGCGGACAGACACCGGCGCGTTCCGATGACTGAGGCCAGTGACGAAGAGTGTCACGTTAGGAGCCGTGCCGCCCGGGGAAAAACGCACCGACGCCGAGGGTCAGGACGAGCGTGGCGAAGCCAATGATGGCAAAGTAGGCGGCTCGACGCCCACGCCAGCTTCCCGTGGCTCGGCCGGCCAAAACGGCGGCGTAGATGACCCACGCCAGGAAGGAGAACAGGGCCAGGGGGTCAAAGGTGAACACGCTTCCCCAGGCGGTGCGCGCCCACAGCGCGCCCAGGAGAAGCCCGATGGTCAAGAAGGGAAAACCCAGTACGAGGGTGCGGTACGTGAGCCGATCCAGCGTCTCGAGATCCGGGAGGCGGTAATAGAGGGACCCCGGCCGCCGCCCCTTGAGCTGATGCTCCTGCAGCAGGTACATGATGGCGCCCGCAAAATTCAAGACGAATGCGGCGATGCCCAAGAGGGCCAGGCCGATGTGCACCCATATCCAGGCGCTTGCCAGGGCTGGTCCGATGGCATCTGGCTCCACGCGTGTGGCGATGCCCTTGAGGCCGAGCAGGAGAATCACGGGGAGCACGAAGGCCCCCAGGACCTTGAGGTCATAGTGACGCTCCACCCACATCTCGAGCAGCACCGCCGCCCAGACCGCGGCGGAAATCGCCTCGGTCAGGTTCCCCAGCGGCGGTCGTCCTGTCTCGATGGCCAGCGAGACGAGGGCCAGAGTGTGAGCGGCCCACCCGCCCAAGGTGGCCAGCGATGCCAGGCGGTGGATCATCTCCTCCTGTCGGACCAGGTACGCGAGAGCCAGACCCGTGGCGCAAAGGTAGCCGACCAGAGCAAAGGTAAGGGCCGTTTGACTCATCACAGTCCGCGTATGCCTCGGAAAGTTTACTACAATCCCGATGCGCTTTTCGGATGCGAAGCGTCGTCTCGAAATGCCCCTGGGACTGAATCTCCATCTCTTCGAGGATCGCGCGCTACAATCCGCTCGTGGCGGAGCCACCCCTCCCTGACCCCTCGCGTAGTCCCGGCAACCGGCTGGTCTTCCGCCGGGGCAAGCTCCGGAAGCGCGAGGACGACGAGGTCCGGATGATGCGAGAAGCGGTGGCAGACCTCACCGATGTCCCCAAGGTGAAGCGAATCCTGCTGGAGCTCGGGCGTTTCTACAACCCGGTCACCAACGCCCAGGTGCTGGGTCCAGACATTCGCCACGGCGTGCTCACCCTGCTGGAAGCAGGAGATCTCGATGGGGCTCGGGCCATTCTAGAAGCCCATCTCGAAGCGTACCTGAAGCTGGACGACCGGCAGGCCGCGGGGCCGACGAGCTGATATCTCCCTCCGTCGGCCCGGGATCCTCCGACGGCCGGCGCGAAGGTCGGCAAGTTCTTGACAGTGCGGTCAGACCACCCTAGCATTCAGGCGAACAGGCTCGTCGTAGTGTCCTTTCGTCGAGATCGGATCACCGAGTCGGAGGGAGGATGGCCATGGCGCAGACCCTCACGGATTGGCTCCAGCAGAGCCGGGTGATGGTGGTCGAGGTCGATCGCCAGCAAGGCCGCCTTCGCGTCAAGGGCGAGACCTGTTCCGATCTCTCCTGCCATGAGCAGACTCTTGTCATCGACGAGGATGGCGTGGAGGCGCCCGTCGACACGCTGAATCCCGGGGACATCGTGCGTATCGAGGCGGGCGCCGCAGGCGTCGCCCGGATCGTCGTGCTGCGGAGGGTCTGGGAACAGATCGCCAGTCCCGAGCTCTGAGCTGGGCCGGAGCCCCAGGTCCGAGCAACCAGCGCCACAAAGGAGTGCGCGCATGAGCCTCTCACGACGCGACTTCCTCAAGTTCTCTGGGACCTCTGCCACCGGCGTGGCGCTCGGCGCGGGCGCGGTCAACTTGGCGCCGGTCGAGGCGGCCGCGACCGCGCTGCGGATCAACGAAGCCAAGGTGTTCCCGGGCGTGTGCCCGTACTGCGCGGTCGGGTGCGCCCAGCTCATCTACGTCAAACACGGCAAGATCATCGACATCGAGGGCGATCCCGACACCCCGCACACCGAGGGTGCGCTCTGCCCCAAAGGGTCGTCGACCTACCAGCTCTCGGTCAACGCGAGGCGGCTCACGAAGTGCCTCTACCGGGCGCCGGGCAGCGGCCAGTGGGAGGAGAAGCCGCTCGACTGGATGATGACCGAGATCGCCAGGCGGGTGAAGGAGACCCGCGACGAGAGCTTCGTCGAGACGGTGAAGGTCGCGGACAAGACGGTGACGGTCAACCGGTGCGAGGGGATAGCCTGGCTCGGCTCCTCGGTCCTGGACAACGAAGAAAACTACCTCATCGCCAAGCTCTCCCGGGGCATGGGCCTCGTCAATCTCGAGAACTCGGCGCGACTCTGCCACTCGGCGACGGTGCCGGCGCTCGGCGCCAGCTACGGGCGCGGGGCGATGACCACCAACCTGATCGACGTGATAAACGCCGACGTGATCATGCCGACCTCCAACTGGGCCGAGTGCCACCCGGTGAGCTACCGCTGGGTGATGAAGGCCAAGGAGCGCGGAGCCAAGATCATCCACGTCGATCCGCGCTTCACCCGCACCTCGGCCACCGCGGACTACTGGGTACCGATTCGGTCGGGCACGAACATCGTCTTCTTCGGCGGTCTCATCAGCTACGCCATCGAGAGCGGCAAGTACTTCCACGACTACGTCGCGCACTATACGAACGCCGCTTTTCTGATGGATCCGGCCTTCAAGACGCCCACGGACCTCGACGGGCTCTTCTCCGGATTCGACCCGGAGAAGAAGACCTACGATCAGTCGACCTGGAAGTACCAGCTGGACAAAGAGGGCAATCCCAAGCGGGACATGACGCTGAAGGATGCCAACACCGTCTTTCAGCACCTGCGGCGGCACTACCGTCGCTACACGCCGGACATGGTCGAGCGGGTCTGCGGCATCCCCAAGGCCAAGTTCCTCGAGGTGGCGGACGTGTTCTGCTCCGCCTCCGGGCCCGAAAAGACGGCGACGGTTTCCTACGCGCTGCAGCTCAACCAGTCCACCAACGGCGTGCAGCAGATTCGCGCACTCTGCGTGCTCCAGCTCGTTCTCGGCAACGTCGGCCGTCCCGGCGGGGGCGTGGTGGCGCTGCGCGGCCACTCGAATGTCCAGGGCGCCACCGATATGGGGACGCTCTACCACATGCTGCCGGGCTACCCGCCCATGCCGCTGCAGGGGCCACATCCGACGTTCAAGGACTACCTCGACAAGACCACGCCCGCCTCTGGGTTCTGGGTGAACAACCCGAAGTTCGTCGTCAGTCAGCTCAAGGCGTGGTGGGGCGAGGCCGCGACCAAGGACAACGACTTCGCCTACGACTATCTGCCGAAGCGCGAGAAGGGCGACGCCTACTCGCACCAGCACTTCATGGTGGGCATGCGCGAGGGCACGGTGAAGGGCTTCATCTGCCAGGGCCAGAATCCGGCGGTCGACAGCCCCAACGCCAAGATGGTCCGCGACGCCATGCGCAACTTGAAGTGGCTGGTGGTCGCCGACCTCTTCGAGACGGAGACGGCCCAGCTCTGGAAGGAGCCCGGAGTCGATCCGAAGAGCTGCCAGACCGAAGTGTTTTTCATTCCCGCTGCGCCGGCGGCCGAGAAAGACGGCTCTCTCACCAACACCATGCGCCTCGTGCAGTGGCACCAAAAGGCCGCCGAGGCGCCGGGGGATGCGCGGTCGGATGCCGCGTTCATCGTGGACCTCGGCACCCGGCTCAAGAAGCTCTACGCGGGCTCGAAGGAGGCGAAGGATCGGCCGATCCTGGATCTCGTCTGGGACTACCGGCCCGATGGCGCCAAGCAGGAGCCCAAGATGGAGGTGGTGCTCCGCGAGATCAACGGCTTCGCCACGCGCGACATCCTGGACAAGGACGGCAAGCCGACCTACAAGGCCGGGCAGCACCTCAGGGCCTTCGTCCACCTGACCGATGACGGCTCCACGGCCTGTGGCAACTGGATCATGACCGGCATCTTTCCCGAGGAGGGCAAGAACCTGGCGGCCCGTCGCGAGCGGCCCAAGGCCGATGACTACCTGGCCCACGCCTGGGGCTTCGCGTGGCCGGCGAACCGACGCATCCTCTACAACCGAGCCTCCGCCGATCCCTCCGGCAAGCCGTGGAGCGAGAAGAAGAAGCTCATCTGGTGGGATCCGGAGGCTGCCGGCCAGACGCCCGACCAGAAGGGAAAATGGGTCGGCCAGGATGTGCCGGACTTCGGCGCGTTCATCGCCCCGAACGCGCCGGCGGCCAAGGACGGTCCGCTCAAGGGCATCGGGGGGACGGACGCGTTCATCATGCGGGCCGACGGCAAGGGTGGGCTCCTGGCCTCCGTGCTCGACGGGGCCTTCCCCGAGCACTACGAGCCCTTCGAGTCGCCAGCGAAGAATCTGCTCTCGAAGGTGCAGAACAACCCCGTGGCCAAGCGGTGGAGCATCGGCGACGCCAACCAGCTCGGCACGGCTGACAAGTATCCCTACATCCTGACCACCTACCGACTCACCGAACACCACGCCGCCGGCACCTCGCGACACGTTCCGTGGCTGTCGGAGCTGTTCCCCGGCCACTTCGCCGAGATCGGCGTGGAGATGGCCAAGTCGCTGGCCATCGCCAACGGCGACATGATCACCGTGGAGACGCCGCGCGGAACGATCAAGGTCCGCGCGATGGTGACCGAGCGGATCAAGCCGTTCCTCATCGACGGTCGAACGGTCTACCAGGTCGGTATCCCGTGGCACTGGGGGTGGGCCGGAGCGATGAAATCCTCGCGCGGCGACATCACCAACGACCTGGTGGCCAGCCTGGGCGATCCGACGACGTTCATCCAGGAGTCGAAAGCGCTCCTCTGCAACGTGCGGAAGGGGGTGGCCTAGCCATGGCCCGCGCCGTCGCGATGTTCACCGACGTCTCGCTCTGTATCGGCTGCCGCGCCTGCCAGGTGGCGTGCAAGCAATGGAACGAGCTCGCTCCCGAGGAGCCGGAGTGGACTGGGACCTACCAAAACCACGCCCACTTCACCGACAAGAGCTACCGCCTCGTGCGCTTCTTCGAGGAGCCGGCCGATGACAAGGTCGGTTTGCGCTGGCACATGATGTCGGATGTATGCAAGCACTGCGCGGAGGCCGGCTGCCTCGAGGCCTGCCCCACCGGCGCCATCTACCGGACCGAGTACGGTACCGTCAACATCAACCAGGACATCTGCAACGGCTGCCGGTACTGCGTCTCCGCGTGCCCGTTCGGCGTGGTGGCGTACAACCACGAGACCGGGACCGCCACCAAGTGCACGTTCTGCAACGACCGGCTCCATAACGGCCTCGGCCCGGCCTGCGCCAAAGCCTGCCCGACGGAGTCCATCAAGTTCGGCTTCCGCGACGAGCTGGAGGCCAAGGCGCGCCAGCGCGTCGGCGAACTGCAGAGGATGGGCTACCAAGACGCCCAGCTTTACGGCGCCGACCAGGGCGGAGCGCTGGGAGGTCTCAACGCCTTCTTCCTCCTCCTGGGCAAGCCGGCAAAGTACGGCCTGCCCGAGCAGCCGAGGCTGCCCCAGCGAAACGTGTTCGTCGGTTCGCTCCTGTCCATCGGCTCCGCCGTCGCCGTCGGCCTCGGGGCGGTGTTCGCTTTCCGCGGACGCGGTGACCACGGCGGCCGCGATGGAGCGCGAAGGCCGGAAGAAGAGAGGTAAAGGGGGATCGCGCAATGGAGCCCGGACTCCTCAAGAGCGCCGACTGGCCGCTCCTCATCGACGTCTATTTCTTCCTCGGCGGTTTGGCTGGCGGAGCATTTGTCATCGCCACCATCGCCCACCTGTTTGACGGACGCCGCTACCAGGACATCGTGCGGGTCGGCTACTACGTGGCGTTCCTGGCCATCCTTCCCTGTCCGCTGCTCCTGATCATCGACCTCGGCGCCCCGACCCGCTTTCTCCACATGCTGATGATCTCGAAGCCGTCCACCGCCATCGGGATGAGTACCGTCGTGGCCGGACCGTTCCACCTGAAGCTCCTCTCGCCGATGAATGCGGGCGCCTGGGCCTTGCTGGCGTTCAGCCTCTGCGCCTTTCTCTGCGCCCTCGACGTGTTCCTGACCGACCGCGGCGGCCGTGGCATCACCGGCCTGCGAAAGGTGGCGGGGATGATCGGCGGTGTGTTCGGCTTCTTCATCGCGGCGTATCCCGGTGTGCTCCTGAGCGCCACCGCGCGGCCGCTCTTTGTCAACGCGCACTGGTTGGGCGCGCTGTTTCTGGCCGTGGGGGCCGCGACCGGCGGCGCGGCGATCGCCCTGATCCTGGTGCTGTTCCGCGGATCCGGCGCGCGCGACGGCCTGGCGCGAGTGATGCGCGTCACGTCGGTTGCCCTCGTCGTCGAGCTCCTAGCGCTGATCCTCCTCGTCGTCTCGATCAGGGCCGCCGGTTCCGCCAGGATCTCGGCGGCGCTGGGTCAGCTCCTGGCTGGTCCGTATAGCATCGCGTTCTGGCTGGGCGCGGTGATCATCGGTGTGGTCGCGCCTCTCGTCCTCCAGCGCGGAGCGGTCCGGCGCGGCGAGCCGGGGATGACCGCTCTGGTGTCGGTGTTCGTCCTCGTCGGTGGCTTTCTGGTGAAGTACGTCCTGATCTCGGTGGGGCAGGCATCGTAGGCGACGTCGGAGTCGCATGACGTTGCTGGGGGACTGGGCGGACCTGATCCAGCGGCGCCCCGCCTTCCGCGAAACCCTGGAGCCGCTCGGTCAGATCCTCACGGCCTGGGCCGAATGGACGTACGACCGGCCCGCCCCACTTCGCTGGAGCGCAGAGGCTTGCCGCGACCGTTGGTCGCAGGGCCAGCCGCTCATCGCCGCGGCCCCGCCGGAGATCCCGCGCGAAAGCGTGGAGGGCCTCCTCGGCCTCGCACTGGACCTCCTCGCCGGGTTCGGGGAAGACGTCGGGCAGTTCGCCGAAGCCTGGGATCGCGGCGAGATCGGGCCGGCCGCGCTGTTCCCGGAGCGCGGGCAAATCGGCTCAGTCGAGGTTCAGGCGTGCTCCCGTCTCTCGCAGGACGCGCTGGCCTTCCTGGCCCTCGCCGGTCTGCGCCCGGCGCTCGCGGCATACTTCGCCCCGTGCCGCGAGCGCGTCGCGAACAGCGCCTGGGACCAGGGAATCTGTCCCTGTTGTGGAGCTCCGCCGGGCTTCGCCGATCTGTTGGAGGACGGTCGACGTCAGCTCGCCTGTCACCTGTGCACCGCGAGCTGGACGTTCGCCCGTCTCGTGTGCCCGCTCTGCGGTAACCGTACCCCCGGCGACTTCCTGCGGCTCCTGGCGGAGGACGCGGACGAGGGCTACGCCATCGGCGCCTGTCGATCCTGCCGTGGCTACATCAAGGAGCTCGATCGGCGCCTGCGCTGGAACGCCGGCGCGCCACTGGTCGAGGATTGGGGCTCGCCCCATCTCGACCTCATCGCGCAACGGCAGGAATTGTGGCGCCCGATCCCCACCCTCATCCAGCTCGCGCCGCCCCGTAAGCCGCCGCCGTGATTCCCGTCACGCGGCGTGGCCCTGACGACCGGCGCTTAGCCCCGCGATCCCCCCACGGCGTCACCCACCGCGACCCCTTCCCCGGCGTAGAGGTTCAGGCTGTCCCCTCGCACATAGCCACACACGGTGATGTTGAGCTGCTCGGCCAGCGCCACCGCCATCTCCGTCGGCGAGGTGCGCGAGGCGACAATGGGAACGCCCATCCGCGCGGCTTTGAGGAGCATCTCGGAGGACACGCGGCCGGTGGAGAGCAGGATCCGGTCCTCGGTGGCGATGCCGCGGACGAGCGCTTCGCCCTTCACCTTGTCGACGGCGTTGTGACGGCCCACGTCCTCCGCCACCACCAGGAGACGGTCGCCATCGCTGAGGGCCGCGCCATGGATGCCGCGCGACTGCTGGTAGTGGACGGCGGCCGCGAAGAGATCCTTCATGCGCGCGGCGATCTGTTCGGGCCGCACGCGCTGCGAGGAGTGGAGTCGCGGAAAGAGGCGGTGGTCGATGCGGAAGGTGATGCCACCCCCGCAACCCGAGGTGAGAATGCGCTCCGTGGGGAGGGTGACGGTCTGGGTGAGGATGACATCGGCCCGACCGTCGACGGTGGACACGTCCAGTCGGACCACGTCGTCGAGCCCGGCGATCACCTTCTCCATCCACAAATATCCGAGCACGAGGGCCTCGACCTGGACCGGCGTACACAGAAGAGTGAGGAAGCGCTCCCCGTCGACGTAGATGGTGAGCGGCTGCTCCTTGACGACGGCGCCGACGACCTCGTCGACGCGTCCGGCGCGCACCTTGAGATACGACCGCATGAACTGCGGGGATCTTACCGCCGATCGCCCACCCAAGCCAGGCGGGGTGAGCCCCCGGAGGGGCCTCTGGGGACGTGGGCGCCCTCGCCGCGTCGCTCCGCCGTACTGGTGAATCATGGGGCTTCACAGACGATCGACCGCTTCCCGCCGAAGGACGACGCGAACCAGGATGAGACCGTGGGCCGGGGCGGTGGGCGCGGCCTGCCGACGATCGCGGCCGTCTAGCACGGCGGCCAGCCAGGGGGCATCGCGGAGGCCACGCCCCACGGCCACCAGGCTCCCTACGATGTTGCGCGCCATGTGGTGAAGGAACCGGTCTGCGGATACCACGAGGCCTAGCCGGCCGCGCCGCCATACGAGGTGGGCCGCGCGCAGCGTGCACATGGGATCCGCGTGGCGGCCGGGCGCCGCGCAGAAGGCCGTGAAGTCGTGTCGTCCCCGCAGTACCGCGAGCGCTTCTCGCATGGCGCGCGTGTCCAGGGCGTGAGGCACGTGCCAGGCGAACCGGCGAAGGAGCGGGTTGGCGACCTCCCCGGCGTCGATAAGGTACCCGTAGCGCTTCGCGATCGCCTCCCGCCGGGCGTTGAAACCGGCTCGCGCCTCCACGATGTCGCAGACGCGGATGTCGGCGGGAATGGTGGCATTGAGCGCCCGCCGCACCGTCTCTGGTGGGAGGCCCGTCGCGATGTCGAGCGAAGCGACTTGCCGCATGGCGTGGACCCCGGCGTCGGTCCGACTCGCGCCGGTCAGGCGTGCCGTCGAATCAAGGGTTCGCGCGGCACGCAGGAGCGTGCCTTGGATGGTCGGAGCCTGCGGTTGCCTCTGCCAGCCACAATACGCGGTTCCGTCGTAGGACACGACGAGCCGGAGCGTCCGTGGATGCCGCTCCCCGCGCCCGCTCGGCGCCACCGGGCGCCTGGTCAGGACCGGAGCAACAGCTCCGCGATCTGGACGGCGTTGGTCGCGGCGCCCTTGCGCAACTGGTCGCCGACCACCCAGAAGCTCAGAGCGCGCGGGTGAGAGAGATCCTCCCGGATCCGTCCCACGTAGCAGTCGTCTCCTCCCTCGACCATCGTCGGCATGGGGTAGCGGTGATCGGCCGGCTCGTCCCATACCTGAAGCCCGGGGAAGCGCTCGAAGAGCTGCCGCGCGGCCGCTCTATCGATCGCCTCCTCCGTCTCCACGTTGACGGCAACGGAATGGCAGGTGAAGACGGGCACCCGGACCGTGGTCGGTGCGATGGGGAGGTTCGGAGCCTCGAGAATCTTCCTGGCCTCGTTGATCAGCTTCGCTTCCTCGCTCGTGTAGCCGTCGGGGCCGATCTCGCCGGCCGGGAGGAGGTTGAAGGCGATCTGGTGAGGGAAGTGGCGCGGGACGATGGCCTCTCCCCGCGCCCAGGCCAGCGCCTGCTGGCGCAGGTCCTCGATGCCATTGACGCCCGCGCCGGAGACCGCCTGGAAGCTGGTCGCCACCACGCGGCGCAGACGGGCCGCGTCATGGAGCGGTTTGAGCGGCATGACGGTGACGATGGTCGTGCAGTTCGGACACGCCACGATGCCTTCGTGGGTCTTGACGGTATGCGGATTGATCTCGGGCACCACCAGCGGCACCTTGGGGTCCATGCGAAAGGCGTTCGACTTGTCGACGACGAGGGCCCCAGCCTTCACGATCATCGGCGCGTACTCCTTCGACTGCGCGGAGCCGGCCGAGCAAAAGGCGATGTCCACCCCCTTGAAGGCAGCGGGCTCGATGGCCCGCACGGGCAGGGCCTCCCCCTGGAAGGCGACCGTCTTGCCGATGGAGCGCGGCGACGCAAACGCGCGAAGTTCCCGCACGGGGAACTTCCGCTCCTCGAGGACGCGCAGCGTCGTCTGGCCGGCGGCGCCGGTGGCGCCCACCACGGCGATGGTCAGTCCGGATGCCATCAGAACTGAGCCTCCACTTCTCGGATGATCGCGTCGCCCATCTCCTTCGTGCCCACCACCTTGGCCCCCTTGGCCGCGATGTCGCGGGTGCGGAGGCCTGCCTGCAGGACGCGCGCGACCGCGCGATCGACCTTCTCGGCGGCGTCCAGCAGGTCGAGCGAGTACCGAAGCAGCATCGCAGCCGAGAGGATGGATGCGATGGGATTGGCCACGCCCTGGCCAGCGATATCGGGTGCCGTGCCGTGGACCGGCTCGTACAGGCCGACGGTGCCACCGAGCGAGGCGGACGGTAGCATGCCCATGGACCCGGCCAGAATGGCGGCCTCGTCTGACAGGATGTCGCCGAAAGTGTTCTCGGTCACGATCGTGTCGAACTGCGTGGGCCTCCGCACCAGAGCCATGGCGCAATTGTCGACGAGGATATGCTCGAGGGAGACGTCCGGATAATCGTGGCCCACGCGAGTCACCACGTCGCGCCACAACTGCGACACGACGAGCACGTTCGACTTGTCCACCGACGCCAGGCGCTTGCGCCGCTTGCGGGCCACGTCGAAGCCCACCCGGGCCACGCGCTCGATCTCACGCGAGGTGTAGGCCATGGTGTTGACGGCGCGGGCGCTTCCGTCGGCGAACGTCTCCATACCTCGCGGCTCGCCGAAGTAGAGACCGCCCGTCAGCTCCCGGATGACCATCAGGTCGGTCCCATCCACCACCTCGCGCTTGAGCGGCGAGGCGTCCACCAGCATCGGGAAGCAGGTGGCGGGACGCAGATTGGCGTAGAGGTCCAGTTCCTTGCGGAGGGCGAGCAGGCCCCGTTCGGGGCGCGTCTCTTGCGGGGCGCCGTCCCACTTGGGTCCGCCCACCGATCCGAAGAGGATCGCGTGCGCCTCCTGGCAGAGCTTGAGCGTCTCCGGGGGGAGCGGGTGGCCCGTGGCATCGATGGCGGCCCCCCCACACAAGGCTTGCTCGAACTCGAAATGGACGCCCGCGCCTTGGGCCACGGTCTGCAAGATCCGCACAGCCTGGGGCGTCACCTCCCCTCCGATACCGTCTCCGGGGAGGACCGCGATCTTGTATGTCGTCATCTTCGCCCCTTAGAATCCAGCGCCGCCTCCTTCGCTCAGGTCACCCTCCTGAGGATCCAGCCCTTCGATCATGTCACCCTTCCCGCTGCGATACCCGCGCTGGCGGCCCCTCGGCCACCGCGCCGCTCGCCGGCTGTCAGTGCGATTCCCTCGGGGTCTCCAAGGTCGGAGCGAGGGGCGCCGGGGCGCGTCCCGACCACAGGCGGTAGATTGGTCCCGAGATCGCGTAGCCCACGAACAACAAAAACGGGAACTGCTCGTGATTGGTGGCGACGATCATGATGCCGAGCACCACCACCAACAGCGTCTGGAGCGGGCGCCGGCGGGCGAAGTCGATCTCCTTGAAGCTCCAGTACCGGAAGGTGGAGACCATGAGGAGGGCCACCACGTACGTCCCCACCGCGATCACGGTCAAGAGCCACCGGGTCAACTCCACCCGCTGCAGCACGATGACCGTGCTCACGACCACCCCCGCGGCCGCCGGGGTCGGCAGGCCCAGGAAGAAGCGCTTGTCTACCGATCCCGTCTGCACGTTGAAGCGCGCCAGACGCAGGGCGCCACAGATGACGAAGAGGGCCGCCCCGAACCACGCCGCGCGCGGCAACTCGGCGAGGGCGAACGAATACAGGATGAAGGCCGGGGCCACGCAGAACGAAACCACGTCGGCGAGCGAGTCGAACTCCACGCCGAACTGGCTGGTGGCCTTCATCAACCTGGCCACCCGACCGTCGAGCATGTCCATCACCATGGCCACAAAAATGGCCAGCGCCGCTTCCGTGTACCGGTGGTCCACCGTCAGGAGCAGCGCGTAGAAACCACAGAAGAGGTTGGCGATGGTCAGCAGCGCGGGGAGCAGGAACACGCCGCGAGCACGCTGGTCGCGGATTTCCTGCCAGCGGCGGCGGCGGAGCGCTTTGCCCTGGCGTCGCATCAGTGCCGCCGGGCCTCGCCGCGCGGCTCGCACTGGTGATGGCCGGCTCGAGGTGGGCGCCGTTTCATGCCAGCATGCCGATGGCCGTTTCGCCGCCGACCACCCGATCACCCGGCTGGACCAGGGCCTGCGTGCCTCGCGGCATGAAACAATCCGTCCGCGAGCCGAAGCGAATGATACCGAACCGCTCGCCCGCTTGAAGCTTGTCCCCGGCACCGACCCGGCACACCACGCGACGCGCCGCCACCCCCGCGACCTGCACGACGGTCACGCGGGCCCGTGCCCCCTCGATGTGCACGGCGCAGCGCTCGTTCTCCTCTCCGGCTTCCGGCCGGTAGGCGGGCAGGAAATGGCCGGACGTGTAGACCGTGCCCACCACCACGCCAGCGATGGGCGAGCGGGTCACATGGACATCGAAGGGCGAGAGGAAAATGGAGATGCGCAAGGCCGACCCTACGAACGGATCGTCGTGCTCGTCCACGATCGTCACCCGTCCATCGGCCGGGGCGATCACGGCGTGGGCCGCGGTGGGGGTGACGCGCTCGGGGTCGCGGAAGAAGCCGAGTGAGGCCAGCGAGGCGGCCGCAAAAGGCAGGGCAAGCCGGCGGCGCCCCCCCAGTGCGAGGGCCGCTGCGATGGCGCCGGGCAGCAACACGAACGGCCAGCCCTCCTGAGCGACGGGAATCCGGACCACGTCGCACCCCTACATCCGCGGGGGTTTGATCCAGGACATCATGGCCCGCAGCCGCTTGCCGACCTCTTCGATCTGATGGTCGGCGTCGCGCCGCCGCATGGCGAGGAAACCGGCGCGGTTGGCCTGGTTCTCCAGCACCCACTCGCGCGCGAACTGACCGGACTGGATCTCGGCGAGGATCTTCTTCATCTCGGCCTTGGTCTCGTCGCTGACCACGCGGGGGCCGCGCGTGTAGTCTCCATACTCGGCGGTGTCGGAGACGGAGTAACGCATGTAGGCCAGTCCGCCCTGGTAGAAGAGATCGACGATGAGCTTCATCTCGTGCATGCACTCGAAGTAGGCCACCTCCGGCTGGTAGCCGGCTTCCACCAGGGTCTCGAACGCCGCCTTGATGAGGTGGGAAACGCCGCCGCAGAGCGTGGTTTGCTCGCCGAACAGATCGGTCTCGGTCTCCTCTTTGAACGTGGTCTCGATGACCCCGGCCCGGGTGCAGCCCACGCCCTTGCCGTAGGCCAGGGCGAGATCACGGGCTTTTCCCGTCACGTCCTGGGAGACGGCTACCAGGGCCGGCACCCCCGGTCCTTGCGTGAAGAGATCGCGCATCACGTGGCCAGGCGCCTTGGGAGCGATCATGGTCACATCGACGTCGGGGGGGGGTACCACCTGGTTGAAGTGGATGTTGAAGCCGTGGGCGAACATCAGCATCTTGCCCTTGCCGAGACCACCCCGGATCTCGCGCTCGAAGACCTCTCGCTGGCTCTGGTCGGGGAGCAGAATCATGACGACGTCGGCCATCTGCGCGGCCTCCGGCACGGTGGCTACCCGCAGCCCATCCTTCTCGACCTTGTCCCAGCTCTGCGAGCCCTTGTAGAGTCCCACCACGACGTTCTGTCCCGTGTCCTTGAGGTTGAGGGCGTGCGCGTGGCCCTGGCTGCCATACCCGATGACGGCGATGGTCTTGCCCTTGAGGAGGCCAAGGTCGGCGTCCTGGTCGTAGTAGATCTTTGCCGGCATCTCTTCGGTCCTTTCTTTCCGTTTAGTCCGCGAATCCCACCACGCGGGGGTCCTCGGTTGCCCGCGGGCGCGGGCGGGGTTCCACGCGCCGCACGCGCGTCTTGGGGCCTCGCGCGATGGCCACCTTGCCCGTGCGCGCGATTTCCTGGATTCCAATGGGGCGCAGCAGCTCGAGAAGGGCCTCCAGCTTCTCTTCGGTGCCGGTGGCCTCGAGAACGAAGGTCTGGGGGGTGACATCCACGACCTTGGCCCGGAAGATGTCGACCGTGCGCAAAACCTCCGCCCGATGCTGGGGCTCGGCGTTGACCCGGATGAGCACCAGCTCGCGCTCCACCCGACTTTCATCCGTCAGGTCCGTGACCTTGATGACGTCGACGAGTTTGTAGAGCTGCTTGATGACTTGCTCGATGACGAACTCGTCGCCCCGCACCACCAGGGTCATCCGCGACACGCTGGAATCCAGCGTCTCGCCCACCGAGAGGCTCTCGATGTTATAGCCTCGCGCGGAGAACAATCCAGCCACGCGCGAGAGGACGCCGAACTTGTTCTCCACCTGCACGGCAATCGTGTGCTTGCGCGGCTCGCTGCCGTTCTGCATCAGAACCCCGTTTGAGATTTGGCCGCCTTGTCCCGCACCTCGCGGCTGGGGGGGGCCAGGATCATGTCGGTGTTGGCCCCGCCCGCCGGCACCATGGGGAAGACGCACTCGTCCTTATCCACACACACGTCCACCACCACCGGGGCCGGCGTGCTGATCATCTTCTCGAGGGCGGGCACCACCTCGCTGGGCTTGGTCACCCGAATCCCCACACAACCGTACGCTTCGGCCAGCTTGACCCAGTCGGGAATCCCGGGCAGGTCGATGGCGCAGTAGCGCTCCTTGTAGATGATCCGCTGCCACTGTCGGACCATGCCGTGGCCACTGTTGTTGATGATGACGGTCTTGACCGGCAGCCCCTCCGTGAAGCAGGTGGCCAGCTCTTGACTGTTCATGGCGAAGGAGCCATCGCCGTCGATGTTGATGACGAGCTTGCCGGGGTTGCCGGCCTGGACCCCCATGGCGGTGGGCAGCCCGTAGCCCATCGTCCCCAGCCCCCCAGAGGTGCACCAGCGGCGAGGGTGCGTGAAGCGGTAGTACTGGGCGGCCCACATCTGGTGCTGGCCCACGCCCGTCACCACGTAGGCCTCCCCGCGGGTCAGATTGGAGAGCTCCTCCATCACGTACTGCGGCTTGATCACCTCATCACTCCACTCGTAGCGGAACGGGAAGCGCTCCCGCCAGTCCGCGAGCTGCGCGTGCCACGCCTTGCGGCCTTCCCGCGCGGTCGCCGACGTCTCGCCGCCCATCTCCTCCCGCACTGCCTCCAGGAGCGCGCGCAGCACCCGCCGGCAATCGCCGACGATCGGGACGTCGACCTTCAGATTCTTGCTGATCGACGATGGGTCGATGTCGATGTGGATGATCTCGGCATTGGGTGCGAAAGCCTCCACTCTCCCGGTGACCCGATCGTCGAAGCGCGCGCCCACGGAGATCAGCACGTCGGAATGGTGCACGGCCATGTTGGCGTAATAGCTCCCGTGCATGCCCAGCATGTCGAGCGACAGCGGATGCGCGGAGGGGAACGCGCCCAGACCCATGAGCGTGGTGGTGACGGGGATCTGGGTCAGCTCCGCCAGCTCTCGCAGCTCGGTGCTCGCGTCGGAGGAGATGGCGCCGCCGCCGACGTACAGAACCGGCCGCCGGGCCCGGACCATGAGCCGGGCGGCGCGCTTGATCTGACCCGGATGGCCGTCGTAGTTGGGATTGTAGGAACGGAGGGTGACCCGCTCGGGCCACACGAACTCCGCCTCCTTGACCAACACGTCCTTGGGCAGGTCGACGTGCACGGGACCCGGGCGCCCAGTGGATGCGATGTGAAAGGCCTCCCGGATGATGGGTCCTAGATCTTTGCCGTCCTTGACCAGGAAGTTGTGCTTGGTACAGGGGCGGGTAATACCGACATTGTCCGCTTCCTGAAAGGCGTCGTTTCCGATGAGATGGGTGGGGACCTGACCCGTGAACGCGACGATGGGGATGGAGTCCATCAGGGCGTCCTGCAGCGCGGTGACCAGGTTGGTGGCGGCGGGGCCCGACGTCACCAGGCACACGCCGACCTTGCCGGTGGTCCGGGCGTAACCCTCGGCGGCATGTCCGGCGGCGGCTTCCTGACGGACCAAGACGTGGCGAAGGCCCTCGAAATCGTACAGCACGTCGTAAATGGGCAGCACGGCACCCCCGGGCAGGCCGAAGACGAGATCGACCCCTTCCCGCTTCAGGGCCTCCAGCACGATGCGCGCACCGGGCATCTTCACCAGCAGTCCCTCCTAGAGCAGGCCCGCCGTGGCGAGCAGTTCCTTGATGTCCTCGATGGCATCGCCATCGGGCGTGGCGAGCGGCGCGCGGCACGGCCCGCCATAGAACCCCAGCAGGTCGAGCGCGGCCTTGAGCCCACCGATGCCGTAACGGCCGCCGATGCTGCGATCGGCCGGCATCATGCGCGCGGCGATGTCCTTCGCTTCCGCCCACCGGCCCTGGCGAGCCCCCGCGTACACGGCGCACCAGTCTCGCGCGGAGACGGCGGCGAGGGCCAGGACCCCTCCCGACGAGCCGATGGCCAGTGACGGGAGCAGCGCCGATGCGGCTCCCACCAGGACATGGAAGCTCTTGGGGGTCTGGTCGATGATCTGCGCGCACTGGGAGATGTCCCCCGACGAGTCCGCGATGCCGCACACGTTGGGGTGCTCGGCGATCCGGGCCACCGTCTCCGCCTCGAGGTTGATGCCGGTATTGAGCGGAACGTTGTCGACCATGATGGGGATCGGCGAGGCCTCGGCCACCGTCAGATAGTGCCGGATGTGGGCGGCCGCCTGACCGGAGCCCCTCGTGAAGTAATGCGGGGGAATGACGATGGCCGCGTCCGCCCCGATCTCCGCCGCGCGCCTCGTCTGCCAAATGGTGGTGAGCGTGGCATTCGTTCCCGTCCCCGCCAGGAACAGTTTGTCGCGGGGAATGGCCTCGCGCGCCGCGACCAAAATTCGATCGCGCTCGGACTCATTCAGCATGGGGAACTCGCCGGTCGAGCTCAGGACGACATATCCGCGCAAGGGGCTCGCGTTCCACCGTCCGAGATTGGCGGCGAGTCGATCGGGCGCGACGTCGTCCCCGCGAAAGGGCGTGGGCGCGGGGACGAAGATGCCACCGAAATCAGCCACGGGGCCCTCCTCCCGACGCGTCGCGCTCCTTGATGCGAGCCTGGGCGGCGGACAGCCGGGCAATGGGCAGCATGAACGGCGAGCACGACACGTAGCTCATCCGCACGCGGTGACAGAACTCGACCGACGAGGGTTCCCCCCCGTGTTCGCCGCAGATGCCCACCTTGAGATCGGCCCGCGCGCGTCGGCCACGCTCGATGCCGATCCGGATCAGCTCCCCGACTCCTTCCTGATCCAGGACGGAGAAGGGATCGTGAGCTACCAGCCCCTTGTCGAGGTAGTGGGGCAGGAACTTCCCGATATCGTCCCGGCTGTACCCGTACGTCATCTGGGTCAGGTCATTGGTGCCGAACGAGAAGAACTCCGCGTAGCGGGCCAGCTGGTCGGCAATGAGCGCGGCGCGGGGCACCTCGATCATCGTCCCGATCAGGTACTTCACGGGCACGCCCAGCTCGGCGATGACGCCATCGGCCACCGCCTTCGTCGTCTCGTAGGTCAGCTTCATCTCCCCGATCGTCCCAGTGAGCGGGATCATGATTTCCGGCTCGACCTTCACGCCCTGCTCGGTGACCGTGCAGGCGGCCTCCATGATGGCGCGCACCTGCATGCCGTAGATCTCGGGGAAGGTAACGCCGAGGCGGCAGCCGCGGTGGCCGAGCATGGGATTCGCCTCCTGCAGCGATCGCACCTTGGCCATCATCCCTTCGAGGTGTTCGCGGGCCATGCTGCGCGCATCGAGTCGCGCGTGCTCCTCGACCAGATCCGTGTACTTGGGCAAGAACTCGTGCAGTGGCGGATCGAGCAGCCGGATGGTCACCGGCAGGCCGTCCATGGCGCTGAAGATGCCGATGAAGTCTTCGCGCTGGAACGGGAGGAGCTTGGCCACCGCCGCGCGCCGCGTGGTGGAGTCGGAGGCCATGATCATCTCCCGCACGAGCGGGATGCGATCGCTGGCGAAGAACATGTGCTCGGTGCGAATCAGCCCGATCCCCTCCGCTCCGAATTCGCGCGCCTTGCGGGCGTCCTCGGGCGTGTCGGCGTTGGCCCGCACCCCGATGGTGCGCGCCGCATCGGCCCAGGCCAAGAACTCCTCGACCTCCTGGGACAGCGCGGGGGGCAGCAGCTTCACCGCGTCGAGGATCACCTCACCGGTGTCCCCGTCGAGGGCGATGATGTCCCCCTCACGCACGATCCGCCCTCCCGCCTCGAAGGCCCGGCGTTCCTCATCGACGGCGATGTCTCCCGCTCCCACCACACACGACTTGCCCATGCCGACGGCCACCACAGCGGCGTGCGAAGTGCGGCCGCCCCGCGAGGTGACGATGCCCTCCGCCGCATACATCCCCGCCACGTCCTCCGGGGACGTCTCGGCGCGAACCAGGATCACCGGCTTCGCGCCCCCCTTGGCCAGCTCGACCGCACGGTCCGCGTCGAAGACCGCGTGTCCCACGGCGCCGCCCGGCGAGGCGGGCAGCCCGCGGGCGAGCAGGCGCCCAGCGGCGACGGCCCCCTCTCTGTCCTGGGGGTCGAGAGCCGGCAGGAACAGCTTTCGCAGTTCCCAGGGAGCCACGCGAAGCAATGCGGTGTCGCGATCGATGACGTGCTCACGCACGAGGTCCACCGCCACGCGGACGGCGGCGCGGGCCGCGCGCTTGCCCGCGCGCGTCTGGAGCAGGTAGAGCTTGCCCTCCTGGATGGTGAACTCGATGTCCTGCATGTCTTTGTAGTGGCGCTCGAGTCGGCCGGCGATGCCCAGCAGTTCGTCGTAGATCACCGGCATCCGCCGCCGGAGATCGTCGATGTGCTCCGGGGTGCGGATCCCCGCCACCACATCCTCGCCTTGCGCGTTGGCCAGAAACTCGGCATAGAACCGCCGCTCACCCGTGCGCGGATCGCGGGTGAAGCCGACGCCGGTGCCCGAGTTCTCGCCGAGGTTGCCGAAGACCATGGACATCACGGTGACGGCGGTTCCCCAGTCGGCGGGGATGCCGTTGATGCGCCGGTACTCTTCGGCCTTCTTGGCAAACCACGAGTCGAAGACGGCATTGATGGACAGGCGCAGTTGCTCGCGGGGATCCTCGGGAAAGGGTGTCGAGGTGCGTTCGGCGACGAGGTTCTTGTAGGTCTGCACGAGCGTCCGCAGTTCTTCGGCGGGCACCTCGGGATCGGTCTTCACGCCAAGGCGGCGCTTGACGGCGCCAAGCTCCTCTTCGAACACCTCGCGCTTGATGCGCAGCACCACCGTGCCGAACATCGCAATGAAGCGGCGATAGCAATCCCAGGCGAAGCGCGCGTTATCGGTGCGGGCGGCCAACCCCTCCACCGTGGCATCGTTCAGACCCAGGTTGAGGATGGTCTCCATCATGCCGGGCATCGACACGCGGGCACCCGACCGGACCGATACCAGCAGCGGGCGATCGCTGGCGCCGAAGCCACCAGTCGTCATCGCCTCCAGCTTCTGCAGATTCTCGAGAATCTCTTCCCAAAGCCCGTCCGCGTACCGACCACCGCTTCGCTTGTACTCGGCCCACGCCTGGGTGGTGATGGTGAAGCCCGGCGGCACCGGGATCCCCAGGTTGGTCATCTCGGCGAGCTCGCAACCCTTCCCCCCGAGGAGGTTCCGCATCAACGACGAGCCTTCCGCCTTGCCATCTCCGAAGAAGTACACGTATTTGGCCATGGGCATGAGTCTCCGTCGGCGATCTACCGCAGGAAGAAAAAAGTCTTTGGATTCTAGCGGATGGCCAACACTAGTGTCAATGCTTCCCCGCCTGTCCGCCGTCATGACTTTCCCTGCGCCTCTCCTTCGACCGACGAAGCGAACGCGTGAGCGCCCACGAAGACTCCCAAAAACAAAGGGCCACGGGATGAGAACCCGTGGCCCTTCACAACTCGTCAGGCGCCACGGGCTTGCTCCTGCCCGCAGCACCCGGCGTCGTCTAGATCGCCGATGCTCCGGGCAGGCCCGGCAGCGCCAGGGTAATCAGTCCCAGCGACAGCACGCGCGCCGTCGACGCCTTCATTGCCGAAGAATATACCGTCGCGCCGCGATGCACGTCAACCGCTTCGTGAAATGACTGCTGGCGCTCTGACTGCTGCGTGAAATGACGCTCGCTTCGCGGTCGTCGAGGAGCCCATCGGAGTGCCGTCGTTCACTCGCGTACCGGATCCGCGGCAACCGTATCGCACGTCGCCCTAGCGGGAGGGGTTGGGGGGATCAGGGGCCCTTGTACCCTCACGGGCCCGTCAGCCTGCTAGCGCGCGCTCTCGGGGCCGCCCAGGACCAGAGCCTCCACAGCCACCAGGTGATCGCGCATCGCGCGCTCGGCGGAGGCCGGCTGTCGTTCGGCAATCGCCTGCAGGATGCGTCGATGGTCTTCGTGCGAGCGCGTGGGTCGTCCCGGCGTGTTCAGCGATTCTTCGCGGCTCTGCGTGAGCAGATCCATCACCGCGTGCGCGATGCGCGTGATGGCTTCATTGTGGGCGGCGCGCCCGATGGCCGCATGGAACTCCGCGTCCTGCGCGAAGCCGGTGCGCCCCGCCACCACCTCGCGCGCCTGGTCCTCGAGGATCCGCTCCATCTCCTGGATCTCATCGGGGGTGGCCCGCGCCGCGGCCAGCCCCGCGATGGCGGGCTCGAGCAGTCGCCGGGCCTCGAACAGTTCAGCCAGCGCCTCGCGCTGGGACACCATCACCAGGGCGAGCGGCTCCACCAGCCGATCGACGGACATCTCGCGGATGAAGGTCCCCTCCCCGGGCCGGATCTCCACGAGTCCCAGGCTTTCCAGGGCGCGCAACGCCTCGCGCACCGAGGTCCGGCTCACGAGGAACTTCTCGGCCAGCTCTCGTTCAGGGGGCAGGCGGTCCCCGCTGGTCAGCCGCCCCTCGGCGATCATGGTCTTGATCTGGCGGACAATCTCCTCGTAGATGCGCGTCGATCGGATCGGCACCAGATGCACGCCCCGTTCGCCTTCCGGTCCCCTGGGCCCGCCCTCCGGAGCGCTGCGTCGGTCGGCCGCCATCAGCGGTTCACGAGGGTCGGGGCGCCGGGTCCGCCACGCGCGCGAACCGGCCAACCTTCGGAGGTTCTCTCAGCGAGCAGGTACCACCAGCCCAGTGCGGCAAGGCCGATGCCGAGCGCGATGGGCAAGGGCAGCCGCGCAGACCACGCGATGCCCAAGACCACCAATATGAGGTGGCCGTGCGCCACCGCCGCCAGCGCGTTGTCCAGACGCATCACCACGTCGGCCACGACGATAATCCACATGGCCTCCATCAGCGCGGTGCCGTGGCGCCACGTGACCGCCCTCGCCGCCTCCGACATCCCGACAAACGAGCGTGAGGGCAATCCAGATCGGGAGAAGACCACCGGCGACTCGCCGGAGCGGAAGGCGCAAGAGAACGGTGATGATCGCGATGGAGACCAGGCCAGAATGCGGGCTCGAGCCGGGATGACATGACGGCGACCTGTCCTCAGGTCCCCCCCAGAGGGTGGGCGACGCGGCTTCCTCGAAAGCGCTGCCACCACGGCGTCAGCACCGGGAGCAAGAAGAAGAAGACAGCCAGGGCGCTGATGAGACCCGCGATGGGGCGTGTCGCGAAGATGGCCAGGGACCCCTGAGACATGATGAGACTCTGGCGAAGCGCATTTTCGGCCAAGTCGCCGAGGACCAGCGCGAGCACCAGCGGAGCCAACGGATAGTCGAGCTTCTTGAACACGTAGCCCACCACGCCAAACACCAACATGTACCACACATCGATCATGCTGCTGTGGACCGCGTAGGCGCCGATCGCGCACACCACCACGATGAGGGGAGTGAGGATGGCAAACGGAACGCGGAGGATCGCCGCGAAGCACGGCACGAAGAGCAACACCATGAGCACGCCGATGATGTTGCCGGTGTACATGCTCGCGATGAGCCCCCACACGAACTCCGGCCTCTCCTTGAAGAGGAGCGGCCCCGGCTGCAGCCCCCAGATGATGAGCCCTCCCAGCATGACGGCGGCCGTGGGTGAGCCCGGGATGCCGAGCGTGATCATGGGGAGGATGGCTGCCACCCCGGCGGAGTGCGCAGCCGTCTCCGGGGCCACGATCCCCTCCAACTCGCCCTTGCCGAACCGCTCCGGGTGCTTCGAGAACCGCTTGGCGAAGGCGTAGCTCATGAAGGACGCCGGGGTCGCTCCGCCGGGTTTGAAGCCCATCCAGAAGCCGATCACGGAGCCACGGATAAAGGTCCGCGTGTAGCGGGGGAGCACCTTCCAGGTGTCGAGCACCACGCGCGGGTTCATCCCCGTGCGCGCCCCGTGGAAACGCAGTCCCTCCTCGACGGAGAGCAGGATCTCTCCGATCCCGAAGAGGCCGATCACCGCGATGACGAAGTCGAACCCCTTCATGAGATCGGTGACGCCGAAGGTCAGGCGAAGTTGCCCGGTCACGATGTCCAGTCCGACGGTGGCGAGGATGAAGCCGAGGAGAATGGAGACAAACGACTTCAGCGGATTGCCGCCGCCGAGGCCGATGAAGCTCGAGAAGGTCAGGAGCTGGATGGCGAAGAACTCCGGTGGGCCGAACTTCAAAGCCAGCTCGGCGAGGAGGGGCGCAAAGAAGGTGATGAGGACGATGGAGAAGAAGGCGCCGACGAACGACGAGCTGAAGGCTGCGGTCAGCGCCTGCCCCCCCTGTCCCTGGCGCGCCAGGGGATAGCCATCGAAGGTGGTGGCCACAGACCAGGGTTCCCCAGGGATGTTAAAGAGGATCGACGTGATGGCCCCGCCAAAGAGCGCGCCCCAGTAAATCGAGGTCAGGAGGATGATGGCCGAGGTGGGCGGCATCGTGAAGGTGAGGGGGAGCAAGATGGCCACGCCGTTGGCTCCCCCCAGCCCCGGCAGAACGCCGATGACCGTCCCCAGCAGCACCCCGACCACCGCGATGCCGAGATTGAAGGGCGTGATGGCGACCGAGAAGCCCATCACGAGGTTCTCGAGTCCCACCCGTCAGTACCCGAGCCATGCCTCCAGGGGTCCCTTCGGCATGGGCACGAGGAACCACTGGTCGAAGACCACGAAAGCTACCACGGCGGTGCCGATGGCGCAGGCCAGCGTGGCCAGCCACGAGTGGTGGCCAATCCAGCGCATGTAGGTGGCGATGTAGAGGGCGGCGGCGACGTAGAGGCCGAGCCACTGCGTGAGCAGTACGAGGCCCACGGCCGGCAGAAGGACTTTGAGGACCAAGGCTAATTTTGCGCGCGTGACGAAGGGGTCACGGCCGCCCCGCCGCCACGCCTGCACCATGGTGGCCGCGCAGGTCGCCACCATGAGCAATCCCAGCCAAAACGGAAAGAACCCGCTCTTGGGCCCGTCCGTCCCCCACCCGCTGCCGAGGCGGACGGCGTCGAACACGACGACGCCGCCCACCAGCATCAACAGCGCCGCAGTGATGAAGTCGGCGCGCCGCATTTACTTCTTCAGCAACCCGCCCTTCGCCATCAGGTCCTTGTGGAGCTGCTCAGCCCCCTCGAGCCACTTCACGTACTCGGGACCGGTGGCGAACGCCCCCTTGAGCGCGCCCTTGTGCAGGTAGTCCTGGAACTCCGGGCTGTCGTACACCTTTTTCAGGAGACTGACGTACCAGTCCACGGCATCCTTGGGCAGGTCGGGAGTCCCGAAGATCCCGCGCAGCATCTGGTACTGGAGATCCAAGCCGAGAGCTTCGTTGACCGTCGGGATTTCCTTCCAGTCCGGGTCGGGGATCCGCTCGGGGTCGAAGACGGCCAGCGGACGAACGCGACCGGCCTTCCAGTGGCTGACGCACTCGATGGGATTGTTGACCGTCGAGTCCACGTGCTTGCCCACGAGATTGACGCACACCTCACCGCCGCCCCGGAATGGCACATAGGTGAACTTCACGCCTGTCCCCTGCTCGAGCTGGACGGTGATGATCTGGTCTTCCTGGGCGGAGCCGGTGCCCCCCATCTTCATCCGATTGTCGCCGCCGGCGCGATCCTTGGCCGCCGCAATATATTCCTTGGCCGTCTTGTACGGCGTCTCGGCATTCACCCAGAGGATGAAGCGGTCGAGGGCCAGGCGGGCGATGGGCGTCAGGTCCTTCCAGTTGAAGGGCACCCCCGTGTGCAGGGGCGTCGTGAAGAGGTTCGAGAGGGTGATGATGATGGTGTGCGGATCGCCCTTCTTGCCTTTCACGTAGAGAAAGCCCTCGGCGCCAGCGCCGCCAGCCTTGTTGACCACGACGATCGGCTTCGGAGAGAGCTTGTTCTTCTCGACGATCCCGGCGATGAGCCGTGCCATCTGGTCAGCGCCCCCGCCGGTCCCCGCGGGGACGATGAACTCGATCGGCCGCGTGGGCTCCCACGCAGCCTGCGCCGGACCAACCCCAGCGACCGCGGCCCAGGCCACGACAATCACGAGCGCGATTGATTTCATGTGACGTTCCTCCTCAGCGCTGAGAAAGACTCCGCCCTACGAAACAAGCCGGGGTCAAGCGCCGTTCCGCGCCTGACCCCGCCTCTCACGCGCGGGTGGTTGCAGACCGACCACGCACTCCTACTGAGCGCTGAGGGCAGCCTTCGTCGCCTCGAGCCGCCGGAAGGGAACGACGGCCGGGATCTCCCACGTGTCCCACATCTGATCGACCTTGGCCTGGAAGTATCCCAGGTCCTCCTCCGTGAAGTGGGCGAACCGCCCTTGCTTCAGGAGGTACTCGCGCACGGGCTTCCGCTTGCGTCCGTCGACGAGGGCCCGGGTCTTGCCGTAGTACTTGACCACGCCGTCCTCGACCTCGTAGAGCGGGAACAAGCCCGTCTCGATGGCCAGCTCGCCCATCTCGTGGGACAGCATGGGATCGTAGTCCCAGCCCTTCGGGCACGGGTCCAGCGAGTGGATGAACGTCGGACCCCCGATGGTCAGGGCCCGGCGCACCTTGTTCATCATCTCCACCGCGTACGACGCGCACACGGTCGCCACGTAGCGGCATTCTGGGTGCCCAGCCGCCATCATTCCCGCCATGTTCTTCTTCCAGCGGGTGTGGATGATGCGCTTGGCTTTGCCGGGCGGACTGAATGTCGTGTGGGCACCGTACGGCGTCATGCCCGAGAGCTGGATGTCGGTGTTGGCGTACGACTCATTGTCGTACAGCAGGATCAGGGAGTTGTATTCCTTGTGGGTCAAGGTCGCCGAGATGGCGCCGATGCCCATGTCGGCGCCTCCGCCGTCACCGCAGAAGGCGATGACGTTGATGGGCTCGGCCTTAATCTTGCCCTTGTTCATGAGGGACTTGAGTCCGGCCGCCGTCCCCAGCGCTGCCGAGCCGGAGGAGCCGAGCTGGGTGTGCATCCATGGCACCACCCACGGGGTCGTGTAGTACGTGGTGTTGGCCACGTACATGCACCCGGTCGAACCCAGCACGATGGTGCGCGGGCCGGCGGCCTTGACCATGAGCTTCATAACCAGAGCCGACTCGCAGCCCTGGCAGGTCCGATGGCCCGACGTGAAGTACTCCTCGATGGTGACCCTCTTGATTCCCCGGAAGGGCTCGAGGATCTGCGTGGCGTTCGTAAATGTGGTCGTCTCGGCCATGGGTGCTCTCCTATTCGCGGACGCCGAGCCAGTGGGTCGTGGCGTCGGACTTGCCGGAATCCGCGGCACTGTAACACATGTCGGTCGCCTTGTAGACGTCCTCCAGGGTCACTTCACGCCCGCCCAGGCCCGAGATGAAGCTGAGGAGCGGTGGCCGCCGGTCGGCGTTGTACAGGGCGGCCCGGATCTCGTTGGCCACCACGCCGGAGCCGAAGGGCGACCCAAACGAGTAGTCGCGGTCGATGACACCGATGGCCTTGCCCTTCGAGAGCGCGGCCACCAGCTTCTCCGTCGGGAATGGCCGGAACCAGCGGAGCCGAACCAGTCCAACTTTCTTCCCCTGGGCGCGCATGTTGCGGATCCCCACCTTGATGGGCAGCGAGATGGTGCCCATCCCCACCAGGATGATGTCGGCATCGTCGGTCATGTACTCCTCGAACCACGGGTTCTCGGGTCCGCGGCCGAAGACGCGCCGAAAGTCGGCGTAGACTTCTTCGATGACAGAATACGCGCGCTTCATGGCTTCGTTGTTCTGGCGCCGAATCTCGATGACCCAGTCCTCGTTCGCCTGCGGGGCGACCGTGATGGGGTTGTCGGGATGCAGGAGTAGGTCCCCGCGATTGTAGCGGGGCAGAAACGCATCCACCTTCTGCTTCGACGGCACCAGAGTGATCGCCTGCGAGTGGGTGAGGAACGCGCCGTCGGCCGAGATGGCGAGGGGTAGAAAGACGCGGCGATCCTCGGCCACGCGGTAGGCGATCAGGGTCGTATCCAGCGCCTCCTGCGAGGTGTCGATCCAGACCAGCATCCAGCCGAGATCGCGCACGAAAAGCGCATCGTTGTGCTCGACGCCGAACGCCCCCGGGTCATCCAGAGCCCGGTTGCCCACGAGGGTCACCATGGGGACCCGCAAGGGTGGCGTGACCACCAGGCACTCCATGGCATACGCCCAGCCCACGCCGGATGAGCCGCAGAAGACCCGCGCCCCCACGGTCGAGGCGTGCTTGACGATCTCGAATTGGCTGTGCTCACCCTCGGCCACGATGTACTCGGCCACGAGCTGGCCGCTGGAGATCTTCTTGGCGATCGCCTGCATGACCGTGTCGTATGGCCGGATCGGATAGGCCGTGACCACGTCCAGGTCGGCTAGGGTGAGCGCCTCGGCCACCGCCTCGCTGCCGGAGATGAGCAGCTCTTTGTCCTCGCTGACGGCCGGAACCGTCGCTGTGGTAACCGCCATGCCCGTTCCCCTCCCCTACACTGTCTTGTGCTTGGCGTTCTCGCCGGGAATGCCGGCGGTAATCTCGACGCCACCGGTGTCGAGGTCCGCCACTAGCTCCTGCTCGTACTGGCCTCGGAAGCGGAAACCGTGCGAGCGCGCCGTCGCCTTCTTGTCGGAGATCTTGTCGATCAGCCAGGTCTTATAGACCCCTTTGTCCTGGCGCCACATCTCCCACTGGCTGGCGTTGTCGTCGAAGAGCGACTCGTTGACCATGGTGATGCAGTGCTCCACGGGACAGACCGCCTCGCACACGCCGCAGCCGCAACAGGCCTCCATGTTGGCGTCGAAGGTGGCATCGGGCATGACGTCGAAGCATGAGTCTGGGCAGGCGATCCAGCACAGATTGCACTTGACGCAGGTGTCGAAGTCGATCACCGGCCGCATCGTCCGCGTGGTGTACTTCTTGAAGTACGGGTTGCGCTCGGGCACGTAGCCCTTGCCTTCCTCCTTCGGCTTGCCGATGGGGATGGCGGGGATCGTGACGCCCTCCCGCATCTCCCACCACTTGGGCATCTCGAAGGAGAACGGAACCTCGTCGTTGCCCTCGGTCATCGTCACCCCGCGCGTCTCCAGCCGGTCGTAGGCCTTGCGCGCCGAAGCGACCTTCAGGTCCGAGCCCCACTCGGTCTCCTTGACGGCCTGACATACGGCGTCGAGGCTAAGGAAGTCGGGCGCGATGCGGGCGAGGGCGCCGAGGATCCGCACTTCCGTGTGATCCTCTCGGTACACCCAGAGGCCGGAGAAGGACGCCTTGGCGCGGATGAGGCTCAACTTCCAGGGCGCATCCTTCTTGTGGATGTCCTCGAGCAGGCTCTCGAACGATTGCAGGGACGTCATGAGGACCGTCCCGTTGGACACGGTCAGCCGGTTGATCGGCTGCAACCCGTACCAGGCCCACGATTCCACGCCCTTGGACAGGGTATCGTCCACGCAGATGGTGACATCGGTGTGCTTGGGCTCGTAGCGCGCCATGTTCTGTTCGAGCTCTTCCTTGCTGTCGGCCACGATCGCGAAGTCCTTGGCGGGAATCCCGTTCCGTTGCGGGCTGTCCCCATAACGGCCAAAGGCGATGCCCCATCGCCCCGCTTTCCGGGCCGATAGCACGATGCCGCGGGTGATGCGCGCGGCCAGGTTCTTCTGGAAAATCCCGCGGTAGACCACTTCGCAGATCAGGGCAGACATGCGGTCCCTCCTCGTCTCAAGCCAGATGCGGACTTCTGGTCGGATGGTCCGACCAGAGGGTACCCGACGCTCTCGGATGATTCAAGGGCCATCGGTGAATTGATGAACGGGCGTACATTGGCGGTCTCGGCGAAATCTGGGGGGGCGCGGAGGGCTGCCATGGGAATTCTGAAAGAGTTCCGTGAGTTCGCGGTCAAGGGGAGCGTGGTGGACCTGGCCGTCGGCATCATCATCGGAGCCGCGTTTGGCAAGATCGTCAACTCCCTGGTGACCGATGTGATCATGCCGCCGATTGGCCTTCTCCTCGGAGGCGTCGATTTCTCGAGCTTTGCCCTGACCCTCAAGCCCGCCTCCGTCGACTCGGCCGGGAAGGCCGTGCCGGCCGTCCTCCTGAAATACGGTCTCTTCGTCAACACCGTCATCGAGTTCGCCGTCGTAGCCTTTGCCGTCTTCCTGCTGGTGAAGGCGATCAACGCGGCTCGCCGCGAGCAGGCGCCGCCTCCGCCCGCCCCCCCTCGCGGGGAAGTGCTGCTCGGAGAAATACGCGATCTGCTGAAGGCCCAAACCAAGAGGTAGGGTCAGGAGCATCGAGGAGCGCCACGTCGACAAGCGCGGGGGCATCGCGGGGCGCCACGGCTCCGCAGTGGCGCCCCGAGCGTCGGGGGGCTTGGGGGGCCCTTTCCAGGCCCCCCATCTCATTAACTCACGCGTCCGAGGAAGGTCGTGATGGCGCGCGTGAACGCGTCGGGCTGCTCCAAGTTGGAGAGATGCGAGGCGGACTTGAGGATGACCAGTTCTGAGCCGCCAATCTTCTCGTGCATGGTCCGCGAAGCCGCGACCGGTGTGCCCTGATCCTCTTCGCCCACCACGATCAGGGTCGGCACCTTGATCGCGGAGATCTTCTCCGTGAGGTCCAAGGCCGAGATGGCGTGGCAGCAACCGGCATAGCCGGCCGGTTTGGTGGCGCGGATCATGGCCCGCACACGGTCCACCACATCCTTCCGCGCGGTGACGAACGGCGCGGTGAACCAGCGGCCGATGGTCGGCTCGACCAGTGGCTCCATTCCCTGCGTCTCTGCCGTCTTGATGCGCTCGCCCCACAGGGGCTTCGCCTCGGCGGGAATCCGGCTCGAGGTGTCGCAAAGAGTCAGGCTCGCACAGAAGGCGGACGACGAAAGCGCGAGTGTCTGCCCGATCATACCCCCCATTGAGAGCCCGATCCAATGGGTGCGGCTGATGCCGAGGACCTCCAACAGGGCGCGAGCGTCCTGCGCCAACTGGTCGAGCGAGTAGCCGCCGGGCGGCGCATCGGTGCCCCCGTGGCCACGCGTGTCGTACCGCAGCACCCGATAGCGCGCGGTGAGAGCGGCCATCTGGGAGTCCCACATGGACAGATCGGCCGCCAGCGAGTGGCTCAGGGTGACCACCGGAGCGTTCGCGGGACCGTCCAAGGTGTAGTTAACGGTGATGCCGTTGGCGCTGGTCTTCATGCCTGCCTCCCTCTCATGCGCGGGGAGTGCCCACGCGCTCGCGTTCGAAGTCGATGGTCCACTCCAGCGCCTCGGCCGCTCGCACATCGGCGGGCCGTCCGCGCTGCTTCAGATGCTCGATCACCCGTCGCCGCGCCGTCTCAGGGCGATTCTGCCCCAACTTGAACTTGGCGCGCACGCATGTCACGTCCAGCCGGACGGCGGCGAGTTGTCCGAGCGCGCCTCGATAGAGCGGATCGTCCGGGCTCAGGGGCCGGAATCCTCCCTCGGGCTGGTAGCGCGCCAAGAGACGCCGCTGCTGCGCGGCGACAGCCGCTGGATCCTCCACGATCGTCGCCTGCGACTCGAAGATCGCCGTGCGGTGATAGGCCGTGGCCGATCCTGCGTACTCCGGATGGACCCAGTAGGATGGAATCACCGCGAGGACTTCATCGACCTCGAGCACGCACCGCGGACGGGCCTTGAGATCAGCCACCTGCTCATCGGTCTTCACCAGGTGAAGGTCGAAGCTCACCGCGTCGCACACGAATGGATAGAGACCGATGTGAGGTGTGCCGTCATCGCCGACGGTGACCAGCCGAGCGAGCTCCTGGCCGTCGACGAGGCGGTCGATCTCCGCTCGGGGAATCTCCGAGTAGTAGTCGTGGAAGATCATGAGGTCTCCGAGGAGTAGCCGTGGAAGATCATGAGACCCTCGCGCTGGCCGCGGCCCCTCGTCGAGCGCGCCGGCTCTGGGCCACCATCTCGCAAAAGTAGCGATGCACGGTCGGATCATCGGTCAGCTCGGGGTGGAAGGTGGCCACCAGGATGTTGCCCTCCCGTGCCATCACCGGCTCGCCGTGGCGACTCGCCAGCACTTCCACCTCGTGGCCGAGCCGCCGGATGCGCGGCGCGCGGATGTAGACCATCTCGATGGGCACCGTCCGGCCGTTCAGGGTGGCCATCCCCTGCTCCTCGAACGACTCGCGCTGGCGACCGTAGGCATTGCGCTCCACAGTAGCGTCGATGAAGCCGAGCGAGAACTGATGGGGATTCTGCACCTCGGCGGCGAGGAGGATCAGACCCGCACAGGTGCCGAAGATGGGCCGCTCGGCCCGTCGGAAGCCTCTCAGCGCCGGCGCGAAGTCCCACTCGTCCAGAAGCTTGAGCAGCGTGGTGCTCTCGCCGCCCGGAATGATGAGCCCATCCAGGCCCGCCAGTTCCTCGGGCTTGCGGACTTCCACCCACTGGGCGCCACAGCGCTCCAGAGCCTTGCGGTGCAGATGGAAGTCGCCCTGGAGCGCGAGGACGCCGATCTTCAGCGGCTCACCAGCCACGGGTCTGTAGCAACTCGTCCTTGGCCATCTTGGCCACGTCGAGCCCGGGCATGGCATCCCCCAGCTCCTCGCTCACCCGAGCGAGGACGTCGGCATCCTTGTAGTGGGTGGTGGCCTGCACGATGGCCTTGGCCCGCTTCGGTGGATCCGACGACTTGAAGATGCCCGAGCCGACGAAGACAGCCTCGGCGCCGAGCTGCATCATGAGGGCGGCGTCGGCGGGCGTGGCAATGCCCCCGGCGGAGAAGTTCGGTACCGGCAGCCGCCCCGCCTTGGCGACCCAGCGCATCAGCTCGATGGGCGCGCCCAGGTTCTTGGCTTCCGTCATCAGCTCTTCCGGGGCCAGCGTCGTGAGTCGCCGGATGCCGCCCACCACCGCGCGCATGTGGCGGACCGCCTCCACGATGTTGCCGGAACCCGCCTCGCCCTTGGTCCGGATCATGGCCGCGCCCTCCCCGATGCGACGCAACGCCTCGCCGAGGTCGCGCGCCCCGCACACGAACGGGATGCGAAAGGCGAACTTGTCGATGTGGAAGTGCTCGTCGGCCGGGGTGAGAACCTCGGATTCGTCGATGAAGTCGACGCCGAGCGACTCCAGAATCTGCGCCTCCACGAAGTGACCGATGCGCGCCTTGGCCATCACGGGGATGGTGACGCCCTTCTGGATCTCGCGGATCTTGGCCACCGAGGCCATGCGCGCCACGCCGCCCTCCTTGCGGATGTCCGCGGGCACGCGTTCGAGCGCCATCACCGAGGTCGCTCCCGCGTCCTCGGCGATCTTGGCCTGCTCGGCGTTGGTAACGTCCATGATGACGCCGCCCTTCAGCATCTCGGCGAGGCCGATATGCTTGCGGTCGGCAATGTGCAGTCCGTCTAATTCCGTCATGGTCTTCTCCTTTCGGGATTCGTTACACCACCGGCACGGGAACGCCCGCCGCCGCCCGGCGTCCGACCGGGCGCCGAAGCGCGGCGCGAATCGCCTCGGCCAGCCGGCGCACTCCCTCGTCGATGCGGCTGGCCGGGACCGACGAGAAGGACAGACGCACCGTCTGCTCGCCACCGCCATCGACGAAGAACGACTCGCCCGGCGTGAAGGCCACCCCGCGCTCGATGGCGGTCGGCAGGAAGGCGCTGGCGCGGAACCCGGAGGGAAGGGTGAGCAGCAGCGAGAAGCCGCCCCGCGGCTCCGTCCAGCTCGTGCCCTCGGGCAGGCGCCGCCTCAGCGCGGCCACCAGAAGATCCCGCCGTCGCCCGTATTCGCGAGCGACCCGCGCCACGTGGCGATCGAGGAGCCGCCGGTCACAGAAGCGGTACACGGCGGCCTGGATGAGCGCGCTCGTATGAAGATCGGCGAGCTGCTTGGCGGCCTGGAGCCGCTCGTGGATGGCGGCGGGGGCCACGATCCAGCCGAGCCGCAGCCCGGGGAACAGGATCTTCGAGAACGTGCCGATGTAAATCACCACGCCGTGGCGGTCGCTGGCTTTGAGCGGTGCGGTCGGGCGCGGACCGTAGTACAGACTTCCGTCGAACCCGTCCTCGACGATGGGGACCTGGCGCTGCGCCGCCGTGGTCAGGAGGCGATGGCCGGCCTCCCGCGTGATGGCGAGTCCGGTGGGATTGTGGGCGTTGGGCTGGCAGTAGAACAGCTTGGGTGAGTGACGCTCCAAGAGCCGCTCGAGCACCTCAGCCCGCGGCCCCTCCCCGTCCCACGGCACCGCGAGCAGCTGAGCGCCGAACGACCGGAAGACCTGCAGGGCGCGCGGATACGTGGGCTGCTCGATGGCGATCACGTCTCCGGGGTCGATGAGGGTGCGCGCGATGAGGTCGAAGCCTTGCTGCGATCCGTTTACGATGAGGATCTCCTCCGGACGCGCCTCGATGCCGACGCGCAGGAGGTAGGCGCTGAGATAGCGGCGAAGTGGCGGGTAGCCCCCTGCGGGGTAATACTGGAGCAGCGACTCGCCCTCGTCGCGGATGACCCCATTGAGGACCCGCCGGAACGCATCGGTGGGGAAAAGCCCGCTATCGGGCATGCCCCCGGCGAACGAGATGACGTCCCCGTCGAGGGCCGCTGGCACGCCGTGACTCCGCCGGCGTTCCTCGTCGGCTCCGATGATCTGGGCGCTGCGCGAGAAGAGGCCGGACCAGTCGATGGGGGTCGCGCTCCGCGCACGGCTGGGCGGGGTCGGCGCCCCGTCCATCCGTTCGGCGACGAAGGTGCCTTGTCCCACGTGGGCGCGCGCCAGCCCGGCCGCCACGAGCTCTTCGTAGGCCAGCGACACGGTAGCCCGGTTCACTCCAAGCGCCCCCGCCAACTCCCGGGTGGCGGGCAGTTTCACCCCGGGCGCGAGGAGGCGCTCCTGGATGAGCCGCTCGATCTGCTCCTCGATCTGGCGGGCCAGCGGCACCGGCCGGCTCCGGTCGAGCTGAATGTTCATCCGTGCCATTCTTGCCTCATTTCGATCACCGTCAAGCGCCAATTGGCGCGTCTGGGAACGGGCCAATGATCGGGGACGGCGTGACAGGAGCGGCCGGGACACGGGCCGGTGCGGTCGCGGAGCCGAGCCGACGCTATAATGGCGGCGAATGGCCGGTCGCCGAAGAGGGGCCCGGCGCCGATCCCGCGGGGGCGCGAGGCGGAGGACGCGATGAGTGCAGGCGAGGCGCCCGTGAAGCAGGCCATCAAATGGCTCGATGACCGGCTCCAGGACAACCCGCAGGCGGACCGCGCCAAGCTGGTCGACGAAGCCTCGCGTCGCTTCGACCTGTCTCCCCTGGATGCCGACTTCCTCTATCGCCACCTCGCCACGCGGCCCCGATCGTGACCGAAGGCCACGCGCGGCTGGTGCAGGAACAGTTCGGACGAAGCGCGGCTGACTATGTTGTGAGCACGGGACATGCCAGCGGCGCCGACCTGGACACGCTGGTCGCGTGGGGCCGAGCCCTCCGGCCGCGACGGGTCCTGGACGTGGCCACGGGGGGCGGCCACACCGCCCTCGCCTTTGCCGCCTTCGCCGAGCTGGTGGTCGGGTATGACCTCACCGCACCGATGTTGAATGCGGCCCGGCGCTTCGCGACCGAGCGCGGCGCCACCAACGTCGCCTTCGCCGCCGGTGACGTGGAATCGCTGCCGTTCCACGACGCGTTCGATATCGTCACCTGCCGGATCGCCGCTCATCACTTCGCCAATGTGGGCCCGGCTGTCCGTCAGATGGCGCAGGCCCTGCGGCCCGGAGGGGCGCTCCTCCTCCAGGACATCGTCGGCCACGACGATCCGGCCGCCGCGGCCTTCATTCTGGAGGTGGAACGACGGCGTGATCCCTCTCACGTGCGGGCCTACCGGGCCGTGGAGTGGAAAGCGCTGCTGCGCGGCGCCGGCCTCACGATCATGGACGAAGCGCTGGTCAGCAAAGTCCGCCCGTGGAGAGAGTGGACGGGACGGATGCGAATGAGCCAGGACGCGCGCGCCGACCTCGAGCGCTTCGTACGCGAGAGCCCGGCCGCCCGCCGCGAGGCCTTCGCCTTCCGCCTGACCGGCGACGGCATCGACTGCTTCACGGACCGGATGATCCTGATCCGCGCCGACCGCGACTAGCCGGCCGATGAAAAAGGGTCATCGGCGTCGTTGGCTCGTCAGGTGCTCCCTAGGGCGTATGCGACATACGCCTCAGTCGCACCGCTCCTCGCGCAGGCGGACGATCGTCGCCCCCCACCCACCGCGTTCCGGCGGGGCGTCGGCGTAGCTCGCCACCAGGGGATGGCGGGCCAGGAGGGCGTGCACGGAGGCTCGCTGCGCGCCAGTCCCCCGGCCGTGGATCAGGCGGACCTCGCGATAGCCTCGCACCCGAGCCTCCTGCAAGTAGTCAGCGACGACAGAGCGAACATCGGCCGGCGCGAAGGCGTGCAGGTCGAGGGAATCCTCGATGGGAATGCGGATGGGCTCGTCCGTCGCCATGCGCAGTCCTAACGCTCAGAAGCGCGGGCCGGCCATCACGTGCTTTTGCCAGTGCTCGAAGCTCAGGAGATCCTCCCCCGAGAACTTGCACTGTCAAAAGGTCGCCGCCCGTTCAAAGAAGGTGACGTCCACGAGGATGACGCTCTCCGCGCGCGCCGTCTCTGCGACCTTCTGGGTCACCATCTGCCGCACGAACGGGATGGGGATTCGCCCGAGGCGGTGCAACACCTCATCGGTGCAGCGGATGCGGGTGCCAGGGAGGAGGGGTCCCTCGGTCGCGACGCCCACCTCGTCTGGATCGTGCTCGCACGTCTCGGGGACGAGTTGCTGGAGACGCAGGGAGACGTAGTCGGTCACCCAGGCTTGGAGTCCCGCCTTGGCCTCCTCGGCGCGAAGGGCCGCGCGATCGAGTTTTTCGCCCACAGACTGGACGAGCGTCTCCACGCGGGCCAGGCGCGCCTCCAAGGAAGCCAGCCGCTGATTGAGGGTCGAGTCATCCATGCGCGGAGAATACCCGCCGGTGGCTCGGGCCGGCAAGGGGCCGGGGTAGAATCGACCGACGTGGCTGTCCTCCTGACCATCCTCACCGACCCGCGCGATCCCTCGGTGCGCCGGGCGCTCAGTGCCGCGCCGGGCCTCTCGATTCTGAAGGCGGCCCAGGCCGGCGGGGTCGACATCACCGCGACGTGTGGCGGGCGCGGGCGCTGCACGTCGTGCCGCGTGAAATTCGTGGCCGGCCCCATCCCGCCCCCGACCATCATGGACGAGGTTCAGCTCGGGGCCGACCAAGTGCGCGAGGGTTATCGCCTGTCCTGCCAGTGTCGGCCGGAAGAGCCCGTCAGCGTGCAGGTGGCGCCTCCGCTCGAGGAGCTTTCCTTTCAGATGCTAGGGCCAGAGGACCGCGCGGGAGCGCTCGGGCGGGTGGCCATCGACTCCGGCGTGGACAAGCGCCTGGTGACCGTCGCCCTCCCGCGGGAAGAGCACCATCAGACCTCGGACCTCGAGCAACTGCTCGCCGCCGTGGGCGGTGAGCCGATGGACGTCGGCGCCAGTGTGTTGGCCGGCCTGCCCCGGGCCCTGCGCGAAGACCCCGCCGGGGCCACCGTCACCACCTTCGGCCGGCGCATCATCGCCGTCGAGCGCGGCGACACGACGTCCATGAAGTTCGGCCTCGCGGTCGATGTGGGCACGACCAGCGTGGTGACCACGCTGATCGAGTTGACGTCGGGCGAGCAGCTCGCCTCCGTGTCGAGCTTGAATCCGCAGGCGGTGTTCGGTGGCGACCTCATGTCTCGCATCGCCTTCGCCCAGTTCAATCCCGCGAATCTCCGCAAGCTCACCACGCGGATCATCGGTCTGCTCAACCGGCACATCGCCCAGCTCTGCCATCAGGTCGGCGTGCTCCCGAAGTGGATCTATAAGGTCGTCGTGGTCGGCAATACCTGCATGCATCACCTGCTCCTGGGCATCGACCCGTCCTGGGTCGGGCTGGCGCCCTACGCTCCGGTCATGCGGCATCCGCTCACCATCCCGGCCCGCGATCTCTTCCTCCGCGTCGCTCCGGACGCGCGCGTGTGCTTTTTGCCCATCGTGGCGGGATTCGTGGGGGCGGACGCGGTGGCGGTGGCCCTGGCCACGCGAATCTACGAGTCGCCGAAGCTTCGCATGGCCATCGACATCGGCACCAACGGAGAGGTGCTCCTGGGCTCGCGCGACCGGTTGTGGGCCGCCTCCGCGCCGGCCGGGCCCGCCCTGGAGGGCGCGCAGATCCGCCATGGGATGCGGGCCGCCCTCGGCGCCATCGATCGCGTCGGGATCCGCGACGACATCAGCGTGCATACGATCGGCGAGACGCCGCCCCTCGGCATCTGCGGCTCTGGACTCATCGATCTGATCGCCGGCTTGCTCGATGCTGGCGTCATCGACGCGACCGGACTGATCCAGGTCGAGGAACGCGAGCGCTTCACGGCGGGGCTGCGCGACCGGGTCGAGATGCGGGGAGAAGAGCGCGTGGTGGTGGTCCAGCGCGCCGGTGAGTCGGGGGCCGGCCACGAGATCATTCTGACCCAGGACGACGTCCGCCAGGTCCAGCTCGCCAAAGGCGCTATCGCCTCCGGCGCGGCGCTGCTGCAGCGCGTGGCCGGTGTTCCCGCCGGTGAGATCGAGGAGCTGATGCTGGCGGGAGGGTTCGGCAACTATGTCTCCGTGGCCAGCGCCCTGCGCATCGGTCTCATCCCCGCCATGCCGGCTTCGCGGGTTCGCTACGTGGGCAACGCGGCCGCGCTCGGGGCCCAGATGTGCCTGCTCTCCGAGACCGAGCGCGCGACGGCCGCGCGCATCGCCGCGCAGGTGGAGCACATCTCGTTGGCCGCGCACGGCGACTTCGAGCAGATTTTCGTCGACTGTATGAACTTCCCGCCGCGCGGATGATCCCGCGACCGCCGTGCCCCTCCGCTTCGGGGTTGGCCATCCCCTCCAGCATCCTGGGGCGCGAAGCCGGACCCTTCCGTGCGGCGATCGACGCACGGTGGCTCATGGCGTATGCCGCGGCCGCCGGACTTCACCACCCGTCGTACTTCGACACCACCACCGCCGACGGTCCACTGGCGCATCCGCTCTTTCCCGTGTGCTACGAGTGGCCGCTCCTCGTCGACATTCGCGACCGCGCCATCGGGGAGGCCGCGGCGCCATTCGGCGTGCACGCCAGCCATCGACTCGTCCTCCATCGGCTCCCACGAGCCGGCGACATCATGACCACGGCGGCCCGGGTCCTCTCCGTCACCTCGCGCCGATCCGGCACTCTGGTGACGGTCCGCCTTGCCACCACGGACGAGCAGGGACGTCTGGTCAGCGAAACCGACTACGGTTCCCTCTACCGGGGCGTGCCGCTCGCGGGAGCCGCGCTGGCGGAGACCCCCCTCCGACGGGCGGAGCCGGTGGAGCGTCGGCCGCGCTGGAGCGAGCGCGTCGACGTGCCCTATCACCTCGCACACGTTTACACGGAGTGCGCGCGGATCTGGAATCCCATCCATACTGATCTGGCGGCGGCGCGCGCGGCCGGGTTGCCTGTCCCGATCCTGCACGGAACGGCCACCTTGGCCCTCGCGGTGTCGCAACTCGTGGACCGCGACCTCCAGGGCGACGCCCGGGCTGTGCGCGGGATCGAGGCGCGGTTCGCCGGCATGGTGGTCCTCCCCTCGATCTTCACCGTCTGCGCCGGCGGGCGGCAGCCGGAGGCCATCGCGTTCGAGGCGGTGGCGGCCGACGGGTCTCGCGTTCTGAGCGAAGGAGTCCTTCGTCTATGAAACAGATGAGCCGTGGCGAACGCATCGCGGCCGCCCTGCGCCGAGAGCCCCTCGATCGCGTGCCGTACGCAGTGTGGCGCCACTTCCCCATCGTCGACCGCTCGCCCGCCGGCCTCGCCCAGGCCACCCTCCGGTTCCACGAGCGCTATGGCTCGGACTTCCTGAAGCTCACGCCCAGCGGGGGCTATGCCGTGCAGGCGTGGGGCTGCGTCGAAAGCGAAGAGGTCCGGCCCGACGGCCACCGTCCCTGCGCGTCCTGCGCGGTGCGCGATCCCGGTGACTGGGCGAAGATCCGCGAGCTTGATCCAGCAACGGCCGAGGGCTACGTGCAGCAACTCGAGGCGATCGTGCGGATGGGCTTCGACCGCCGCATCGGCGACACTCCGGTCGTACCGACCCTCTTCTCTCCGCTCTCCCTGGCCCGCAAGCTGTCCGGCGGCCGGCTCAACGCCGATCTACGCCAGCATCCCGCCGCGCTGACCGGCGCGCTGGAGGCCATCACGGCGACGCTCATCCGCTTCGCCGAGCTAGCGCTCAGCGAAGGTGTCTCCGGCATCTTCTACTCCATCCAGGCGGCCAGCCGGAGCCTTCACACCGAGGAGGAGTACGCGCGGTTCGGAGAGCCCTACGATCGGCGCTTCCTGGAGGCCATCGCCAGAGGGTCGATCCTCACCATCATCCACGCGCACGGCGATCAGCTCATGTTCGACCGTCTGTCCCGTCTCCCGGGCCACGCGTGGAACTGGGACGACCGGGCCACGCCACCTTCCCTCGCCGCCGGGAGCGCCGCCGTGCCGGGCGCGGTCATCGGCGGGCTCAACCAATGGGTCACCCTTCGCGATGGAACCCCGGATCAGGCGGTGAAGGAAGTCGAAAACGCTATCGCGCAGACGGGCGGCACGGGATTGATCGTGGGTCCAGGCTGCGTGCTGCCCATGAATACGCCCGACGCCACTGTGGCGGCGGTGGTTCGGCGCTTGGGCGGGCCGCTGAAGCCGATTCCCGGCGTGAAGCTGGATTAGACAGGCTCCCCGAGCCCCCAAGCTCGGGGCGTGGGGACGGCAAGACTACTTGGCGACGTTGAAGCGGAAGTGGCAGATCTCTCCGTCCTGGATGAGGTAGTCCTTGCCCTCCAGGTGAAGCTGCGCCTTGGCGCGCACGTCGGCGAATGAGCCGGCCGCGGCGAGGAGATCGTGGTATGCGGTCACCTCCGCGCGGATGAAGCCGCGCGCGATGTCGGAGTGCACGGTGCCGGCCGCGTCCTGCGCGCGGGTGCCGCGACGGATCGGCCACGCGCGCACCTCGTCCTCACCCACCGTGAAGAACGACACGAGGCCCAGGAGCGCGTAGCAGTCGTGTAGCACCCGGTGGATGGCCGGCTCCGCCAGGTCGAGATCGGCGAGGAAGGCCTCGCGCTCGTCGCCGGCGAGCTTCGCCACTTCTGCCTCGATAACCGCCGATACCCAGCCCACGCGGGTCTGCGGCCGCGCGGCCACCTCGCCCAGGCCGAAGACCTCGACCACCCGGCCGCCGTCGGCAAGCCCCTTCTCGTGCAGATTGACGCAATGGAGGATCGGCTTCTCCGACAGGAAGGTGAAGCCGTGCACGATGCGCGTTTCCTCGGGGGTCAGGGCCGCCGCCCGCAGGGGGATCTCGCGTTCGAGCTCACCTTTCAGGCGCCGGAGGGCCGCCTGCTCGGCCACCTCGGTGTCGGTGCGTCGCTTGCGCAGGGAGAGCTCGAGCCGCTCCAGGCGCCGGTCCACCACATCCAGGTCAGCGAGGAGCAACTCCATCTCGAGGTCGACGATGTCGCGCTGGGGGTCAGCCGTTCCCAGCGCTGGATCGTCGAAGGCGCGCACGACGTGGAGCAGCGCGTCGGCTCCCCGGAATTCGCCCGCGTCCAACCCCGAGCGCTCGCCCTTGGCGATGCCCGCCAGGTCCACCACCTCGAAGCTTGCGTAGGTCGTCTTCCTCGGGTTGAACAGCGCGCGCAACCGATCCACGCGCTCGTCGGGGACGCGCGCCACTCCGGCGTGCAGCTCGGCGCGCTCGCCCTCGAAGCGCGAGGTGGCGACCTTGGCGCCGGTGAGCAGGTTGAAGAGCGTGGTCTTGCCGCTCCGAGGAAGCCCGATGAGCCCAATCTTCACGGATGCTCATTATGCCACCGGCCTCAACGTGCTAAGGTGCGCTTGCTCTGAACGACCGCCGCCCGATCGACGTCAACGCCGCCGTCGTCGCGCTCCTCCTCTCGCTGTTGTGGGGGGCCAATCCCGTGGCCATCAAGCTCGGCCTGGAGGACGTGCCGCCGCTTCGCATGGCGTGGATGCGCTTCGCCGTGGGCAGCGCGGTCATCCTCGTGTGGGCGTGGGCCACCGACCGACTGCGGGGGTGGCGACTCGAGCGCGCCGAGTATCGCCCGCTCCTGGTCCTCGGCCTCCTCTTCACGGCGCAGATTGCCACCATGAATGTGGGCACCGCCCTGACCAGCGCCGCACATTCGGCCATCCTGCTCAACCTCTACGCGGTGCACACCGTCGTGCTCTCGCATTTCATGATCCCGGGCGACCGCTTGACGCTCTCCCGCGCCCTCGGCGTCCTGGTGGCGTACGCGGGCATCGTGCTGCTCTTCGTCCGCCAGACGTCCTCGGGGGCGCCCACCCTCCTCGGCGACGGTCTCATGTTCGCCAGCTCGCTGTTCCTCGGCGAGCGCACGGTATATCTGGCCCGCGAGGCGCGGCGCCTCGATCCCGTCAAACTCTTGCTGTCCCAGGCCGCGATTGGCTGCGTCTTCTTCGTCAGCTTCTCGGCGACGTTCGAAGCGGAGTCGACGCGCTGGACGTGGCGCTCGGTGCCGTGCTCGTCTTCCAGGGAGCCATCATCGCCGGCTTCAACTTCATCGTGAATCTTTGGCTGCTTCGCCACTATCGCCCCGGTGACCTCGCCACCATATTTCTGACTCAGCCCATCTTCGGAGTGCTGGCCGCCAATCTCGTGACCGGTGATCCCCTGACGGTCGAACTGCTGGTGGCCAGCTTGGCCGTTGCCGCGGGGATCGGCCTCACCGTCCGTTGAAGGAGCGGAGGCTATACTGAGTCATGCCCACGCAGCCGAGCACATCGCTGGCCATCGTCTCCAACCCGCACCCGGACCGCGACTACGAGATCAGCATGGCGGTCCCGGAATTCACCTGCCTTTGCCCCCTTACCGGGCAGCCAGACTTCGCCACCATCCGCCTCCGCTACGTGCCTGACCAGCACCTCGTCGAGCTGAAGTCGCTGAAGCTCTACATGTGGTCGTATCGCGGCGAGGGCGCCTTCCACGAGGACGTGACCAACCGGATCCTGAACGATCTCGTGACGGCCGTGAAGCCGCGCTGGCTGGAGGTGGTGGGGGACTTCAACGTGCGCGGGGGCATCAAGACCGAAATCCGCGTCACCTACGGCAAGCGCCCGGAGACGTAGTACCCCGTCACCTACGGCAAGCGGCCCGAGACGGAGTACCCCGGGCGCCGCTATCGAGCGAGGGCGAGGAGGACCATGCCGACCACCATGATGATCGCGCCCAACGCCGACTCGCGCACACGCTGGGCCTCGCCGAAGACCAGCACGCCGATGGCCATGGCCAAGAGGATCTCGATCTGCTTCACTGCTTCCACGTACGAGGACAGGGTGAGCGTGTAGGCCTTGCCCTGACTGAGTGTCGTCAGCGCCGCGAAGAGGCCGAGGCCGACGAAGTCCTTCCAATGGCGGGGGACCGCCGCGAAGTGGCGCGCCGACGTGGCCAGCGCGATGGGGGTCATGATCAGGCTGGCCGCCGCGTAGGCGCCGAGGGTGCCGGCGGCCGTGTTCGACGTCAGGATGGCTTGCTTGATGGCGATGACGGACGGCGCATAGAAGAGGGCGGCCACCAAGGTCCAGCGCTGACCGCGATCCGTGAAGAGCACCAGCAGCGGTTGCCACAGCGAGATGCGCGCCCGGGAGACGTTGAGGAAATAGACGCCGGCGGCGCTCAGGAGCACCCCGGTGATCCCCAGCGCGCTCGGCCGCTCACCGATCGTCACCCACGCCATGCCGAGCAGGATCAGCAGGCTGATCTTCCACAGCGCCGTTACGATGGAGATCTGTCCGAGCTTCAGGGCCTTGGACAGCGCGAGCGTGGAGATCGTCTGGCACACCCCGAAGGCCAGACACCAAGGGAGGAACCCCGGCTCGAGCGATGGCCAGCCACCGATCAGACACGCGGCCAGTGCGAAGGGAAGGAGAAAGCTGAACCGACCCCAGACGTTGATGTACTCGTCCAGAGCGTGGCCCAGGCGCTTCATGGCTGTGTTGCGCAGGACCTGAAACAGCGCCGAGGCCAGGGCCAGAGCCAGCCACATGTTCAGACGCCCTGCCCCTCGCGATCGACTGCCCCCCCGGTCTTCAGAGGGCGAGAGACCTCGCGGACGCTCGAGCCGGGGCTGCTCCCTTGGACCTTGCCGGCCCTCCGCGCGGACGAGCCACGGTCACTCCGGCATGCTCAGGGCCGCGCAGGGTCAGATTTCCAGGGCGATTTTGATGGACGCGGGCTCGCGATGGGCGGCGAAAGCCTCGTCGATCGCGTCGAGGTGGAAGCGATGGGTGATGAGCGGGCGCGCGCGCACGGCGCCCTGCGCCACCAGCCGCATGGCCTCGGCGAATTCGTCCTGGTAGATCATCGAGCCCATGAGGGTCACCTCGCGTCTCACGACGCCGAAGAACGCCACCGGGGTCGGCCCGTGGGGCAGGCCGGTGAGCACGATGCGTCCTCCCGGTCTCACCAGCTCCAGGGCGTGGGCGGCCGCCTCCGCCGCTCCCGCGGTTTCGATGACCACGTCCACCCCCTCGCGGCCCGAGAATCGCTGCGCCACGTCAGCGAGTGGCCCGTCGGCGAGCGCGTGCGTGTGCGCGGCGCCCAGCGCATGGGCGAGCGCGAACCG
>JBKPAK010000109.1:0-14640 GCA_046726415.1 Candidatus Methylomirabilota bacterium
CGAGACCGCGCGAGACTGAAGCGAAACGGGGGACATCGATGCTGGCCACCCACGGCGAAGCGAGCCCCAGCGCAGTCAAGCCGGTCGCGTGATGCCACTGGGTCTGAGCCTTCCGCTCTTTCCGCACATCCCCCTCGGCGAGTACTTGGGGGTTGCCCGTGAGGTCGAGGCCCGGGGGGTCGATACGGTCTGGGTCGGCGAGGCGGGCGGAATGGATGCGGTGACGCCCATGACTCTGCTGGCTTCAGCCACCACGCGGATCCGGATCGCGTCGGGGGTGATCCCGTTCCAGACCCGCACGCCGGTCCTGCTGGGCCAGACCGCGGCCGCGCTGGCCCACGTGGCCCGGGGGCGCATTGCCCTGGGCCTCGGCGTGTCCAGCGAGACCATCGTCGGGCAATGGCATGGCCTGCCGTTCGCGCGGCCACTCGCTCAGCTGCGCGAGGCGGTGACCATCATCCGCGCCGTGCTGAGCGGGGAGCGCGTCAGCGTCGATGGTGCGTTCCATCGCGTGCGGAACTTTCGCTTGCTCGGACCTCCGCCGCCCGAGCCCGTGAAGATTTACCTGGCCGCGCTCGGACCGCGCGCGCTGGAGCTGGCCGGAGAGATCGCCGACGGCGTTCTCCTGAACTGGATGGCCCCCGAGACCGTTGCCGGCGCCATGGAGCACGTGCGGGTGGGGGCCGCGCGCGCGGGGCGCACGCTCGACGGCTTCGAGATCGCCGGGTACATCCGCACCTGCGTGACCGAAGCGCCAGAGGCCGCTCGCACGCACCTCGCCCGGGACATCACCGGGTATGCCTCCGTCGATGCCTACGCGAAATTCTTCCGCCGCTCGGGGTATGCCGCCGAGGTGGATGCCCTCTCGGCGGCGTGGCGATCAGGTGACCGCGCCGGCGCCGTGAAGCAGATCTCGGCTCGAGTCCTCGATGGACTGGGGGTGGTGGGCGACGCGGAATTCTGCCGCGCGCGGGTCGCCGAATACGCCAAGGCCGGTCTCACGCAGCCCGTGGTGATTCCCTTCTCCCCCGACCCCGAGCCCATTCCCTCGCTTCTGCGCACCATCCGCACCTTCCCATGAACGTGTTGGGCGTCATTCCCGCCCGGCTGGCTTCCACGCGGCTGCCGGCCAAGGTGCTCCGCGAGATCGCCGGGCGGCCGCTCGTCTGGCACGTCTGGGAGCGTGCCCGCCGAGCCCGTGTGCTCGACGATGTCGTGGTGGCCACCGACGCCGCCGAGGTGATGAACGCCTGTGGCCGACTCGGCATCCCGGCCATGCTGACGAGCCCCGACCATCCCTCGGGGACCGACCGCGTGTGGGAAATCGCCCAGCGACGCGTGGCCGACGTCTACGTCAACATCCAAGGAGACGAGCCGCTCATCACCGAGCAGCATCTCGAGCTCCTGGTGGCGCCCTTCCGACGGCGCCCGGAGACCCAGGTCACGACGCTCTGTATCCGCGCCACCCCGGGGGAATTGCCCAATCCCAACGTCAACAAGGTCGTTCGCGACACCGAGGGGCGGGCTCTGTACTTCTCGAAATACGCGATTCCCTACGACCGCGACGGCATCAACCCGGTGCGCTACAAGCACATCGGGCTCTACGCCTACCGCGCGGCGGCGCTCGACGGCTTTCATCGCCTGCCCCCGTCACCCCTCGAACGCGCCGAGCGCCTGGAGCAGCTGCGCTTTCTCGAGGGCGGCATCCCCATCGTCGTCGAGGAGACGAGTGATCCCACCGTAGGGGTCGATACGGAGGAAGACCTGAGAACGGTCGAGGCGATCCTGGCGTCGCGACCGCGGTGACCGCCGCGCGGGCGACCTGGTGCCGTCGATACGCCGATCCACTCGGTCATTTCGGATCGGTGCTATCGTAATCCGCGGAATGAGCCAGCGACGTCTCTTCTACGGCTGGGTCGTGCTCGCGGTCAGCGCCGTCATCACGTGTCTGGGCATGGGGGCGCTCTTCTCACTTGGCGTCTTTCTCAAGCCGATCGAGGACTCGACCGGTTGGACTCGGAGCGCCATCTCCCTGGTTGCGCTGTTCAACTGGCTCGGGATGGGCTTGGGCTCGTTCGTCTGGGGCACGATCTCCGACCGGGTCGGCACGCGTCTCGTCGCCGGCCTCGGGGGCTTCCTGCTCGGCCTCGGACTCGTCGTCTCCAGTCAGGCGACGAGCCTCTGGCAACTGCAGCTCTGGTTTGGTCTGGTGGTCGGCTTCGCGGTGGGGGCCTTTTACGCGCCGCTCACCGCGACCGCGACAAAATGGTTCACCGCGAATCGCGCCCTCGCCGTGGCCATCGTGTCGGCCGGGATTGGCCTCGGCATTCTGACCATCGCTCCCCTGGCGCGCTGGCTCACCACCCTGTTCGACTGGCGCATGGCCATGCTCATCCTGGGCGACCTGTGCTGGCTCGTCATCGTCCCGCTGGCCCTCCTCATCCGGAACGCGCCCGCCGACATGGGCGCCCGCGCGCTGGGGGCGGTGATGGAAACACCGGGGCCCGACCTGACCAGGGCCGACGTGCTGCGGGCGCCGCAGTTCTGGGCGATCGGGCTCACTCACTTCGCCTGTTGTGCCGCTCACTCGGGCCCGATCTTCCACATGGTCACGCACGCCATCGATCAGGGACTGGCCACCATGGTGGCCGCCACCGTTCTCGGCGTCTCGGGACTCAGCTCAATCGTCGGACGGATCGGCTGCGGGATCCTCGCCGACCGCTTCGGGGCCAAGCGCACGTTGATCGCGGGCCTCGGACTGCAGGCCCTGCTGGTCTTCAGCTACATGTGGGCGCGCGACGCCTCGAGCTTTTACGCCCTGGGCGTTGTCTTCGGCGTGGCCTACGGCGGCGTCATGCCCCTGTACGCGATTGTGACGCGGGAGTATTTCGGCGAGAAGGTGATGGGCTCCGCCTATGGCGCCGTGTTCCTGGTCTCTACCATCGGGATGGGACTGGGGTCGTTCGCGGGCGGCGCAATCTACGATCGCCTGGGCAGCTACCTGTGGCTGTACTTGGGATCGGGGAGCATCGGGGTCGCGGCCATCGTCCTCGCCCTAACCTTCCGCCCTCCGCGCCACGCCGCCCCGACGATGGCCCACGCCTCGGCGACAGCCTGAGTCGCTTTCCGAGCCGTTTGCCGTTGACACCTGCCGATGAACGATGGTATCCAAACGTCACTCTCCGGATGACCGGCCTTACTCGACTACGCCGCGCGCCATCCCTCCGTCCTCGCCGACGAGCGGGAACCAAGCCGGTGACCTAGTTCAAGCTGGCACCCAGTTCAAGGAGGAGCGAGGAATGAGCGCAAGTCCGATGAATCGGCGAGATTTCATCCGGGTCTCTGGATCGGCGGCCGCCGTGGCGGCCACCGGTGTCGAAGGGATCATCGCCGCCCGCAAGGCCCCGGCCTACGCCCAAGGCACGAAGCTGCATCTCGTGCGGTGGGTCGACTTTATTCCGGAGGCGGACGTCGAGTTGAAGCGGCAGATGCCCGAAGCCGGAAAGGCCCTGGGGGCGGAGATTCAGCTGGAGACGATCAACGCCAACGACGTGCAGCCGCGCATCACCGCCGCCATCCAGTCGGGCAGCGGCGCCGATCTATTCATGCTCTTCTACAACTGGCCCCACTTGTATCAGAATGCCCTCGTCGACCTCAGCGAGGTGGCCACCGCGGTGGCCAAGGAGCAGGGCGGGTTCTACGACGTCTTCAAGCCGTCGTTCCAGGTCGGCGGCAAGTGGTTAGGGATGCCGCACTCCATCGTCGGCAATGCGATCGCCTACCGGAAGTCGTGGCTCCGCGAGGTCGGCTTCAGCGAGTTTCCCAAGACGTGGGATGAGCTGCACAAGGCGACCAGCGCGCTGAAGAACAAGGGCAAACCCTACGGCCAGACCCTCGGCCACACGTTCGGCGACGCCCCGACGTGGTCCTATCCGCTGCTATGGTCCTTTGGCGGGGCGGAGACGGATCCCACCGGCAAGAAGGTGGCGATCAACGGAAAGGGCGCCCTCGATGCCGTGAAGTATATGACCGCGCTCTGGAAGGAAGGCTGCGACGAGGGGGGCCTGGCCTGGGATGACACCAACAACAATCGCGCGTTTCACGCCGGGGATATTTGCGCGACCCTCAACGGTGCGTCGATCTACATCGTGGCCAAGCGCCAGAAGGACAAGATCAAGGACGAGCGCGGCGAGCCCATGTACCTCGACATCGATCACGCCCTGTACCCGCTGGGCGGGGCGGTCGGGCAGTTCCCGCTCTACTTCTCGAACGGGCACGGCCTCATGAAGTATTCCAAGAACCAGAAGCTGGCCAAGGAGTTCCTGCGCTGGCTCCACCGACCGGAGAACTTCGACAAGTGGTTCCAGGTGTGCGACGGCTACAGCGTGGCGTCCACCACCATCTGGGAGAAGAGCACCATGTGGGACCGGGTGGACAAGCCGCTGAAGGTGTTCCGGACAGCCGCGCGCAACACCCGGATCTTCGGCTATGCGGGCCCGGCCACCGGCAAATCCACCGAGGCATACTCCAAGTACATCATCGTGGACATGTTCGCCAAGGCCGCGCAGGGCACGAAACCCGAAGACGCGGTCAAGTGGGCCGACACCGAACTCAAGAAGATCTACGAGACGTAACCCGTACGGGTGGGAACGGTGGTCACCAAGCCGGTTGCCAGAGGTTCGGGGAGTGTCGCCAGGGTTCCGGTGGCGCTCCCTCACCCTCGCACCACGCGCCCCAGGGGGTGGACGGACCTGCTCGAGAGCGAGCGCCTGCTCGCCTCACTCCTCCTCGCCCCCACGGTGATCCTGCTGGGGCTCTTCATCGCCTATCCCTTCCTGATGGGCATCTGGCTATCGCTCTCGTCGACCTCCGTCGGCAACCCTGGCGTCTTCGTGGGTCTGAAGAACTTCGCCAAGGCCTGGGACGACTCCATCTTCCACGTGGCCTTCCGGAACACGTTCTTCTATACGTTCTGGGCCACGATCTTCAAGCTCGTCCTCGGGATGTGGTTGGCTCTTCTGCTCAACCGCCACTTCCGCTTCAAGCGCATCGTGCGGGCCTCCATGCTCTTGCCCTTCATCATCCCCACGGTGCTGTCCACGTTCGCGTGGCGCTGGATGTTCGATCCCACCTTCTCCGTCCTCAACTGGACCCTCTACCAGACCGGCTTCATCGTCAGCAAGCTACCCTTCCTCTCCAACGGAGACTGGGCCATGTGGTGCGCCATCGTCGTCAACACCTGGCGCGGCATGCCGTTCTTCGCCATCACCCTGCTGGCCGGGCTGCAGACCATTTCCCCCGACCTGCACGAGGCGGCGTCCCTCGACGGCGCCAACGGCTGGCGGCGCTTCTGGCACGTCACCTGGCCGCTGCTCAAGCCGGTCACCATCGTGGTCGTCGTCTTCTCCGTCATCCAGACCTTCGCCGATTTTCAGTTGATCTACGTCCTCACCGGCGGCGGGCCGGCCAATTCCACGCATCTGCTGGCCACCTACGCCTATCAGCTCGGGGTCAACTCGGGACTCCTCGGGGAGGGGGCGGCGGTATCGCTGTTCATGTTCCCCGTCCTCCTGGCCGTCGTGTGGATCCAATTGCGCTATCTCCGTCGGCTGGAAGGGCTGTAGGCGGTGGTCGAGCCGCGCTGGAAGCGCTGGGTGTTCTTCTATATTCCGCTGACCCTGTTCGTCATCGGCACCCTCTTTCCGTTCTACTGGATGCTGATCACCGCGCTCAGGCCCGACGAGGAGCTCTACCGGTCCTGGCGCGCCGTCAACAACACCCCCTTCTGGACGCTGAAGCCCACCCTGGCCCATGTCCAGGACCTCCTGGCCAAGACGACGTTCCCGCGATGGCTCTGGAACACGTTCTTCATCGCCGTCGCCTCCACCGGTATTTCGTTGGTCTGCGGCCTCTTCGCCGGCTACGCCTTGGCCCGACTCAACTTTCCGCTGGCCGGATTTCTGGGAACGTCCATCTTCGTGACCTACCTGGTGCCGCCCACCTTGCTCTTCATCCCGCTGGCCGACATCATCCGAAACTTCAAGCTCGGCAACACCCCATGGGCGCTGATCCTGACCTACCCGACGTTCCTGATTCCCTTCTGTACCTGGCTGCTCATGGGATATTTCAAGACAATACCCAAGGAGTTGGAGGAGTGCGCACGCATCGACGGGGCCACCCGCTTCGGCGCCATGGCTCGTATCATCTTCCCCATCGCGGTTCCCGGTATCCTCTCGGCGGGGATCTTCGCCTTCACCCTGTCCTGGAACGAATTCATCTATGCCCTCGTCTTTCTTTCCTCCCCGGAGCGCAAGACCGTCCCCGTGGGCGTAGTCTCTGAACTCATCCGAGGCGATATCTACTTCTGGGGACAGCTCATGGCGGGAGCACTCTTGGGCTCGGTGCCCGTGGCCCTCGTCTACTCTTTCTTCGTCGAGTACTACGTGGCCGGCCTCACCGGCTCCGTGAAGGGATAGCTGGGGTCCATGACTCTCCGCCCGGCCCGCATCGCGCCGGGCGGTGCTGCACGGCTCGCCCGAAGGCTGCCCCGGGTGCGCCTCCCTCGCGTCAGGACGTAGCGTGACCGCCGCGCGGCGTCGGGAGATCGAGCTGGCGTACGCGCTTCTGGCCCCCACTCTCTTCCTGCTCTTGGCGGTACTCGCCTATCCGGTGGCCTGGGAGGTCTGGACCAGCTTCACCGATCTCTCTCCGCTGAAGGACCAATCGACGGAGTTCGTGGGCTTCGCGAACTATCAGCATCTGCTCGGCGACGCGCAGTTCCAGCGGGCGGTGGTGGTGACGGTACTCTACGCGGTGGTGACCACCGTGGCCAAGCTCGGGCTGGGGGTGGGATTTGCCCTCCTGCTGGCTCGTCCCTTTCCCGGGCGAGCTGTCGTCTTCATGGCCATCTTCCTGCCGTGGGCCTATCCCGCCAGCGTCAGCGTGATCGGCTGGTACTGGACCTTGAGTCCTCCGGTGGCCACGGCCTATAGCCTGTACATGGGCAACATGAAGTACGCAGTCGATGCCCTGTTCGGGAGCGGGGCATGGGCCTTCCTCAGCGTGACCCTCTTCAACATCTGGCGCGGCAGCTCCTTTGTCGGCGTCTTTCTCCTGGCCGGGATCAATGCCGTGCCTGCCGAGCTCTTCGAGTGCGCGCTGTTGGAATCGCGGAGCGCCTGGCAGCGCTTCTGGATGGTGACCGTGCCTCTGCTCAGGCCCTTCCTGGCCCTCGCCGTTTTCCTCTCGCTCACCACCGCGTTCGCCGACATCGCGAACGTCTGGATGCTGACGGCTGGCCGCATCATCTTTCCCGTGATCGGCACGCAAGCCTACTGGCTCGCCGTCCAGGGCGGGCAATTCGGCCTGGCCTCTGCCCTCTCCCTCACCCTCGTGCCGGGACTCCTCGCGGTGCTGCTGCTGTTGTTCAGAATCTTCGATCCTCCGCAGGAGGTGCGCACGTGAGCCCCCGCCCCTGGTGGCAGCGGCTCGGGCACGGGGCCCTTCTCCTGCTGGCCACCGTGTACTGCGTCTTTCCGATCTACTTCATGCTCGTGCAGTCGCTGAAGACCGCTCAAGAGGATATCTTCGGCAATCCTCTCATCGTGATCAATCCAACCCTGGAGAACTTTGCCGAGCTCTTCGAACGAACCGGCGACGCTCACGGCTTCGTGGGGAGGGTCCTGAAGCGTTCTTACCCGTTCTTCGACTGGTTGGAGAACACGATCATCGTGTTCGCCGGCTCGGTGGGAATCACCCTGGTGGTCAGCCTTCTCGCCGCCTACGCCATCGGGCGGTTGCGTCCGCCCGGTTTTCGGTGGTGGCGCCGGCTCATCTTTGCCACCTACGTCATCCCTCACACAATCCTCTTCGTTCCTCTTTACCAGGTCGTGCTCCGGCTCCACCTGGATGACAACCTCCTGGCCCTGCTTCTGATCTATCCAACGATGGCCCTGCCCTTCTGCATCTGGATTCTCTCCACCTACTTCCAGCACCTCCCCCCGGGGGTCGAGGAATCCGCCCTCGTGGAGGGGGCCAGCCGCGTCACCGCGTTCCTACGGATCGTTCTGCCCATGAGTTGGCCGGTCGTGGTCGCGGCCGGTATCTTCGCTCTGGGCACGATCGCCAGCGACTTCACCATCGCCTCCGTGTTCCTGCTGAGCGCGCACAACCAGACGATCCCGGCCGGCCTCGGCACCATGGAGGTCGCGCTGGACGAGCTCTTGGCGGTGGCCGGTATCAATCTCATGGCGATTCCGGTGGTGCTGGTCTGCGCCTTCTTCGCGCGCGGCTACGTACGCGGGCTCACGGCGGCGATGGTAGAAGGGGCCTGAGCAGCGTGGCCGGCGCGATGCGCAGGATACGGTGGTGGGCGGTCTCCGCCAGGTACACCGCTCCCGAGCCGTCGATGGCCAGGCCGTTGGGATCACCGAGGTCCCAGGCGATGGTCGTGATGGCACCGCCCGGCGAGATGCTCAGTAACCGCCGAATGTGGAACCCGGTGCTCACCACCACCGTGCCGTCCGGCGCTACGGTCATGTTTGCGCGGTGATAGTGGCCAGAACCCAGCCGGGCCAGGAGATGGAGCTGGCCGTCCGGGGTTAGTCGCGTCACCTGGCCGAGCGAGTCGAGCAGCACGATGTCGCCGTTGGGGCTGGCCGCGACGGCCACGAAGCGGAGTAGCGGGGGAGACTCGCCCCGCGGCCAGCCGCGCGGAAAAAACGGCGCGCCGAGATCGAGCCGCCGTGGAAGTGACCGCTCCTCGCGGAGATCGAGGCGAAACACCAGCGGTCCCTGGTAGCCCTCCTCGGCGAGCCAGTCCAGCGCTGGCGGGGGTCGGCTCTCGGAGCGGAGCTGCGTCTCCGTGCTGACGAAGTCGACCGCAACCAGCCGCCCGTCGCCGTCGAACGCGATCCCACTGCCTCCGACCAGGTGGTATAGCCCCACGGCGAGTGGCGCCAGCCTACCCTCATCGGTGAGCCGATAGATCCGATTCCCATTCTCCTCCCCGAGGACGACATCTCCCGTTCGGGGGTTGATGGCGAGGCTTCCCAGCGCCGTCTTTCGGGCTTCTTCGAGGAATGGGACGATGAAGCGAGGCAGTTGCTTTCCCTCGATCGGGATCTGGCCGCTCAGGTCCACCATCGCGATCTCTGCCGCCGCGTCCCCGCGCAAGCCCGGGCTCAGCACGACCAGCGACCCTCTGGGGCTGAGCGCGAGCTGAAGAGGCCGAGAGATACCGGTCACGACAACCTCGGCAACCATGCCCGGGCCAACGGAGACGGCAGCCGCGGAGGCGCCGAACAGGCCGGCCAGAACCAGGCCGATGAGGGCAGCGAGGAAGCGCGCCATTACCGATCACGCCAAGGACAACGCGGCGAACACGAACTCATTCTTGACACGCCGAAACAGCCGGTGCTAGGGTCGCGCACAATCGCGGGCCCATCGCGGCTGAGGTCGACTTCTCAACGAGGAGTGAACCGATGACCATCACGCGCGCTCTCGTCCTCGCTGTGGTGCTGCTGGCCAACCCCGCCCTCACCCTCGTGCACGCCCAAGACGCCAAACCAGCGGAACCGAAGGGGATCAAGACCAAGGAGCTCGTGACCTCGCTCGGCGGCTTCAGCGCCACGGTGAACGCGCCCCTTCTCCTGACTGGGGCCACCGTCGACTTGGAGCCGGCTGGCCAGACCGGCCGTCAGCAGTTCCGCGTTCCGACTTACATCTATGTCATCGAAGGCGTGCTCACCACCGAGTACGAGGCCGGGCCCGTGGGAATCAAGGGTGCGCAGTACCACGCCGCGGGACAGTCGTTCATGGACAACGGCGGGTGGTGGCACAATCACACGAACCGTACCACCAAGCCGGTGAAGTACCTGATCCTCCACATTGGCTACCCGGGGCGGCCCGACCCTGTGCAGAAGTCCGAACCCGAGTAATCCACTCCCACACCTCATTCCGGGGACCGGTGGCCATCGGCGGCGGTCCCCGGCTCCGGCGCTACTTGCCGACGCCGCCGGTGATGCCCTGGATGAACCGGTCCAGGAAGAAGTTGTAGAGCAAGGCCACCGGCAGCCCCACCATCAACGCGGCCGCCATCAGCGAGCCCCAGAAGAATACGTCCCCCCGGATCAACTCGGTGGGGACCCCTACGGGCACCGGCTTCTGGTCACCGGCCGAGACGAAGGCCAGGCCGTACAGAAAGTCCTGCATCGAGAGGGTAAAGGCGAAGATCACCGCCGTGAGGATCCCCGGGATACTCACGGGAAGCACGACCCGCATGAGCGCGCCGAAGTACCCGCACCCGTCCACTCTCGCCGCTTCCTCCATCTCCATGGGCACCGTCTTGAAAAAGCCCATAAGGAGCCAGGTGCAGAAGGGAATGGTGAAGGTCGGATAGACCACCACGAGCGCCCACCAGTTGTCCTGTAGCCCCAGCATGGCAACGACCCGCGACAGGGGGAGAAAGAGAATGATGGCCGGAACCAGATAGGTCATGAACACCGCGATCCCGAGGTTCTCCGAACCGGGGATGCGCAGCCGCGCCAACGCGTATCCGGCGGGCACCGCGGTGAGGAGCGTGATCACGGCCACCCAGACCGAGATGGACATGGTGTTGATGATCCAGGCGCCGTAGTTGGTGCTGACGAACAGGTACGTGAAGTGCTTGAAGGTCGGCGCCATGTGGAACCACAGGGGAAAAATGTCCATCCGATAGAGATCGGGTTCCTGCTTGAAAGCCGTGATGACCATCCAGTAGATGGGGAAGATGGCGATGATGATGTAGGGGGTGAGGGCTCCGTAGATCCAGAGGTGACGCCGGATCTCCTTCTGGCGCTGGGTCTGGACGGTCGCCATGGGGCTAGTACTCTCTGCGCTTGAGGTTTCGCAGGAGCAGGATCATCAGCGGCAGCAGCAGGGGGAAGAGGAAGAGTGAGATCGCCGCGCCACGGCCAAGCGCTCCCGCCTGGATGCCGATCTGATAGGCGAGCACGGGCAGGATCTTCGTCGCGTTGGCGGGGCCGCCCTGGGTGAGCAGGTAGACGATGGAAAGATCGGACAGCGTAAACACCGTGTCGAACAGAAATCCAATGAGGAGGATCGGGGCGATCATCGGTACCACCACGTAGCGGAACCGCTGGAAGAAGGTGGTCCCGTCGACCCGGGCGGCATCCAGCACCTCGGTGGGGACCGAGGTGAAACCGGCCAGCAACACGATGGCCGAGAAAGGATACGTGCGCCAGACGTTGACAATGATGCAGGCGGCCAGCGCCAGGTAGGGCTGGCCAAGCCATATGGGCCAGTCCGGTGAGCCATAGCCGCCGATGACCCCGATCCGGCTCAGGAACCAGTTGATGACGCTGAACTGAGAGTCGTACATCCACTTCCACGACAGCACGCTGATGGCGATGGGGAGCGTGAAGGGGATGACGACCAGACCCCGTACGATCTTCTTACCCCGGAAAGGCTGAAGCAAGAGGAAGGCGAGCGAGGTGCCGAGGATGCCCTTGAGGACGGCGGCGACCATGGTGAATAGGATGCTGTTGCGGAGCGCGATGTAGAAGACGTCGCTCTCGAGGGCAGCCCGGAAGTTCTCGAGGCCCGTGAAACTGGCCACGGGATCACCGACGTTGGCGTCGCTCAGCGCCAGGTAGAGCGAAAACAGGAACGGCGCCCCGACCAGGAGGAGGACGTAGAGAACAGCCGGAGCGAGCAACAGGTATCCGAAGCTGAGCCGCCGCGATGTCTCGCTCCGGAACCACCCGCGAGGCCGGACTGCGACAGAAGCGGCGGCGGCCCAGGCGCTCGTCGCGTCCGAGCCGCCGCCCGACGGACTTGCCGTCATGCGTGCTTGTGCTTGGCGTATATGCGCTTGTACTCGCCCACCCCCCACTTGATGGCTTCTTCCATGTTTTGCCCGCGGGCGACGCGGGTGACCATGTCGGGGAAGACAAATGTGTTGACGATCTCTTGGATGGGCGTCGTCGATGGCCCGGGATTGCCATAGAACGCGACGATCTTCGGGAAGTCCTGGAGAATTTGGAGTTTGGGATCGGTCCCGATCACGGGCATCGGCTTCTTGTAACGATCGTTGAGGTACGGCATGTTGTAGCCGCGGCTCTGGACCATGCCCTCCAGATCGTTGTCGATCAAGTAGGCCAGCCACTCCTTCGCGGCCTGCTGGTTTTTCGAGAACTTCCAGACCATCCAGACGTTCGGGGCCGCCACGCTGACCCGCTTGCCCGGCACGCCTTGGGGCTCGAGGGCCAAGACCACGTTCTTGAATACGTCGGGGTTCGTGTCTTCCGTGGTGCGGTACGCGGAGATCGCGTCGTGGATCCAGCACGCGATACCCGAGGCGAGGAAACGGTTGTCGGAGGCGTCGTCCCAGGAGAACACCTCGGGAGTCATGCCCTCGTCGAAGAGCGCCTTGGCGAAGCGCAGGAACTCCCGCAACTCCTTGGAGTCGAGGGTGGGATTCTCCCCCGAGGGATCTGCCTCCGTTCCGCCGAAGCTGAAGAACATCGATCGCCAAAAGAGGTTCGCGTCGGCGCATTGGGACAAGGCGATGCCGGTGGGATGCCCTTTGGGCTTCATGGTCCGCCCCGCCACTCGAGCCAGCTCCCAGGTGTCGGGGGCTTTCAGGTTGTTCTGGTCGAAGAGATCCTTCCGGTAGAGCATCGGCGCCAAGATGTAGAAGATCGGAAGGCCGTACCAGCGTCCCTCCACCTCGACGAGGGAGCGCGCCGCGGGAATCCAGCCACCGTACTTCTTGCCGGCCGCGTCGGCCACGTCGCTGAGGTCGACGAGGTTTTTGTAGTAGAGCCGGGTGAGGATGGACGAGCCGTTGTAGATGATGTCGTGACCGGACCCGGCCGCGAACTCGGCGGCCATCCGAGCCGGGATCTCGAGGTGGGGAATGTGGTCGACCCGGACTTTCACCCCGTTCTTGTCGCCCCACTCCTTGGCAAACTTGTCGTACCAGACGTCGTAGGCGGGGATGAAGTGACTCCACTGTAGGATGCGGAGGGTCGTGCCCTTGATCTGGGCGGGAGCTTGCCGGGCGTCGAGCATGGCCAGCAGGGCGCCCCCGGTCATTCCGCCCCCAGCGACCTGGAGGAAATGGCGGCGGTCGATGCTCAGGCGGTTACTCCGAACGGGTCGTACGTCGCTCATGCGAAGCCCCTCCTTGCGTGTGTGCCCACGTCCCGGCGGTGGGCGGGGCCCAGCCACCGTGCTGTCTGGAGAGACGCCAAAGGTCGGAGAAAGGTTAGTCCCTTTATGCTCCTGGCCCGCCCTTTGTCAAGCGCTTTGTCAGCGTTTTGCCACCCGCCCCTCTTGGAATCCGGCCCGTGCCGCACTTTCCGACGATCGTCGCCAACCGCTTGACACCCCTGACAGCGGTCGCCTAGACTCCGGCAATTGTTGTGCGCAGGTCCGAGTCCGACCGGGGCGTTGCCGCCCTGCGTCAAACCCGCGTGAGGAGATGGTTCGATGGCGCAGGTCCTGATGAAAGACCTCAACAAGAAGTACGACGAGGTTCACGCCGTCAAGGACGTCAACCTCCACATCCGCGACAAGGAATTCATGGTGCTGGTCGGACCCTCGGGCTGTGGCAAGTCGACGACCTTGCGCATGGTGGCGGGGTTGGAGGAGATCTCCTCGGGCCAGATCGTCATCGGCGAACGCGTGGTGAACGATCTCCCGCCCAAGGACCGCGACATCGCCATGGTCTTTCAGAACTACGCTCTCTATCCGCACATGACCGTCTACGACAACATGGCATTCGGGCTGAAGATGCGAAAGTTCGCCAAGGTGGAGATCGAGAAGCGCGTGAAAGAGGCCGCGGAGATCCTGGGCATCCAGGAGCTGCTCAAGCGCAAGCCGCGCCAGCTCTCCGGTGGACAGCGACAGCGGGTCGCCGTAGGCCGGGCCATCGTGCGCCACCCCCAGGTCTTCCTCTTCGACGAGCCCCTGTCCAATCTCGACGCCAAGCTGCGGGTCCAGATGCGCGTGGAGCTGAAGCGCTTGCACGACCGCTTGGAAACGACCGCCATCTATGTCACCCACGACCAGGTCGAGGCGATGACGCTCGGGGACCGCGTGGTCGTCATGAAGGACGGGTGGATTCAGCAGGTTGGCGAGCCGCTCGAGCTGTACGGGCGGCCGGCCAATAAGTTCGTGGCCGGCTTCATCGGCTCGCCCGCCATGAACTTTGCCGACGTGACCATCGCCGAATCCAATGGCGACGTTTGGGCCGAGAACCCGGGCTTACGCGTGAAGATCCCGGCCGATCGAGCGGCTCAGCTCCGGCCGTACAAGGGCCAGGCGATCACTCTCGGACTGCGGCCCGAGGATCTTCACGTCAGTTCCGGGGCTGATGCGCCCGGCACGTCATTCGAAGCGCTGGTGGACGTGGTCGAGCCGCTCGGCTCCGAAATTCTGCTAGACTTGCGAGTTGGCACAAACGCGATGGTTGCGCGGGTCGACCCGACGGTACGCGTGAAGGTACACGAGACGATGAAAATCGCGCTCGAGCCGGACCGCATCCACTTCTTCGACCTGAAGACGGAAGCGGCAATCTGACATCGAGTTGGAGGGGGCGAGACCCCCTCCAAACCTCCCCCAGCTCACGCGGCG
>JBKPAK010000110.1:0-16572 GCA_046726415.1 Candidatus Methylomirabilota bacterium
GTCGCTTGCCTGTGTCTGCCCGTCGTGCGGGGCAGCCAATCCTCCCGAGAACAAGTTCTGCGGCCAATGCGCAGCACCGCTCGACAAGCCGGCTCAGCCGCGGTTCGCCGCTCCCGAGTCCTACACCCCCACGCACCTCGCTGAGAAGATCCTCACATCCAAGAGGGCGCTTGAAGGCGAACGCAAGCAGGTAACCGTGCTCTTCGCCGATCTGAAGGGCTCCATGGAGTTGCTCGCCGACCGTGATCCTGAGGAGGCGCGCAAGCTGCTCGACCCCGTCCTCGAACGCATGATTGAGGCCGTCCACCGCTACGAGGGAACGGTCAATCAAGTGATGGGCGACGGGATCATGGCCCTCTTCGGCGCCCCACTCGCCCACGAAGACCACGCGGTGCGGGCGTGCTATGCCGCCCTCCGGATGCAGGACGCCGTCCGGCGCTACTCGAACGAGCTTCGCCGCGCGCAGGGCCTGGAGGTGCAGATCCGCGTCGGACTCAACTCCGGGGACGTTGTCGTGCGGTCGATCGAAGCGACCTCCGCATGGACTACGCCGCCGTGGGCCAGACCACCCACCTGGCGGCGCGCATGGAGCAACTCGCGGCGGCCGGCAGCACCCGGCTCACCGCCGAGACGCTGCACCTGGCCGAGGGCTTCGTCCAGATCACCCCACTAGGCCCGGTGCCGATCAAGGGGCTGGGCGAGCCGGTGGAGGTGTTTGAGCTGGTGGGGGCCGGCGCCGCCCGCACCCGCCTCGAGGCCGCAGCGCGGCGGGGGGCTCACGCGCTTCGTCGGCCGGGACGCGGAGCTGGAGCAACTCCGGAGCGCCCTCGACCGGGCCAGGCAGGGCCACGGCCAGGTGGTCGCCGTGGTCGGGGAGCCAGGCGTGGGCAAGTCGCGTCTCTTCTTGGAGCTCACCCACATCGACGTCCGGAATGCGCACTTCTTGATCGGGGAGCGCGAGCCCATGAGAGAGCACCTCTCGCACGCGGAGGTGCTAGCCAGGAGGCTCGGCGACCAGCAGCGGCTCGGGCGGATCGTCGACTTCATGTGGATCGAGAGCCTGGTTGCTGGTAACTATGAGGAGGCGGCCAGATTCGGGCGGGAGGCCTGCAGTATCGCGCGCACCCTCGGCAATCGCTCGCTCGAAGTCGTAGCAACGCTGCCGCTGGCCATGGCGCACATCGCTCGGGGCGCGTTCAACGACGCGGTGGCCTTGCTCGAGCCGACCATCGGGGTCGAGATAGACCTGCGCTACGAGCGCTTCGCGATACCCGGAATCCAGGCGGCGGTCGCGAGGGGCTGGCTCTCCAACGCGCTCTCCGAGCTCGGTCGGTTCGACGAGGCCATCGCACACGCCGAGGCCGCCGTGCAGATCGCTGAGGAAGCGGCGAGCAATCCGTGGACGCTGTACAACGCGCTGTACAGTCTCGGCCTCGCTCACTTCAATCGCGGGGATCTCCCGCGTGCGACCCGGGAGCTCGAGCGGAACCTCGAGCTCTGCCGAACGTGGGAGATCGTCGTCGGGACGCCGATCGTTGCTGCGACCCTCGGGGCTGCCTATGCCCTCGGCGGCCGGGCCGGTGAGGCGCTCCCCCTCGTCGCGGAGGCGGTTGAAGAGTTCCGCAGCCGTCAGATGCACGTCCGGCCGGCTTTCATTCTTCTCTACGCGGCGACGAGCTACTTCGCGGCCGGACGGATGGACGAGGCCGTCAGCCACACCCGCGACGCCATGGCGCTCACCCGCCGGCTGGGGGCTCGGGGAAGCGAGGCCCACGCCCTCTGCCTCGCCGGTGACGTCGCGTCGACAGGCGGCGCCGAGGACGCCGAAGGTTACTACCGCGAGGCGCTGGCGCTTGGCGGCGAGCTCGGCATGCGCCCGCTCGTCGCCCACTGCCACTTCGGCCTCGGCAAGCTCTCCCAGCGCACGGGCAAGCGTGGGCAGGCGCAGGAGCACCTCAGCACCGCGACAACCATGTACCGCGAGATGGACATGCGGTTCTACCTCGAGCAGGCGGAGGGGGAGTTGGGAGACCAAGCGAGGCAGTGAGCGAACTTTCTCGCCGTCGATCGCTCCTCACCACCGTCCTGGTGGGCGCCCTCCTCGCAAACAAAGTCCCGGAGAGCCGCATGCCGAACGAGGACTGAACGCGGCGCACATCAGTAATTGAGGGTGGTCATCGCGTCATCGTCGGCCGGCGGATGGAACGAGGGCCGACGCCAGCGATCGATGAGGCCCTCGACAAGGTCATGGTGCTGCGCGCGTGGACGGCCAGGCGGTTAGCGAAGTGAGGGGGATTCGCGCTTCCGCCCTCACCAGAGCCCAGAAGGAGTCCATGCGCAGCGGGAGATCCCTACGTGAACCAGAGGTACCGCCAGCGCAGCCCATCCAGAGGTCGGACCAACGGAATGCTGGGGTGCCCGAGGTCCCCTATTTGGTCGTGTTCACAAATTGGATGCAGTCTCCCTGGTTCTTGAACGTGGGGTTGGTGAAGGTCTGCCAACCCTTGTTTTTGCACTGGTCCTTGTTAGTGGGCCGCTCCAAGACCGCGGTTTGGAACTCGACGGCGCCGATATCGCAAATCCCTATGCGGGCCAATCCGAGCTGATCAGTTGGCGGGCACGCCTCAGGACTGGCTCTATCTATGGCCTGGCTACTCGCCAGCAGAGGGAAGTGGCCGCCGCCTGGAGTTCCGTCGTCGGTGAACTCGGCCAAACCGGGATCACCGATGAGATCATTCCCGAGAAGGCTGATCGTACAATACGTGGGATCACCGATCAGGTTATGGTCTAACGAGGTAGTCGCGCCAAAACAGTCGGGTCCGTTGCAGTTCACACTATCGGGAGGGGGCGGCACCCCCGGCGACAGGCTGAATCTATTGCCGGCCAAGATAGTGTTCTGCAGTGTCACCATCCCCGTCCCCGGATTCTCGATGCCGCCGCCGCGAAGAAGATGTAGAGCAATAGAAGACGCCGTGTTGTCAGCGAGCGTGCTGTTGGTAATCATGACTGTACCAAGGAACCCGTTGGACAATGCTCCTCCGCCGCCACCAAAGACCGCGCCAACCATGGTATTACGAGCCAGTGTGCTGCTCGTAATGCTCACCGTTCCTTGATTATTCGCGATAGCGCCACCGTGCCCCATATTACCGAAAGTAGAGTTATCAGTAAAGGTGCTGTTGGTCACGGCGAGCATGCCTTGGCTGTTGTAGATGGCACCTCCCGAGGCGCCGCGGTTAACGCGGAGAAAATTACTGGCAAATGTCGTGTTCGTCACCGTGGTCACGGTGAGTCCGAAGCCAGCAATGGCGCCACCGTCTCCGAATTGGCCCTGGACGGAGTTTCCCATGAGGACGCTATTCATGATTGACAGGGTCCCAAGGTTTAAGATGGCTCCGCCGGAGGTATTGAGATCTCCGGGAAGTCTGGCAGCGAAAGCAACGCCGCCTCGTAAGGTGACTTCGTCGAGGATGAGGCTGCCGGTTGACGCAATGTGCACAAGACGAAAGAAGAGAGCGGCGCCGTCACGTTCGACAATGGTACGGTCAGCGCCAGCACCACGAAGGGTCACTGTGCTTCTGATCGACGGCAAACCGTTCGCCCCATCGGTATCGTTGTCCACGGTCGTTAACGCATAAATACCTGGCCCCAGAATGATCGTGTCCTCTTCCGGTGTGTCATTGGCCGAGTTCACCGCGGCTATGAGACAGGTGGCGTCTCCAGAAGGACAGAAAAACTCTGCGGCATGCAGCGGATGAGGAAGTACGAAGGCAAAGAGAAGGAGGAGCGTTATCTTTGGTAGCATGACGCACCCCACGCAGGGGAGAGTCCGAAAGGACATGATCGCTCGGAAGGCCATCAGCTCCTCCGACGAGCGACGGTCAGACAGGTGTCGCGGATACTGGCTTGGATTCGGCTCGTTGTCAAGGGTGCAAATGCGCCTGCTTATGCGGCCCTGCTCCCTACACCGCACTCCTCCACGCAGTCCGCGTCCGGGTGGACCTCGCAGACCCAGCCCTCGACGCACTGGCCGCAGGTTTCGGGGGCCATGAGAGCTACGTCGAGTGCGGCTCGCGTCGCGGAACCCGAGCGCTCAGCTCGCGGACTTGCAGGAGTGCGTAGGCGAGCCATTCTTTCAGCTCGGCGATATCCTCGCGCGCCCGGAGCAGCTCGCCCTGGAGTCGCCGGTTCTCGCGCTCGAGGTCGGTCACTGCGCCAGCACCTTGTCGAGATCAACCCTCTCCGCGATGCGTTCGGTGACATCGATGTCCACTACCGGGCAGCCTTGAACCTCATGTGGTCGTAGACCTACCGGAGCAAGTCGTCGCGATCGTCAGAACCGACGAGCCGGCGGTGAGTGGCGCAGAGAGCGGACCAACGCGGCAGGCGGGGCATAGGGCCGTCCGTGTACCATCGCGCCCGTGCTCGAGGATGCGGACGAGGCGGTCATTTGCAAGTGGTGCTACGGGCCGATCCGAGACGGCGAGGCTCAGCTACGCTTCTTCGGTATCGCCTACCACCTTCGGTGCTGGGATGCCTCGGTGGAGGCGTTGAGGGTGCCGAGGCGACAGGCGTAAACCGAGAGAAGTGACCGCAGAAGAAACGTGACAGTGAGTATAGCTGGAGGCTATACTTTCTCCGTGGAGCTGAGTAGGGTGGTCCGGACGCTGCGAGAGGAACGAGGAATAACGCAGGTGGTGTTGGCGCGGAAAGCGAAGATCGCCCAGCCGTACCTCACCCAGATAGAGCAAGGGAAGCGCAAGAACGCATCTCTTGATGTGCTCAAGCGGCTGGCCAAGGCTCTCGGCGTGCCGGTCACGGAGCTGCTGGAGTAGGAGTTAAACGATGGAAAGGGAGAAGTGCAAGTACGAGGCATGTAGCGCTACCGAGCGAGTCGACGACAAGGGTGCCTGCGCGAAGTGCGCCGAGATCGCTGCGAAGATACGGGACAGGATCATGCAAGGCCTGCTGACTCGGTATGAGCGTCAGGGTAGCCCGGATCGGATTGCGCGCGAACTTGGGAGGATCTGTGCCGCGTGCGATCAGGAGATTCGAGATGAGTCGCACTGGGTCGCAGGCGACGCCCGTTTCCACGAAGTCTGTGACGAGATCTGGATGAAGGCGGCCTAACGGGACGCCCCCGCGCGAGGTGGCACTCGCCGGGGAGGAGGAAGGGGTGGCGCATCGGATAGGACCATTTCTCACTGCCGCGCTGCTGGGACGGTCATTCGTACTGCTATCAGCGGCTTTCGCTGACGTCGTCGAGCTGGACGGGCCAGCGGATCGATGCGACATCGAGAAACTCACGCATCGAGAGCCATCCGGAGGCCAGCGAGCAGTCGCGACCACGCTTCAACTGGATCGGTCTACCGAGACGGCGTGATCACCTTCGAGTCGATATTTCGCTACCCGCCAGAGTTCTCATAGATGTTGGGGCCGCCCTCGACCCTTTCGGCAATCAGTTGGCTCCGATCCGGAGCTACGAAGCCGGTGACCAGCACACGGTCCCCGGGGCTCAGTGTGTTGTACGACGATTGGTCTACGCGCGCAAGGTCGACCTGTATGCTCAACCCGCTGTCCGCCATCACCTGCATCTTTTCCCCGTCAATCCATTGAACCGTACCGGTGATGACGAGTCGCTCCTGGCCCGCGAGCCGCCCAGGCAGTAGCCCCAGCATCAGTACGGTCAGGAAGACACCGCACCTCGTCATGATACGTTCACGCGGCATACGGGTCTCCCTTCCTCGGACGACTACTCGTGCCACCGGTGGTGCTGCGGCCAGCTTCACGGGCACTCCTCGAACCGGACCTGGCGGTCGCGGCCTCCGTGGATAGAGTACACGACGGGCCTCCATCGGGTCGGCCGCTGATGCAGGTGAGCGACCTGGAGCCTTGCGTTCATCTCTGACTCTCTTAGGCGGGGGTCGCCCTGGGATCGGGACACTCGCTGCGAGCAGCAGCGATCCCCAGCCGAGGAGGACGCGCCGATCCTCGGGAAGACTCGTGCGATATGGGCCAGATGTGCAACTGTCGCTCGGCATGCGCCAGCGCGTGGCGCTGGCGCGAACGTTTGCCATGCGGTCGCCCATCCTGCTCATGGACGAGCCGTTCGGAACGCTCAATACCCAGACGAAGCTTCAACTGGAGGACGTGCTCCTCGGGTTGTGGCACGAGGAGCAGCGCACGGTGCTCTTCGTGACCCACGATCTGGCCGAGGCCATCGTGCTCTCGGATCGCGTGGTGGTGATGAGCGCGCGGCCCGGGCGCCTGATGGCGGACATCGGCATCGACCTGCCGCGACCGGTGCGTGCGCTCCAGAAGGATCCTCGCTTTCACGAAATCTATTCCGGGCTCTGGGCCAAGCTGGAAGAGGCGCTGGGCCACGGCGGCCTGTCATGAATGGCCTCCGGCGAGCGGCATAGTCACCTCGTCCGCTCGACCGCCATCCCCACCACCTCGCCTTCCTCCCACCAACTCCTGTCTCCATCTGGTGGGGTCGCCTAGGATCGCCGCGGCAAGTTGGCCGACACATCGGCGCCACGCCGGCAGTGCTGTTTGATCGACGACGCAGTCCCAGCACAGGGTCCCGGATAGCCGCCAGGTCGGGCGGATGGAATTTAGGCGAAGGACAGGCCTTTGGGAATGCCTATCCGCTCGTGGTTTGACGGCGATAGAATGGCGCACGAGCATCTCTACTGAGACCAGGCCGCGGTGCTGGTGCAGCTCGGGCTCCTGGAGTCGGGAGGGCTGCCCGTGGTAGGGGCGGAGGGCGCGCGATCGGTGCTCGATCGGAGCATCCCCCTCAAAGAGCTGATTCATCGCGCCAAGGCCCGCTGACCGCCTCCGATCCGTCGACTCTGGGAGGTGAACCGATGAGCACGGCAGCCAGGAGTAAGGTGGCCATTGTCGGCCGGGCGCGAAGGCTGACGCCCAGGACGCGCGCGGCATCGAGGTCCACCTCCGCGTCCCGCGGCCCCCAGGCCGATCCGCGCCTCGCCTGGTACGCGGGGCTCGCGCTCATGGCCGCCCTCGAGATCATCGACTGGCCGGTGGCCCTCGTCATCGCGGTGGGACACGAGATCGCTCACCGGGCCCGCAGCCAGGCCCTGCGCGAGCTGGCCGAGGGGGTCGAAGCCGGTATCTGAGAGCGCGTCACTCGACGCTCCCTTTCAACCCTGGGGGAAGATCCGATGCGCGCCGCGAACTCCGCGATCTCGGCTTATCCAGACCACCGATTCAGACTCAGAACCATACCTGCCCTGACGGGTTACGGCCACGGGAGATCGGACGCGTGGAGACACGAGCGGAGCAGAGCTTGGGATCGGCCGATGCGCTGAAGGGATCTCACGACGTGCAGCGTGAGCGTGACGAGCCCATCGGAATCGATGTTGGACAGCTCGCGTTTGGCCTGCGCCCAGACGAACTCATCAGGATTGAGCTCCGGCGCGTACCCGGGAAAGCGGTGCACTTCCACGCGGGGATGTCGTTCAAGAAAGGCCCGCACGTCCCGACGCCGATGAATCTTCCGCCCGTAGGGTCCGAATACTCGGCCGAGCCTCACTTGGTACACGGGGCAGCTGCGGGCACCGGTCCTTCGCCAGTTCGTTACGGCGCGCGCCACCACTCGTTCGCCCCGTCACTCCAGCCGGACCGCGACCCCGGTCAGCTCTCGGGTATCGCCGCCTCGCCCGACCGGTCCGACCGTGAGGCTGTAGTCCAGCTTTCCGAGCGTGAGTCTGATGACGGCATTGGCACCGAGGCGCGCGGCCTCCACACACAGGCCTGCAGCAGATCCTCCCAGGACGCCGGCGCCCACCACGCCGTCTGAGCGGTCACGATTGCGAGGGCCGTATACCGCTCCTTCGGCTCACCATGGAAGATTCGAACTGTCCCTTCCTTCAATTCGCAGGCCTTGAGCTTCTCTCCCAGCGGCAACGCGCTGACCCTGACGCACCCCGGGAGCAGGACGACCAGCACGGCGAGGAAGAGCATGCGGCCGGCAAATATTCTCATCGGGTCCGTCGATGGGGACAGCCTCGCGTGGTGAACTTATCGGGCGCGAGTCGATGCTGGCCGTGTTCGTCGACACGTTCACAACCTCAACACCACACGCAGCCGGGTCCGAGTTACCATTTTAGCTGGGCCGCAACAGAACGAAAGAGAAGGCTCGATGCGTCGCACGGTGCTGATGCTAGTCGCGGTCATGGTTCTGCCTGCCTGCTCGGGCAATTCCGCCGCCCTTAGCGCCGGTGCCGGGAGCAGACCGCCCGGGTGGCCTAACCTCGCCTCCCCGGCGGTGCAGAATTCGGAATCCAGCTTCGAGATCCCACCTGTCCTGTCGGCCAAGACGCTCGTCCCGGCGGCAGAGCTCAGCGGGCCCGGATTTCAGGTTGACAATAGGGTGCCCACGGACGGGTTGATGGCCCATTTCACGATCCGGTCGGACTTCGGCACCCTCCAACCCGTCGGCCGGCAGGTCCTGGTGACATGGGTTGGGCAGATGCCTGCGCTCGCGAGCCTCGAGAACATGAGCAAGACGGCGGAGTTCGTCAAGGCGGTGGGTAACGCGGCGGCCCGTCCGGTCGAGGCAGCCGCTCAGATGATCACGTCCCCGGTGCAAACGGTCGAGGGGCTTCCCTCGGCCATGGGGCGTCTTTTCGAGCGGGGTTGAGCTCGGCGCCGAGAGCATTGCTCAGGCTGAGCAGGCGCCAAACGAAGATCTGAGCGAGCGGGCTCAGCTGGTCGCGCGCCGGGTCGGCGCGTTCACCATCGATATGCTGGGGTACGGGCAGGTGCGGCAGCGACTGGCCAAGCAGATCGGGGTCGATCTTTACACCACCAACCCCATCCTGTCAGAGAAGCTCACCAACATCGCCTGGGTCGCCTTCTCGGGGCGGGTGGGCCTGGAGACACTGATATCCGTAATGGTGCCGGACTCCATCTTTATCAGCGGTACCACGGTCACCCGTGATCTCGTCTATGACACGCCGCCCGGTGACCTGATCAACCGCAACAAGCAGAAGTTGCTGGACATGGGCGCGGCCCAGTCCTCGGTGTGGACGCTGCTCCAGAACCAGTGGTACTCGCTGACGGTACTGACCGATTTCACGAACGGCCTCGCGCGCATCCCGGTGGCCACCGGACGGGATCAGGTCGTCGCCCTGGCAGCCACGGCCTCCTCCGAGGAGGAGGCGCGCTTCTTCACGAGCGCGGTGCATCTACTCGCCTGGCAACACGAGAGGATTGCGCCACTTGCCGAGCTGAACGGGCGCGGAACCGTGCTGGGGCGCACCGTGGGCGGCGCCCTCATCGTTCCCGCGCCCGTCGACTACGTGTCGTTCACCCCACTGATTAGTCGCTTCGCGCACCGGCCCGATCTCCGGGACCCGGATCGGAGCCTGCTGCTTACCGGCAAGCTCTCGCCGCGCGCGAGGGAGGAACTCACCGCCTTGGGCTGGAAGATCCGCGAAGAGGTTGTGCCGTGGCAGTGATCCGCCGAACATGACGGGGGTGCGGTGTCGCTGGGCTCGGCGCCCGGCCACGAAGCCGTGAGGCTTGCCCGCGAGGCGTGGAGCGTGAAGCGCGTCTCGCCCCTCCGCAGGCCCACCCGTGCCCCGCGCCTAAATTGCCCGACGCCGTGCCGCCCTAGCCCGAGTCGAGCCTTCTCACCCCTGGCCCTCTCCCCCTCGGCGCGAAGCCCTCTCCGAGCTAGAGTCCGGGGCTGTGTTGCGTCATCCCGCCGTCGACGACGACTGTGGTCGAGGTCATGTAGCTCGACTGATCGCTCGCCAGGAAGGCCACCACGTTGGCGATCTCCTCCGGTTTGGCCATGCGGCCGAGGGGAATGGCGGCGTCGAGGCGCTGCATCATGCTCGGATCCTTCATGGTGACGAGGTTGATCGGCGTGGCGACCGCGCCGGGGGCGACGCCGACGACGAGGATGTTGTGACGCGCCAGCTCGACGCCTGCGGTGCGGGTGAGCATCCGCATGCCGCCCTTGGAGAGGCAGTAGGCGATGTTGCCGGGCATCGGCCAATCCTCGTGGATCGAGGTGATGTTGATGATACGGCCGCCGCCGCCCTGCTTGATCATCTGCTTGGCGGCGAGCTGGGTGCCGAAGAACGCGCTCTTGAGATTGATCTGGAGCACTTTCTCGTATTGGGCCTCGGTGGTGTCCAGGACGCCGGTGCGCGTCTCGACGCCAGCGTTGTTGACCATGACGTCGAGCCGGCCGAACCGTTTGACCGTGCTGTCGACGAGGCGCTGGAGGTCGGCCACCTTGCTGACGTCGGCGTCGACGCCGATGACCTGGTCGCCCAGCGCGGCGACCTGCTTCTCGAGGGCCTCCGTCGCCTCGGCGTGCGTGACGTAGTCAATGGCGAGGTTGGCGCCCTGCCGAGCCAGCTCGAGCACGATGGACATGCCAATGCCGCTGTTGCCGCCGGTGACGATGGCGACTTTTCCTTTGACACTCACAGTGAGTCCTCCTTGGTTGACGAAAAATCTGGCTTCCCTCGCCCTGGGCCGCGTGCTGGCTCCGTCACTTGATCCGTTCGATGAGGTGGTCGCCGACGCGGAGCGCGTTGGCCATCGCGGTGAGCGCCGGATTCACCGCGCCGATGCTGGGGAAGAAGCTGGTGTCGACGACGTACAGGTTGTCGAGCTGATGCGCCTTGCAGTTGGTGTCGAGCACCGAGGTCTTCGGGTCGGTCCCGAAGCGGCAGGTGCCCGCCTGGTGCGCGACGCCGCCGATGCCGATCTCGTTCTTCATGTAGAGGTTCCGCGGGATCAGGTGATGCGGGTCCATGCCGAGGTGGTCGAGCATCGACTTGAGCTTCTCGTAAAGCCGTTGCTTGGGCACCTGGTTGTTGAGCGTGTAGCTCAGCGTGATGGTCCCGGCGCGGTCGATGGTGACGTGGTTATCCGACCGCGGCAGGTCCTCGGTGGAGAGCCAGAAGTCCACGGCGTGACGCGCGAGGCTGTCGAGGGTCCACATGGGGGCGAGGCCAGCCTCGATCGGTTTCTCGCCCTTGTACATAGGCCCTTGCGACTTGCCCACCATCTGGATGTTGCCCATCGGGTACGGAAAGCCGTCCATACCGAAGTAGAAGTCGTTGAGCCCGAGCGTCTTCTGGTACTTGGTGGGGTTCGGCTCGCGCGAGATGGCGAGCACGGCGGCGCTCTTGTGGAACATGTAGTTGCGCCCGACCTGGTCCGATCCGTTGGCGAGGCCGTTCGGGTGCTTGTCGTTGGCGGACAGGAGCAGGAGCTTGGCGGAGTTGGCGGCACCACAGGAGACCACCACGATGCCGCCCGTGTAGGTCACCGGCTCGCCTCGGTGCCTGGCCACCACCTCGGTGACGGCGGTGCCGGCGGTGTTCGTGTTGAGCTTCACCACCTGAGTGTCGGTGACGAGGGTGAGGTTCGGGTACTGGAGCGCCGGCCGCACCGCCAGCACCTCGGCGTCCGACTTGGCGTGGACGAGGCAGGGAAAGCCGTCGCAGTCCTCGCAGCGCACGCAGGCGCTGAACGGCATGTTCGCCTCGTTCAGCATGATGCCGCACGGCGAGTGGAACGGGTGATAGCCCGCGCGCGCGAGGTCGTCGTGGAGCTGCTGGATGCGGGGCTCGTGGGTCACCGCCGGGAAGGGATAGGGCGCGCTCGCGGGGGGCTCGGTGTGGTCCTCGCCGCGCGCGCCGTGCACCTGGTACTGCTGCTCGGCCTTGGTGTAGTACGGCTCCATCACCTCGTAGCTGATGGGCCACGCCGGCGAGATGCCGTCATGGTGTCGCACCTCGCCGAAGTCCTCCCGGCGCAGCCGATAGAGAGCGGCCCCGTACATCTTGGTGGCGCCGCCGACGAAGTAGTGCAGGCCGGGCTGAAACGGCTTGCCGTTCCGGTCGTACCAAGTCTCCTTCGACACGTAGCGGTTGTTGACGAAGACTTCACCCGCGTCCCAGTTCGCCGGCTCGCGGGGCAGCCAGCCGCCGCGCTCGATGAGCAGGATGCGCTTGCCCGACGGCGCCAGGTGCCAGGCGAGGGTGCCGCCGCCCGCTCCGCTGCCGATGATGATGACGTCGTATGCTGAGGGCATCACGCGGTCTCCTTCCTCACATCCTGTCGTTCGCCAAAACGCTGCTTCGTCTCTTGCCCTTCCTCTGCGGCGGCCATCGCCACCTCGCCCTCGAGAACCTCGCCTTGCGTCACCAGGTCGCCGTGTGCAATCCCTCGTGTTCGTGACTCCCCACACGGTCCTGCGTTGGCATCGACGCCGTTTCCCCAGCCCTGGGCCAAGCTCTCCCACCGGCCCACCGTGGGCCGCCCGCCAGTCAGCGCAAGCGACGGACACCTCCGTCTCAGACCTGGCGAGAGTTCCTCACCAACCACGTCCCAGGTCGAATCAAGGCTCGTTTCAAAATCCTAGTCGCTCGCGTGACGACCATAAGCCTTCTTGACCTGCGCCAGAATCCCGATCGGATTGTAGGTCTCGGGCGCCTGCAGCGGTGGTAATTTCTCGTACGAGAGCAGGTGTCCCAGCCAGAGCTGCCGACCGCTAGGCAGCATGTTCCAGTCGTACTGAAACTCCGTCATCGGGCCGCCGAGGGTATCGCCCAGTCTCGCGCTTGTAGACGGAGAGCTGTTGGCGCAAAGCTTGAATGTGTCGACGCCGGCCCTCCGTGCTGTCGGATTCCCGCGACTACGGCTTCGAGAACAGCGCCGGGATGTGATAGCCGATGCTGAGCCTGAGCTCATGGTCCGTGGACGGTGGTGACGTCCACCGTGGATACACCGTCGCCTGCAGATTGACGTTCCACCGGCCCGCGAACAGCTTGCCGACGACGAGATTGAGGGGGACGCTGCTCGTCCCCTTAATGAAGTCCAGGGTGATGACCGGCTGGGTCTGCACGTACCACGAGTCGGGAAGGAGCTTGGTGACGAAGGGCTGTAGGGTGAGCTGATTGACGCGCGAGCGCTGAGGGTCGCCGGCAAACGAGAAGTACTGCTGGAGGAGGAACGCGAACTGCCAGCCCGGCACCGCATCGTTCACATAGCCGAGCGCCGGCCCGAGCTGATACGTGCCTTGCCCCATCTCCGAATGCGACGCCGTGGGAAGACGAAGACGGGGCCCATCCCGAGCGTCCCCCACGCCTTCCGGTCCCCCACGACGAACAGGGAGAGCCACGCGAGGTCGCCGATCCCGGCGTTGGTCGGGCCATTTTCGTTGTCGACCTCGGGGATTGGCCACTCGATGCGCGAGAAGAGGGGGAGCCCGGACTCGAGGACCAGGATGCCCTTGAGCTTGATGTACGCGTCGAAGGTGCCGTTCGCGCGCTGCTGATACGTCGGCTCCGCGGTCACCGACGAGGTTAGCGGGATGGGACCGACGACCTCCTCGACGGTGAACCGTCGGCGTTCCGCCCTCACGGGGAGAAGAGCCGCCGAAATCGGGCGCCGCATCGCCATCGGCTCGAGCGCCCCTAAGCGACAGATTCGGGGCCATCTCGACGAGCGCAGGGGTACCCTGCGCTCCGATGACGACCGGCATGACGAGGAGGCAGAGGAGGAGGCAGAGCGAAACGAAAAGTTGGCTCAGCGAGCCTCGACGATCCGGATCACCGCCGGAATCCGCCGAACCGGTCTCCGAACCCGCCCCCAGAGCCGAAGGAGGAGTAGCGGTCTTGGCCAGCCGACCGTGACCAGGCCGAGTCGTTGAGCTCACCAGCATGCTGTTGCCATCCGCCTCCGACGCCACGAGCGGGTTCCTGCCAGCCGCCCGCGCCTGCAAGATACTGGCTGCGGGCCTGCTGCGCCCAGATCGATGACTGATACTCGCGCTGTGCCTGCTGGGCTCGCTGCTCGGCCGGCGACGTGTTCACGCGATTCCAACTATTGGTGCTGGAATTGTAGTGCTCCCAGCCCCCGCCCGTGTTCCGGTAAACGTTGCCGTCGTGCGTGGCGTAGACGTTGTTGCCCTGGCGGGCGAGGGCGGTGTTCTGGGTGCGGGCGAATTGCGTGTTGCCGATGGTTCCGGTGGCCGCACGGTAGTACTTGTTGCCGTAGCGAGTGTAGATGTTCACGTTGGCATAGCCACCGTGCCAGCCGCCCCAACAACAGCCACCATGCCAGCCCCACGGCGCCGAGGCGGCGATGGCGCCGAACGCCATGCCGAAGGCGAATCCGGTAACGACTCCCGCCCCATACCCGGCCGCGTACGCCCCGTAGGTTGCGGGCAGCGGATACCAGACGGTGCCGGCCCAGGCGGGGTACACGTAGCCGGTGCCATAGACCACGAGGTTGCTCGGCGTTACGACCATGCCGTAGTACCCGGGCGTGTAGCCCGTGTAGACCACCTGCGGTGTCGAACCGTACACGTAGACGTGCGTGACGTAGTAGAGCGGCGCGGTCGGCGGGATCGTGTAGATCACCGGCGGCACGCTGGTGGCCACGAGCCAGGTGCGGGCCGGGGAGGACGAGACGAACCAGACGCCGTCCTGAAGCGCCATGTAGTAGGTGGGATCCACCTGGATCACCGGCAGCGGCGCGTTCCTCGCGTACGAGAGCCCGGTCCCCGTGATCGGGGTGAACTGCGGTGACCCGTCATAGGTCACGGTGAGCCGTGCCGTCCGGGCGATGGTGGCAGTCTGGGGGATGCCGTTGGCGATGACGGCCTGCTTGGCCTCGGCCGTCCCAGGCACCGAGGCCAGCACGGCCCCCTTCGGATGATTGAGCGGGATCTGCGCAAAATCCCCGGGTAGCGTGCTCGGCTCCACAAAGGTCCAGGGGCCGCTCAGCGCCCGGGCCCGGAACCAGCGCCCCGAGATCAAGACGTAGTACTGCTGGGTTGTTCGGTAGAAGAAGAGGCTGCTCGCCGTGTTGCTCACGTCGAAGATCTGGGTCGTGGCAATGGGCTGGAACTGGGCCGGGCCCTCGGTCTGGATGAGCTCCGCCGGCGCGGTGCTCGTGTAGATGACCGGGAGCTGGCCCTGCTCGAGGGCCTGCTTCACCGGCGGCGTGAAGTCATCGACACTAACCTGCTTGTCGGCGATGGCCTGCTGCTTGGTCGTCTCCAGTGCGGCGGGCGCACTGGTCGCCGCCGTCCACGGGCCCTCGAAGGCCGGCGCCTGCACCCACCGGTTCAGGAGCCAGAGGTAGTAGGTGCCGCTCGAGGTGTCCAGGAGGAGCAGCGCGCGCGTGTTGATGGCCCGCATCAACGGCGTGCCCTGAACCTGCCGGAGCACCAGCTTGCCGTCGGTGAGTACCAGCACGGCCAGGCGCGGGCTGTAGACGATCCGCGGTGGCGTGTTCTTGACGGGCACCTGCTGTCGACGCCCGATGACCTTCGTGACCTCGAGGTTGGCCTGCAGACGATCAAGCGCGATCTGGATGGGCTGCGAGGGAAGCGCATCGTTGAGCGCGCTGGCGTAGTCGATGCCCTCATCCGGTGTCCCCGGAAAGTCGATCTTGAAGAGCGACATGTCTTGAAGTGTCACCATCCGGCTCTCCTTGTCGACGTTGGTGAGCGCGGAGAACCAGATGACCCCGAAACGGGGCTGCGGAGAGGCCGCCGTCTCGAGGCCGACGGCGGCGCGGGCCTGGAGTTCGTTCCACTGCCAGCGCTCAATCTGCGGCTGGTAGATCGAAAACGTGTTCCCGCCGCTGACGAACTGCTTGGGCCAGGTATCGTCGGCCGAGGAAGCGCCTGGGGCTTGCGCGTGTGCCCAGGGCAGCACACTCGGAGCGAGAAACAGCGAGACGAGCAGCAGCAAGAGGATCTTCAGGAGTCCGTGCGGAGGCACGATTCTACAGAACCTACTTGGGCTTGCTGAAGTCGAAGTTATAGAGACCCGCGTCGGCCCAACCCGAGCCGACGAGGCCCCACGAGCTGCCCTGGTCAACGAGCGAGGCGGAGCCAGTCCTATTGTCAACCGCTAAGCCGCCGCTCGTGTAACTGGTGATGAAATCCAGCTTCCCGTTTTTCAGCTGCGCCTTCCCTCGAGAGGTGAAGGCGCCGGCTTCCGTCGCATAGGTCCCGTTGGGATACACGAGCAGGGTCGCCGGCCAACTTGCCCCGGACGGGAAGATCATCGTGCCTTGCCAGGTGCCGACCAGCTTGGCCATGTCGCCCGGTTCCACGGGCACGACGCGTCCGCCCAGGCCACCACCGGCGCATCCTGCGATCGACGACAGCACAATCAGTACGATCAACACGCTCGGAATGCTCTTCCCCAGTCTCATGACCATCCTCCTTGTTTGCAATGCATGCGCTCACCACTTCACCCGGACGGCCTCACTCGGCTTTCCTCCGCTCGTTGAAGGTTTTCTTGTGCTCACCGAAGATCACGTTGAACTCGAGGCCGATCATCCCACCCGGGGTGCCTATGGTCGAGGCGGGAACGCCGGCCGACGTGGCGGGGGTAGAAGAGGTTTTGGGGCGCACGACGTTGTACCCAGCTTCGAGTGACAAACTGAACGGCTGGTCGCCGAGCGCGAAGACCTTGCCGACTTGCACCCCACGGGAATGGTGGCGGCACCGCCGTTCTTCCAGTTGAAATCCCAGTTGAAATCGCTGTATCC
>JBKPAK010000111.1:0-26628 GCA_046726415.1 Candidatus Methylomirabilota bacterium
CCCGCGTGCGCACGGCGGCCGGACCCGGGCTTGTGAACTGTAATGGGTTCCAGAATCCCGGACTCGAGGCGTTCCGCCGGACCTTGGCCCGCCTGCCTCATCGCGTCCCCTTCATCGTGAGCGTGGCCGGCGAATCAGCGGAGGACTATCTGGCGCTCGTCGAGGGGCTGGCGCCCAGCGGCGATCTTGTCGAGTTCAACATCTCCTCGCCCAACACCGCGCTGGTGTACGCGTGGAGCACGCGGCCGCGTGACCTGCGATCCCTCCTGGAATTGGCGCGCCGCGCGTGTCCCCGCCCGCTGATCGTCAAGCTCTCTCCGGACTTCCCCGAGGCCAATGAGCGCGAGATCATTCCCGCGGTGCTCGAGGCCGGCGTCCGCATCATCAACTACGGCAATGCGCGGCGCGTCGTGGACACCCGGCTCTCCCAGGGCGCCGGTGGCCTCTCCGGTCCCGAGATTTTTCCCGCGACCCTCGCCAATCTGGAGCGCACCCGCGCGCGCTTCGGTGATGAGCTTGAGATCGTCGCCACCGGTGGGGTCGACACGCCCGACAAGGCGCTGGCGCTGCTGCGCGCGGGAGCCACCGCCGTAGGCTACTTCACGGGATTCGTCACCCGCGGACCGATGTTGGCGCGCCAGATCCTCGAAGCGCTGCTCGCCGCCCGCTAACCGATCGGCCAGAACACAAACCTCCCGGCCCGCGGCGTTTCCCACAGCTTTTCCACTTGTCCACAATCATCCACAAGGGGGGAATTTGACCATGTGGCGAGCCTTGGCACAGAGGCGTGCCCGAAAAGCGACGGCGTCATCCCCCACCGCAGGCGGCCCCCCTGCAAATCGCCGATGATGAGCGGCTCGACGGCCATCGAGCCACCGCCCACGCGCATTTGACGCCGCGAAATCAATGCTTGAACACGCCGAACGACGCTCGTAAGTTGAGTGGCGCTTTGCTGCGTGGGGTGACGGGAATTGACGGCGCGGAAACGCTGGAGAAGCGAGGAACTATGGACGGCAGCCGAAAACCACTGGCGCGGGTCGAAGGTCGGCGTCGGTTGCGAGTGAGCGGAGTGACGGTCGCGTGGCGGGGCACGCGGGAGATGGATGACTGGGTTGCGTACATCGTCAACGGGACGCGATCCAGGAAGCTGATTCTGGCCGATCACTCCTGCGAGCGGAAAGTGAAGACGCTGATGGCCCGACTGCAGACGCTCTCCCGGAAGGAGATCGAGAAACTCGCCAAGGGCTAGTGGCATCGCGGCATCGGGCCCTGGACATGGCCAGGGCCCCTGCGGTCGTGCGCCCCGGGGCGCCGTTCGACTCCGGCAGACCCCCGGCTCATATGATCCCGCGCTCGGCGAGGCTGACGTAGCCTCCGTGGCCTATCACCACGTGATCGTGAATTCGCAGATCCAGCAGGCGGGCGCATTCCGCGAGCTGACGGGTCAACCGGACGTCCTCGCGGCTCGGCGTCGGATCACCGCTCGGATGATTGTGGAGCAGGATCACCGCCGCCGCTGATTCGAGAATCGCCGGTTTGAAGACCTCCCGCGGATGCACGAGGCTGGCTGAGAGCGTGCCCTCAGACACGATGCGGTCGCGCAACAGGCGGTTCTGCGCATCGAGGAGAGCCACGCGGAAGACCTCGTGCCGGAGGTTTTCCATGAGGGGAGCATAGGCGGCGTAGACTTCGGCCGGCGAGGCCAGGCGCAGACGTGTTCCGGGTTGGCGGGCCCGCAGCCGACGCGTCAGCTCGAAAGCCGCGACCAGACGGGCCGCCTTGGCCGGGCCTATGCCGCGCAGGCGGGCCAGCTCCGACGCTTCGCGGCTCGCCACGTCGGCCAGCGAGCCGTAGGCGGCGAGCATCTCCCGCGCGACCTCCACCGCGGTGCGTCCCCGCGTTCCCGAGCCCAGCTGAAGGGCCAGCAACTCCACGTCGGCCAGGGCGGTGGGACCGTTCCAGTAGAGGCGCTCCCGCGGGCGCTCGCCCCCGGAAAGCCGTGCGCTGGCCATGCCATCTCATAGCGAGGGCGTGGGGCGAGGTCAACGTCTCACCGGAGTGACGCCTCCGGACAGAGACATCGGCGAGATCGGGCGGACCTACCCAGGGCGGCGCACGGTAATGGTTCGTGGCTCCTCTCCCAAGCCCTCGATGCGGACGCAGATGGTGCGCGGGGGCAGGAGTGCGATCAGCTTATCGGCCCACTCCACCAGGGTCACGCCGTTGCCGTCGAAGTATTCTTCCAGGCCGAGGTCGAGCAACTCGGTGAGACTGTCGACGCGGTAGGCGTCGACGTGGTATACGGGCCAGCGGCCCCGGTATTCGTTCACCAAGGTGAACGACGGGCTCAGGGCCCGTTCCCGCACGCCCAGCGCACGCGCCACGCCCTGCACGAAGCAGGTCTTGCCTGCCCCGAGCGCCCCGCAGAGTCCCACGACGTCGCCGGGGACGAGCGTGCGACCGAGATCCGCGCCCGCCGTTTCGGTCTCTTCGGAGCCCCTGGTGACCACGGTCACGGCTCGGCCTCGGGCAACGCGCGAAGCGCCTCCGGAAGCGCTTCGATGACGTCGCTGGCCACGAGGGCCTCCTGACCGACGCGTGACGTCGCCAGATCGGCGGCGAGGCCGTGGAGATAGACGGCCCCTCGCAAGGCAGGTCCAGGTGCATGCCGCGCCAAGAGCGCGCCGACCATCCCGGTCAGGACGTCCCCCATACCCCCAGAAGCCATCCCGGGGTTGCCTGTCGGATTCACGAACGCTCGTCCATCGGGATCGCCGATCACGCTGGCCGCCCCCTTGAGCACGACGTGAACGCCGTGCGCCACCGCGAAGCGCCGTACGCTCTCGACGCGATCGCGCTGGACGTCGGCCACCGCCACGCCGAGCATGCGCGCCATCTCGCCCGGATGCGGGGTGAGGCATCGCGGACCGCGGGCTCGACCCAGAACCTGCAGGTGGCCGGCCAGAGCAGAGAGCGCGTCGGCGTCGACCACCATCGGTTGCGTCACGTCCTCGATCAGCCGACGGGCCGCTTCTTGCGTGTCCGCCTCGAGGCCCAATCCAGGTCCCAGGGCCATCGCCTGGCGGGTTTCCGCCAGCCGTCGGATCTTCTCCACCGCCTCGAGCGAAATCGCTCCCTCCCTCGTCTCGGCCAGGGGTTCGGTCATGGGTTCGAGCAGAAGGCCCGCCACGACGGGCTGCTGACTTGCCGCCGTTCCTACCGTGACAAGACCAGCGCCAATGCGCATGGCCGCCTGCGCGGCGAGGGCGGCCGCACCCGTCTTTCCCCGCGACCCTCCGACGATGAGCAGGTGACCATACGTTCCCTTGTGCGCCTCGCGCGGGCGGTCGGGAAAGAGGGGGCGGACGTCTGAGCGCTCCACGAGAAACGTCGCTATCCCCGAGGCGACCTCATCCTCCGGGATGCCGATCGGCACCACGCGGACGCGCCCGGCCAGCGCGGCTCCCGGTCCCATCACGAGCCCGCGTTTCAGAGCAGCAAAGGTTGCCGTCGCAGTCGCGCAGACGGCTGGCCCCGGCGTGGGGTCGCCATCGGCCGACGCGCCCGAGGGGAGATCGAGGGCGACCACGGGGCGGCCGCTGGCGTTGATCAGCTCGATCATTCGCGCGGTGAGGCCCGTGGCCGCGCCGCGGGTGCCGGTGCCCAGCAAGGCATCGACGATCACATCGGCGCGGCCGAGCTGCGCGGCCACCATCGCCTCGTCCTCGATCCGCCGAGGCCGCAGGCCGACCCGGCGCAACTCGCTGAGCTTCACCGCAGCCTCGCCTCGGATCTCAGAGGGCGGGGCCGTTAACCATACGGTCGGGCGAGCGCCCGCGCGCTTCAGCCAACGCGCGGCCACGAAGCCGTCGCCGCCGTTGCCGCCCTTGCCGCAGACGATCTCGACCCGCCCACCACGGCGGCGCGGACCGAGGACCTCGACAATGACGTCGGCGGCGCCGCGGCCGGCGTGCTCCATCAGTGCGGCCGCGGGAATGCCGAGGGCGGTGGTGGCGCGTGCGTCCAGTCGGCGCATCTCCTCCGCGGTGAACAGCGGACGCACGGGTTACCGCGAGGCCGAGAGGCGAACGGCCTGAGGGCGAACGTCGGAGAGGATTCCGATGGGCCGCACGGGCGCGGTGCCAGTCGGGAACGGCGGCCCGGCGGCCACCTTAGCGGGCCGCCGCGCCTGCACCGGGCGTATCGCCCGTCGAGATGCTCGTTCCCATCCCGTCGTCATCCACGAGCATCGCCTGGGCCATCGCATAGTCGCCGTCGTGGGTGAGGGCAAGCAGCATGCGCCGACCGCCGCGAGTGAGACCGATTTCGCGCGACCGGCCGGACAGCACGAGCGACGGCGGTTCTCCCCGGTCGCGCCGAACCTCCAGCTCGCGCCACTTGATACCCAGCGAGAGGCCCGTGCCGAGGGCCTTAAGGCCGGCCTCCTTGGCGGCAAAGCGGGCGGCGAAGTGCGGCACCGGGTCGCGCCGGGCCCGACAGTAAGCGATCTCACCGTCCGTGAAGACCCGCCGGAGGAAGCGCTCGTCCCAGCGCGTGATCACCTCGCGCATGCGGGAGATAGGCACGAGGTCGATGCCGACGCCTTTGACGCTCATGAGCGGCCGATGGCCGTCTGAATCAGACGGGCCAGCTCGTCGGCCATCATGCGGATCCGCACGTCATCCGGCCCCTCGATCATCACGCGGACCAGTGGTTCGGTGCCCGAGTAGCGGACCAGGATGCGTCCGGCACCGTTCATCTCCTGCTCCAGTTCACGCACCCGGCCTGGGAGCCCGGCCAATGACTCGATCGGAGGTTTACGGGCCACCGGGATGTTCCGGAGGACCTGGGGGAACTTCCGCATGCAACTGGCGAGCGAGGCCAGCGGCTGTCCGGTTTCCGTGACGACCGAGAGCAGCGCCAGCGCGGACAGGATGCCATCGCCGGCCGGGGCGTGGTCGAGAAACAGGATGTGGCCCGACTGTTCGCCCCCCAGGCTCGCGCCCGTCCGTTGCATCTCCTCGAAGACGTAGCGATCGCCGACCTGAGTCCGGGTGACGCGGATCCCCTCCGCGCCGAGCGCCACCTCCAGCCCGAGATTCGCCATGACCGTGGTCACCACAATCTTTTCGCGGAGGCGCCCCGCCGCGGCCAGGTGACGGCCCGCGATGGCCAACACGTAGTCGCCGTCCCGGATGGTTCCCGCGTGATCGACGGCGATGAGCCGGTCGCCGTCGCCGTCGAAGGCGAAGCCGATGGAGGCGCCTCGTTTCGTCACCCACGTCTGAAGGCCTTCGGGATAGAGGGCGCCCACACGCTCGTTGATGTTGGCCCCGGTGGGGGAAGCCCCCATCGTGGTCACGCGCGCGCCCAGGCGCCGAAACACCTTTGGGGCCACCCGATAGGTGGCACCGTGGGCGCAGTCCAGGGCAATGGTCATCCCGCCGAGGTCGAGGGGAAAGCAACGGCACAGGAAGTCGACGTAGTCGGTCTCTGCCCGATCATAGGTCACCAGACGCCCGATGTGCTCGCGGCGGGCGCGGGGCGCGCGGTCGGAACCGATGAGCCGCCCTTCGATCTCGGCCTCCCAGGCGGTGGGGAACTTCGTACCCGTCGACGTGAAGAGCTTGATGCCGTTGTCCTCGAAGGGATTGTGAGAGGCGGTGAACACCACGCCGCCCTGAGCGTCGAGGGTGCGCGTCAGAAACGCAATGGCCGGTGTGGGCAGCACTCCGGCCATGTAGCAATCGGCCCCGGCCGAGAGCGCGCCTGCGGTGAGTGCCGCCTCGAGCAGCGGACCCGACCGCCGCGTGTCGCGGCCCAGGACGAGCCGCACTCGGTCCGTTCCGTGTCCCTGGAGGTTGGCCACCAGCTCGCGACCGACCCGATACGCCAGCTCCGGAGTCAGCGGTTCTTCGTTGGCGACCCCCCGGATCCCATCCGTCCCGAACAGCTGCGTCACTCTCCCCTCCCCTCTCGCCCGGCCTCGCGAATTCGGGCCGCCACCCGCACGGCGTCCAGCGTCTCACGCACGTCGTGCGTGCGAATCAACGACGCGCCATGGACCACCGCGACGGCCGCGGCGGCAAGCGAGCCAGCCAGACGATCCCCGGGGGAGGCGCCGCCGGTGATCGCGCCGATGAAGGACTTTCGCGACACGGCGACGCAGAGCGGCCGGCCCAGGTCGAGGAGGGACTCGAGGCGGGCGAGGACCGTCACATCCCAGTCCACCCACGAGACCGGGCCGTGGCGAAAGAAGCCAATGCCCGGATCCAACATGATGTGCTCGTCCTGGACGCCCGCTGCCCGCGCCCGGGCCAGCGCCCGACACAGGCACGTCGCCACGGTGGCCATCGGCCCGACCTTGGCGGAGTCGCCGGGCACCGGCGAGGCCATCGCGATCAGCCCAACCTCCCAGTCGGCCACCAGGCGTGCCAAAGCCGGATCGGCAACACCGGAGACGTCATTGATCACCCGAGCGCCCGCCTCCAGGGCGGCTCGGGCCGAGCGAACACTGGCGGTGTCCGCGGAAACGGGGACGTCGAGCTTCGTGGTCAGCCGGCTCACCGCCCGGCGGAGTCGCTCGATCTCGTCGTCTTCGTCGATGGTCGTGGGCAGGTAGGGAGCGGTGGAGCGTGCGCCGACGTCGATCAGCGCGGCTCCCGCCTCGACCATTTGCCGGGCGGCATCGAGGAGCGCCTCCGGGTCGACATGGACGGAGCCAGCGTAGAAGGACTCGGGGCTGACGTTGAGGGCTCCCATGACCGCGGCCGGCCGATCACCGCCGAAGGGGATACCCGCCAGCTCCGCGTACCCTCGCGCGATCACAGGACTCGTGCCAGGACCGCGCCCGCGACGCTCAGGCGGGCGCGGGCGCGCCCTCGTACTGCTGGGCCCGAAGGATGCGCGCGATCTCCTCGCTGTCCAGCGACTCGCGCTCCAGGAGGGCGCGCGCGAGGGCATGCAGCTTGTCGATGTTTTCCTCGAGGATCTTGCGGGCCCGGGCTGCGCAGTCGAGGACGATCTGCTTGATCTCGCGGTCGATGTGGATGGCCGTGTCCTCGCTGTAGTCCTTTTGCCGCGCCACCTCGCGGCCGAGGAAGATGTGCTCCTCGTTCTTCCCGAAGGTGAGCGGGCCGAGCTTATCGGACATGCCCCACTCACACACCATCTTCCGCGCCATCTCGGTGGCCTTTTCGAGGTCGTCACCGGCGCCGGTGGTCTGCTGGTGCAGGACCATCTCCTCCGCGGTGCGACCGCCGAGCAGAATGGTAATGCGGTTGATGAGGTAGTCGCGGGGGTAATTGTACTTGTCGTCGAGGGGCAGCTGCATGGTCAGGCCGAGCGCGCGCCCCCGGGGAATGATGGTCACCTTGTGAAGGGGATCGGTGCCGGGCAGCACATCCGCCACCAACGCGTGCCCGGCCTCGTGGTACGCGATGGTGCGCTTCTCCGTCTCGCTGATGATCATGGAACGGCGCTCCACGCCCATCAGGACCTTGTCCTTGGCATACTCGAAGTCCGGCATCTCCACGAGCTTCTTGTTCTGCCGCGCGGCCAGGAGCGCCGCCTCGTTGACGAGATTGGCCAGGTCCGCCCCCGAGAAGCCCGGCGTGCCGCGCGACAGCACCTTCAGCTCGACGTCGGGCGCGAGGGGAATGCGGCGGACGTGCACGCGGAGGATTTCCTCCCGCCCCTTCACGTCAGGTCGCGGGACCACAACCTGCCGGTCGAAGCGACCCGGCCGCAGCAGCGCGGGGTCGAGCACGTCGGGCCGGTTGGTGGCGGCGATGAGGATCACGCCCTCGTTGGTCTCGAAGCCGTCCATCTCCACCAGGAGCTGGTTGAGCGTCTGCTCGCGCTCGTCATGGCCGCCGCCCAGCCCCGCCCCGCGGTGACGTCCCACCGCGTCGATCTCGTCCATGAAGATGATGCACGGCGCGTGCTTCTTCCCCTGCTCGAACAGATCGCGCACGCGGGACGCGCCCACTCCCACGAACATCTCCACGAAGTCCGAGCCCGAGATGGTGAAGAAGGGCACGTTGGCCTCGCCGGCGATGGCCCGGGCGAGCAAGGTCTTGCCGGTACCGGGTGGACCGACCAGGAGGACGCCCTTGGGAATCTTGCCCCCGAGCTTCTGGAACTTCTGCGGATCCTTCAGGAAATCGATGATCTCCCGCAGCTCCTCCTTCGCTTCATCCACCCCCGCCACGTCCTGGAACGTGACCTTGTTCTGCTTCTCCGAGATGAGCCGCGCGCGCGCCTTGCCAAAGGAGAGTGCCTTGGCGCCCCCGCCCTGCATCTGGCGCATGAAGAAGATCCACACGCCGATGAAGAGCAACATGGGCACCCACTGGAGAAAGATGGCGTACCACGGATTGGCATCCGGCGGCTTCACGGCGATGCGCACGCCACGGTCGCGCAGCATCTTGATGAGGTCGGGGTATTCGACGATGTACGTCCGCTGGGGCTGGGCGGAATCCTTCAAGTAGTAGGTGACGAGATTGCCCCGGATCTGCACGGACTCCACGCGGCCCTGTTCGACCGCGCGAAGGAACTCGGAGAAGTTCGGGGGATCGTTCCCCCCCTGTTGCGATCCCTGGAAGACGGTGAAGAGGAGGATGACGATGAGGCCGATGACCATCCAGAGGGCGAGGTTCTTGTACACCTGATTCATCGCACGTCAGTATAGCACTGCACCTCCGTGACGCATCGCGTTGCCAGTCCGCTCAGGTCTCCTCGAGCACGGCCACATAGGGGAGATTGCGGAAGACCCCGCCGTGATCGAAGCCGTACCCGACCACATAGACGTTGGGGATGGTGAAACCGATGTAGTCCACCGATACCTGGATCTGCCTCCGTTCGACCTTGTCCGCCAGCACGCAGGCGCGCACGCTTCGCGGGTGCCGCGCCTCGAGGTTGCGCTTGAGATAGGCGAGGGTCAGCCCCGTATCCACGATGTCCTCGACGATCAGGACGTCGCGGTCCTCGACGGACATGGACAGGTCCGAGACGAGCCGCACCTGTCCCGATGACGTCGTCCCACTGCCGTAGCTCGAGAGGCCAATGAAGTCAGTGGTGAGATCGATGGAAATGGCCCGAATGAGGTCGGCCATAAAGAGAAACGCCCCTTGGAGAACCCCGACCAGGACGGGATTCTGCCCCGCGTAGTCGCGCCCGATTTCCTTGCCCAGCTCGGCGACGCGGGCGCGAAGCTGATTCTCGCTGATGACAATCCGACCGGGTCGCGGCCCCTCAGCGGGGCGTGACATAAGGCGCGCCGGGCCCGGGCAGCCGTGAGGCGGCGGCGAGGGCCGCCTCACGCGTGGGGTACGACCCCACGCGAACCCGGAAGCGCGGCGCGCCGGGCGGAGCCTCGCTCTCGACGATGTACGCGTCGTGCCCGGCCGCGCTGACGGTGTTGCGGAGCGCTTCCGCAGAGGCCTTGGCGCTGTAGGCCGCGATCTGCACGGTGAAGCGAGGCCCGACGCCCGTCGGCTCGGTCCGCCGGGCGGGCGGGACGTCGGTTCGCCGGTCGCTCCTGGCCACGCGATCGTCGGATCGAGGGGCCGGGCTGTCGAATCGATCGGGCGGGCGACGGGGTTCGTTCGCCGCCCCCTTCGCCGGGGGCGGCGCAAAGGGTAACGGTGCGGTCAACTCTTCGTAGAACGTGAGCGCCGTGGTCGGTGGGGCCGCTACGGTGCCACGCCGCCCTGCCGTGTCGCTGCCGGTCGCGGGCGCTGCAGGCTGAGCCGCCGCGATGGATAACCGGGTCCAATACCTTCCGCTGTAGAAGCCGGCACCGAAGGTGAAGCCGAGCACGCCGAGGCAGCCGACGACGGCGAGGATCGATCCGATCCGACTGGGCGGAGGTGGCGATCGTCGCGAGTCCGTCATGTCACATTGTCTCCGGTGCACTCACTCCCAGCAGTTCGAGCCCGTTGGCGACGACCTGCCCCACGGCCGCGCACAGGGCGAAGCGCCCGAGGGTGAGCGCCCGGTCGGGCTGCAAAACTCGGTGGGCCTTGTAGTACGGGTGGAACAGCCCCGCCAGCTCCTGGAGCCAGTAGGCGACCCGATGCGGCTCCAGAACCCGTGCGGCGGCTTCGACCATGTCGCGGTACTGGAGGAGCCGCTTGATGATCTGCTGCTCCTCGGGAAGGCTGAGCACGGTCGTGTCGATCTCCTCCCACGGCGGAATCATCAAGCCCTGCTCGGCGGCCTGGCGCGCGATGCTCCGGATGCGGGCGTGGGCGTACTGGACGTAGTACACGGGATTGTCGGCTGTCTGTCGCGCGGCGACCGCCAGATCGAAGTCGAGCGGGCTGTCGTGGCGGCGCGTGAGAAACGTGAACCGCGCGGCGTCGCGCCCGACCTCCTCGAGCAGCTCCTCCATCAAGACGAACTCGCCCCGGCGCTTCGACATCCGGACGGGCTGGCCGTCGCGCATGAGCGTGACGAGCTGCATGATGAGGACCTCGAAGGCTTCGGGCGAGTGGCCGAGCGCCTGCATGGCGGCGCGGATGCGGCCCACGTAGCCGTGATGGTCGGCCCCAATGAGCGTGATGAGCCGATCAGCGGCGCCGAACTTCACGGCGTGGTGATAGGCGATGTCCACGGCGAAATACGTCAGCTCGCCATTTGAGCGCCGGAGCACGCGGTCCTTGTCATCGCCGAAGAGCGTCGAGCGAAACCACAGCGCGTCGTCCGCTTCGTAGGTCAGATCGCGTTTGGTCAGCTCCTCGATGGCTCGCTCGGGTAAGCCTGCGTCGCGCACATCTCGCTGCTCCGACGACCATACGTCGAAGACCACGCCGTATTCCCGCAGCACGCGGCGCTGCTCGTCCACCAAGCGGTCGACGGCATAGCGGCCGAGCCGCGCGAGCTCGGCGTCCTCGGTCTCCCCCGGGATCTCGATGGGGCCGCCGCCGTCGAGGTAGCGCCGGGCGAGATCGACCAAGTACTCGCCGGGGTATCCGTTGTCGGGAAGGCGCGCGTCGAGCGCGGGCCGGCCGGGATGCCGCTCGCTGGCCACCTCGCGGATGCGAGCTCTGAGCGAACGCGCCAGCGCCTCGGCCTGAGTTCCCGCGTCGTTGATATAGTACTCGGCGGTCACCGCGGCGCCCTGCTGGCGCAAAAGCCTGACGAGGGCATCGCCAACCGCCGCGGCCCGAGCGTTCACGATGACCAGCGGCCCGGTGGGATTCGCAGAGACGAACTCGACCCGGATTCGCTCCCCACGGCGCGACTGGCCGCGGCCGTAGGCCGCCCCCTGCTTGAGGATCTGAGGAACCTGGCGTGCACACCAGTCCGGAGACAGAAACACGTTCAGGAACCCCGGCCCGGCGATCTCGACTCGGTCCACCTCAGGTAGAGCGGGCAGATTCCGGACGATGACGTCCGCCACCCGCCGGGGCGGCTGCTTCGCCTCCCGGGCGAGGACCATGGCGACGTTGCTGGCGTAGTCCCCATGCTCGGCCAGTCGGGGCGGCTCCCAGGCACACTCCCGAGGCTCGGGGAGCCCGGCAGCGGCAATGGCCGTCCTCACCGCCTGCGTCAACCGTTCAGTGATAGCCATTCGATTTTTCAGGATGAGGTGATCACGCCTTCAAAGTGATTCTTGCATGATACCGAGCCGGTATCTCCCGACCGCAGGAAAAACGGCGCTCAGCGCAAGTAACTTCTGACGACCAGCAACCCAACCATCGTCGCCACCAGTCCCAGGGCGGCGACCAGGACCACCCGGGCGCTCCGGGCGATGTGACCGGAATCCGGAAGGGGGCCGCGCCCGAGGCGGTAGGCGCCGGGCTTCTCCAGGGTGACTCCGAGGGCGCCGGCCATGGCAGCCATGGTCCACCCGGCGTTTGGGCTTGCCGTCCTGCCGCGATCGCGACCCATGGCCTGCCAAGCACCTCGCGGGTCTTCGCCCGCCAGGGCGGCCGCGGCCACGATGGCGACACCCGCGATCCGAGCGGGGATCACGTTGAGGAGATCGTCGAGTCGAGCCGCGGCTTTCCCAAAGTACTCGAGCATGCCATCGCGGTAGCCAACCATCGCGTCTGCGGTGTTGACGGCTCGATAGACGAAGGCACCCACGAGACCCAAGGCGAGATAGCAGACCAGGGGCGCAACGAAGGCATCCGTCAAGTTCTCAGCTGCCGACTCCACGGTGGCCGACGCCACCTGCCCCTCGTCGAGGTTCGCCGTGGGGCGACTGACGAGGTGGTAGCCGACGAGGCGTCGGGCTTCGGCGATACTGCTCCGCTGGAGCGCATCCGCGACCAGGTAACAACGCGACCTGAGATTTCGCAGCGAAATCGCCATTTTTAATCCGAGAGCCTCTAGCATTGCTCCAGGCCATCCCAGCTCCTGGGCAAGGATGGAAAGGCTCCAGCCTCCCAGCCCGACAAGAGCACATGTGACGAGAATGAGAGCGGCCCCGCGCACAAGCAGGCCTCGCGAGGATCCATGCTCCAGGTGCTTTCGACCCCAGGCCAGGAGGCTGCCCAACCAGGCCACGGGGTGCCATGAGCTCGGGGGCTCGCCAAACAGGAAATCCAGGGCAACAGCGAGAGTGATCACCGCGGCTGTCCACAGGGGATCGATCACGGCGCTAGACTGTGCGGTGGGAGTACGACAGGCCGACGAGTTTGGCGACGGCCGTCATGTCCAGAGCGTCACTCACGATATCCGCGAGGCGGTCGTAGCGGTCGGTCCCTCCGTCAGCGCCCCAGCCCGGATCCGGAAGCATGCCCTTGCGCCGGGCAAGCCAGGCGAGGAGGCTTCGGCGCACCTCGCCGCTCGCGAACATCCCGTGCAGGTAGGTGCCTTCCACGTTGCGACCCACGCCGACTGTGCCATCCACGGCCTCGACGGCCTGACCCTCGCGCATGACGATCCGGAACGCGGGCCGGCCGCCGCGTCCCCGCCGCAGCGGCGTTGCCGGCTCGGTATGGCCGCTATGGATCTCGTACGCCCGAAACGTGCGGTTCACCCCGGCGAAAAAGCGCGAGGTCGCAGCGCCTGTGGCCGTGATCCGGATCAGGGTCTTACCGCGCGCGAAGGTCGTCGCCACCGGAAGGAGTCCCAACCCCGACTCCTCAGCAATGGACGACTCGACGTGATCGGGATCGCGCAACGTCTCACCCAACATCTGGTAACCGCCGCAAATGCCGAGGATTGGGCGTCCCCTCGCGGCGGCGACCACGATGGCCTCGGCCAGTCCCCGCTCTCGCAGCCACGCGAGGTCTGCCATCGTGCTCTTGCTGCCGGGTAGGATGACGAGGTCGGCCTCGTCCACGTCGGTGGGCCGGCGAGCGAGCCGCACACGTACGCCGGGCTCCGCCGTCAGCGGCTCGAAGTCGTCGAAGTTGGCGATCCGAGGCAGACGCACGATCGCCAGGTCGAGACGGCTCATCGCGGAGCCGGAGCTCAGATGTTCCAGATCGAGGGAATCCTCAGCCGGCACCAAGCGTTCGCCAAAATGCGGGATCACGCCGAGTACGGGCAGCCCGGTGCGCGCCTCCAGCGCGGTGAGCCCTGCAGTGAGGAGGGAGACGTCGCCGCGGAACTTGTTGACGACGAAGCCAGCGATGCAGCGCCGATCCTCGGCGCCCAGGAGTTCGAGCGTGCCCACGAGGGCGGCGAACATCCCGCCTCGGTCGATGTCACTGACGAGCAGGACCGGCGCGTCGGCCAGGTGAGCGATCGGCATGTTGGCGATGTCGTGTTCGCGGAGATTGATCTCCGCCGGACTGCCCGCGCCTTCGATGAGGACGAGGTCGTGACGACACCGGAGCCGCTCGAGGCTCTCACTCACCATGGGCAGCAACGCGTCGCGCATCCCGGCATACTCGCGAAAGCTCAGGCGGCCCCGCACAACGCCCCGGACGATGACCTGTGCATCGCCGTCACTCTCCGGCTTGAGGAGTACGGGGTTCATGTCCACGCTCGGCTCGACCCCTGCGGCCTCTGCTTGTGCAGCCTGGGCGCGCCCGATCTCGCCACCATCGGTGACGAACGCGTTCAGCGCCATGTTTTGTGCTTTGAACGGCGCCACGCGATAGCCGGCGCGCGAGAAGAGCCGGCACAGCGCAGTGGTCAGCACGCTCTTCCCCACACCCGATCCGGTGCCCTGGATCATCAGGCACGGCGCGCGGGGCGTCATGGTATCGAGCGGCGCGAGGCCGGCTTGGGCCCTGGGTGGCCTGTTCGCGGCGCGTGCGCCGTCATTGCAGATCGAAGACGACGGGAAGGCGGGCGCGCAGTGAGCGCGGGGTGAGATCTGAAGGGAATGGGAGCGGTGGGAGTGCTCGCACGGCTTCCATGGCCGCCTCGTCGAGAACGCCGTGCGAGGACGACTCGGCGACGCGCACGCTGGCGACGGCGCCGCTGGGCTGGATGACGATGTCAAGCTGGACCGTGCCAGTGAGACCACGGCGTCGGGCAGCCAGCGGATAGCGAACGTTCTCATGTATGCGCCGGCGCCACTGCGAGAGGTACCGCCCATACTCCGAGCCGCCCTCCGCAGGGCCCTCCCCTCGCATCGCGAGCGCCGCTCCTCCTTCACCGCGACCGGAGCGTCCGCCTCCCGATCCCGCACCGGCTCCCGATCCGGCCGCGGAAGCCGCACCGCTTCCGAGCGAACCGCGCCCCGCCGCTTCTTTCGTCCCGGCTTCGTGGCCGGTTGCCGAGGATGGGGCAGCGCTCGGCAAGGCGCCAGGCTCCTGCGCTGGCGCGGTCGTGCGAAGATTCGAGTCACCGGAGGCCTCCACGCCTTCGGGCTGTTCTGGAATGCGCGACGGGCTAGTCTGAGCGCTGGGCTCCGACACGTCCCGGCGCTCCTCCCTCGTGATCACGGGCACGGCCGTCGGGGCCGGATCGACCTTCGCCGGTGCCATGGGCCGGGTCACTGGATCCGCGGCGCCGGACTGGACCGACGGCCGGGCTGGCGCCGGCGCAGTATGCGTCGTTGGCGCGGCGTTGCCCGCACGACTGTCGGATCCCGTTCGAGAGGCGGCAACCCTCCCTCCCGGTCGGCGTGACTCTGGTGGCTGATCGTCGCCCCTATGGAGGGACGAGATCGCCCCTCCGAGGTCGAGCGTGGCCAGGTCGACGAAGAGAAGCGGCAGTTCTGCCGCCCGTGAGATCGCCCATGCCAACCCGAGCACGGCCAGGATGTGGAGGGCCACCGAGAGCGGCACGGAGACGATCCACTGCCGCCGCTTCACCGGTGCCTCTCCAGCCAGGCCCGCACGCCGCGCTTGAGACACCGGTGGGCGGCGCGGGCAACCAGCGCGCCGACCTCGCTGATGGGCCCTCCGAATTCTGCGGGATGGCCCCGGCCCGTGCAGGCCACCACGACGGCATCGGTCGACGTTCCGGTCGCCAACTGTCCCTCGGAGCAATGGACCTCGGCTTCGCGCAACACCGCCGTCTTGACCTCGGTCGCGGTGATCACGAGGTTCACCAGGACCGCAGGAAGTGCGAGAGCATCGACCACGACGATGGTGTTGATCGTGGAAGGCGGGGCGACAGGGGCAGGGCGGCTCACTCCCGCGGCGATGGGGTTGCCGAGCCCGACGCTCACCAGAGCCAGCACCCTCAGGCCCCCGTCTTCCTCGCGGGCCACCTCAGCGTGCTCCGTGAGGGCCGAGGTACAGAGCCCGACGTACGGCGACGGCAGGGCCCGGCGCCGTACGAAGTCGTGGAGGGCGGCGTTCCATCCCGAGGTCGCCCCTCGAGGAACCGGCTGCCAGTTCTTCGGCACGTGCAGATTCACGATCGTCCGAGCGGTGGACAGCCCTCCGCCCGCGACGGCCGACGACAGCACGGCCAGCGGCTCGCGGGATCGCACCACGACCGCCTCCGCGCTGATCTCGTACGCGAGACCCCTCGCCGCGGCCCGCCACCCCTTTTTGATGGTCTCGCGGCGATCGTTGCTCCTCACTTCAGATAGGCTCGCAGTCCGACGAGGGCGTTGATTCCCAGGGCCGGGAAGCCGAGCACCTCATCGTAGCTCTGGTTGGTGAGGTTCTGGATCCGGGCGGTCAGCTCCAGCCGATTCAGCCGGCCGTACTGGCCCAGCACGACGAACGTCCCGCCAGTGTCGATGCGATAGTAGCCGGGATTGCGGCCGGCAAAGTCGGACTCGAGCTGGCTCGACACCACGTTGGCCTGCACGAACAGCGTGAGGCGACTGAACGGCGTCACCGTCACCCCGGTGTTCACCGAGTTGCGCGGCACCCGGCGCAGCTCCTGATTCGTGTCGAGATCCTTGGCGTCGAGGTACGTGTAGTTGACGTAGAAGCCGATCCAGTCGAAGGGGTCGAACGACGCATAGGCCTCGACGCCCCTGATCCGTGCCCGGCCGACGTTCTCGGGCAGGAAGAAGCCCGTGGTGGGATCGAACACGAACTGGATGAGATTGCTGAAGTCTTGGTTGAAATATGTGGCTCCGAAGCGGATGCGGTCCTGCCACAGCCGCTGGTCGGCGCCGATCTCCCAGCTCGTGCTCTGTTCCGGCTTGAGATCGGGGTTGGCGAAGCCCGGGAAGAACAGATCGTTGATGGTCGGCGCCCGGAACCCCTGCCCCCAGGCGAAGCGCAGCTTGCTCCCCGTCTCCTTGATGACGAGGGCGGCGGAGGCGCGCCCCGTAAGCGACGTTCCGAACTGGTTATTGTCCTCCCACCGGAGGCCGCCGCCGAGAAAGAGGCGGTCGAAGAGGGAGATCTCGTCCTGACCGAAGAAGGCCAGCGTGTTCAGCGTCGCGGAGAAGTCAGTCGGGAAAGTCCCCTCGGTGACATTCGTCCCGGACTCGTTCCGGTACTCCCAGCCGAGGGTCAGCGTGTTCCACCTGGGAAGCGTGAACGTGCTGAGCACGTCGCCCTGTATGCGCGAGGTGTCGATCTGGGAGATCGTCGTGTCGGTCCCTGGGGGCGGCGTGTTGCGGAAGTGCGAGTTGTTGAACCACTGCCCCAGGCTTGCCATGACGTTCCACCAGTCGAGGATCTTCTGCTTGTACTCGAGCTTGTAGAGGCCCGTCTCGAGCTGGTTGGTGGCGTTTGAATCGAAGACCGTCGGCGAGGTCGAGAAGACGGGCAGCTCCAGATCGAGATTGGAGTAGCGCCCGATAAGCGACAGCTCGCCGCGCCAGGGAAAGTCGTAGCCAATGCGCCCCGAGACGGCAGTTTGGCCGCTATCGTCGTGCGGGAGGTTGCCCCCGGTGTTGAACTGGCTCCCCGTGAGATTGAAGTTGAAGCCGCCGAATGCGCCCTGGACGTTGAGCTGTTCGCGGAAGGTCCTGTAGTTGCCGCCCTCCACCCACACGCTGGCGCTGGGCGGTCCCTGCCCCTTTTTGGTGATGATGTTGACCACGCCGGTAATCGCATCGGCGCCGTAGAGCGTCGACTGCGGTCCGCGGACGATCTCGATCCGCTCGATGGCGTCGACGGTGATCTCCGCGATGTCGGTCGAGCCCAAGGTGGGACTAGCCGTCCGCAGCCCGTCGATCAGCACCAGCGACCGCTGCGAGCCGCCGCCGCGGATGCTGAGGCTGGTGGCCTTCCCGGGCGAGCCCGTCGACTGGACCTGGACGCCCGGCACCTGGCGGAATACGTCCTCGATCCGATCGTAGTTGTACTGAGTGATCTCGTCGCCGGTGACCACCGTGACCGTGGCGCCGAGCTTCTCCAGGGGTGTGGCCACCATGGTCGCCGTCACTACGACCGGATCCAGTCGGCGCGCCTCTTCCTTCCCCGGCACGTTGGCGATGTCGGGCGTTCCCTCCTGCTGGAGCGTCACGTCCTGCGCTCGGCTCAGGGCCGGCCACGCTAGCCCGAGCAGGATCACTGCGAACAATAGCCGCATGCTTCGCTCCTCCTTGCGCGAAAGGGTTGGAAGCAGTGGCCTCCGAGCAGGTCTCCTGACTCGTGGATCGCTGCGAGCGTCCGGCCTTCCCATCCGCGTCGCGGACAGTGGCTCCATAAGACGGAACTGGACGTCGCTCCCCACACACAGTGGCGCGACCGTGCCGGCTTGGGCTCGTAGAGCCGCACCGGCTTCCCTTGGCTCGGGGCCTTACCTCACCGAGAGAGCGACCACCTCCTTCCTAGGCTCGCCTCGGACGGCGGGGCCCCAGCCCCGCGACGCCCTGCGGCTCGCCCGACCGTTCCGGCCAAATCACCTGCACGCGTCGCCGACCGGATGCGCTCGCCTCCACCACCACGTCGCAGCCGTACACCGTCCGGAGCAGGTCCTCGTCGAGCACCTCGACGGGCGAACCGAGCCGGACGATGCTCCCTCCCGCCAGGAGCAGTAGGCGGTCGCAGAGCTGGGCGGCGAGATTGAGATCGTGGGAGACGAGCAGGATGCTGGTGCCTCGCTGGCGATTGAGGCGTTCCAGGAGCGCCGCACACTCTACTTGATGGCGCAGATCGAGGTGCGCCGTGGGCTCGTCGAGCACCAGGAGGTCCGGCTCCTGAGCCAGAGCGCGCGCGAGCATGGCGCGCTGGCGCTCCCCGCCGCTCAGAATCTCTACAGGCAGCGCGGCCAGCTCCAGCACCCCCGTGGCCAGCATGGCCGCCCTCGCGATCGCCCGATCCTCACCGCTCTCGAAGAAGCGCGCCGGTCCGTGGGGATAACGCCCCATGAGGGCGAGTTGCTCGACGGTGAAGCGAAGAGCCGGCGGCGCCTCCTGCGGCACGACGGCGACCTTTCGCGCCAGTTCCCACGGACTCGCCCCGGCCAAAGGCTGTCCGTGCAGGAGGATCTGCCCGGCCAGCGGGGCCAACACGCGGGTCACCAGGCGGATGAGGGTCGTCTTGCCCGCGCTGTTGGGTCCGATCACGCCTAGGATTTCTCCTGGCTCCACGCACAGGGAGAGACTCGCCATGGCAAAGGGACGCGCCGTCCGTACGCCCGTGTTGGTGTAGGTGAACGCCACCTCTCGCAGCTCCAGGGCAGGCGGGCTCACAGCAGACTCCGCGCCCGCCTCCGGAGCAGATAGACGAAGAACGGCGCTCCGCAAAAGGCGGTGATCACGCCCACCGACAGCTCGGCCGGCGCGACGATGTTGCGCGCCACAGTATCGGCCACGAGCAGAAAGGTTCCGCCGCCGAGGAGTGCCGTCGGGACGAGGAGGCGGTTGTCCTGACCCAGCCATCCCCGCAGAAGATGGGGCACGATCAGGCCGACGAACCCAATCGGGCCGGCGAACGCGACGACCGTCGCGGTGAGGAGGGCCGCGCCGATGAAGATGCGTCGCTTGAGCCGCTCGGCATCCACGCCCATCTGACGTGCCGTCTCTTCACCCAGCGCGAAGAGGTTGAGGGCGCGCGCTTGTCCGAGGACGAGCCAAAAGCCCGCCGCCACCAGCAGGGCGAACAGGAGCAGCGGCCCCGGAGGGACCGGCGCGAGGTTGCCGAAGAGCCAGTGGATGATGCCGCCCAGCCGGTTCAAGTCGACGATCGAGATGAGCACGGTGATGGCGGACGAGAAGAAAATGCCCACGATGACACCCGCGAGCAGCAGTGTCTGGATGGATAGGGCGCTGCCCGCCGAAGCAATCGCGAACACCGCGCCCGCAGCGAGCAGGGCTCCCGCGAAGGCGAACGCGGCGAGCCCAAGCGCCGCTAAGATCGTCGGTCCCAGCCCGATGATCTGGCCCGTCACCACACCAAAGGCCGCCCCTCCCGAGACTCCCAGGATGGCCGGCTCGGCGAGCGGGTTGCGCGTCAAGGCCTGAAAGCCCACGCCGGCTACCGCCAGGGAGCCGCCCGCGAGCACGGCAGCGATGACGCGCGGCAAGCGGAGGCTGAGCGCCACCACGCTCTCGATGGAACCCGTCTCCGCTCGTCCGGTCAGCGCGAGGAGGATCGCTCCCGCCGACAGCTCGGCACTCCCGAGCAGAAGGGCGACCGCCGCCACGAGGAGAAGGATCGCCGCCAGCCCCGTCAGCGCGACGGCAAGTCTGCGCGCGGTCGCGATCACTAGCGAAAGGCCCCGGGATGGATCGCCCGCGCCAGTTGGTACAGTCCGTCTACCATGCGCGGCCCGTAGCGATGCAGGAGACTGCCGTCTACCGAGTAGAGGCGGCCGCCCTGGATGGCGGGGAGACTGGCCAGGCGATCCCACTTCTCGCGGGCCAGCGGGCCAGTCCCCCCACCGTGGCTGGCGAGCAAGATCACCTCGGGCGAGGCCGCTACTGCGGCTTCGAGACTGTAGCGCGGGTAGGCGTCGCCATTGACGGCGGTGACGCTTCGCCCTCCCGCGATTTCGATCAGCTCCGTGATGAGCGCATGGCGCCCCGGGACGACGAGCGGCTCAGGCCAGAGGACGTAGAGGACGCGCGGAGGGCGGTAAGGCTCAACCAGCTTCCGAACCCGCGCCAGCTCGGCGTTCATGCGCGTCACCAGCGGTGCCACGGCCTCGGTGCGCCCGGTCAGCTCCCCCACGCGCGCCACGAGGTCCATCACCTCGGACACGCGGTCGACGGTGACGACGTACGTTGGCAACCCGAGACGCCGAAGCTGGGCAAACGTCTCCTCGCGATTGCCCGCGGTAGTGGCGATCACCAGATCGGCCTTGAGGGCAACGATCGTCTCCAGACTGGGCGACAGCATCCCCCCCACGCTCGGCTTCTGGCTCGCCGCCGGCGGGTAGTCGCAGAAGTCGGTCCGGCCCACCAGGCGCGCCTCACCACCGAGGGCGTAGATCAGTTCCGTGACGCTGGGCACCAGCGATACGATGCGGCTCGGCGGCGCGGCCATGGTGATCTCGCGTGCGGCCATGTCCCGGTACGTGACGGCATCGGCCGGCGACGCGGCGAGCAGCGCGAGTGTCTTCGCCAGCAGAGCCACGAGACCGACCAGCCGCCCCCGGCCGCTCATTCGGTGCACGCGGCTACGAGGGCGGGAGCCAAATCGGGATTCGAGGCAAAGTGCAGATGAACGTAGCTCATCAGCGCGGAGCCCACGCGATAGCCTTCCGCGCACTCGCCTCCCCCGGACGTCCCCACCCGGTACACGCGTTCCACGGAGTCAGGCACGGGATCGAGCGCGGAAAAGTGGAACTGGTGGCCGCGCGCCCGCGTCCCTTTCGGCCCGAGAAGGCCATCCTGCGTCGTCTCGATCGCGGAGTAGGCCAGCATCATGCGGCGCGGGCGCATGCGGACGGCCGTGGGAAGGAGCCCGACCATCGGATGGCGTTCGCCGTCGGCGTCTTCCAGAATGTCGGCGAGATACATCAGACCGCCGCACTCCGCGTAGATGGGCCGGCCGGCGTCGGCGAAGCGTCGGATGCTGGCGCGCAACGAGGCGTTGTCGGCCAAGCGCCGCGCGTGCAGCTCTGGATACCCGCCCCCGAGGTAGAGCCCGTCGACATCCGGGACCTCGGCAGCCTCGAGTGGGCTCCAGAACACGAGCCGGGCGCCGGCGCTGCGCAGCCGATAGAGGTTCTCCGCGTAGTAGAACTGGAACGCGGCGTCGCGCGCCACGCCGATGCGCGCGCATGGCCAGGAGACGGCTGGCGGGGGGTCGGGGGTCGACGGGATGGTGGGCCTCGCCGCGCGGGCCAGCGCGAGCAGGCCGTCCAGATTGACGGATCGCTCCATGATCGCCGCGAGCAGGCCGCGCTTCTCCTGGGACCACGTTCCTTCCATGGCCGTGACCAGCCCGAGGTGACGCTCAGGGATCGGCAGCGCCCGGTCGAAGGGAATCGCCCCCAGGGGGCGAGCCCCGGTCGCGGCCGCGATGACCTCGCCCACCCAGCGACCGTGCGTCTCACCGCCGACCCGATTGCTGATGACGCCACCGAAGCGCAGCGTCGGATCGAAGTGCTGGAACCCGAGAACGACGGCCGCCGCGCTGCGCGACTGCCCGCTCGCATCGAGAACAAGAACCACGGGGGCCTCCAGCCATTTGGCGATCTCTGCCGTCGACCCCTCATCGCTCGCTGCATCCACTCCGTCGAAGCAGCCCATCATGCCCTCGACGATGGCGAGATCGGCATCACGCGCATGGCGCGCCACCGTGTCCATGACCGCCGCGCGCCCGCACATCCAGCCGTCGAGGTTGTAGGAGGCTCGCCCCGTCACCAGCTCATGAAAACTGGGATCGATGAAGTCGGGGCCGACCTTGAAGGCTTGCACGGCGAGCCCGCGGCGGCGATACGCCTCGAGGAGTCCCAGCGTGACCGTCGTCTTGCCGACGCCGCTCGCGACCCCGGCCACGACGACCATCGGAACGCTCACGCTGTCCCTCACCACGGCCCACCCACGGCGACCGCCTTGCTCATCGCGGTCCATCGACGCCGGCGGACTTGAACGTCGCCATCTCCGTGTAGATGCGGGCGGCGGCCCGCGCCAGATGGACGAACAGCGCGGCCCCCGTGCCCTCGCCGAGCCTCAGCGAGAGATCGAGGTAAGGCGTGAGCCCGAGATGAGCGAGGGCGTGCGCGTGTCCCGGCTCGGCCGAGCGATGGGAGGCGAACAGCGTTCCGCGCGCAGGGGGTGCCAGGGTGATGGCGATCAGCGCGGCGGCGGTGGCGATAAAGCCGTCGACGATGACGGGAATCCGATGAGCCGCGCCGGCGAGAATGACACCGGCGAGCCCGCCGATCTCGAAGCCTCCCACTTTAGCGAGAACGTCGAGGGCATCGGTCCGATCGGGGCGATTGACCTCGAGCGCGCGCCGTACGACTCCAACCTTGCGCCCCCACGCGGCCTCGTCGATTCCGGTGCCGCGCCCGGTGACGGCGTCGGCCGGCCGCTCGGTGATCGCGGCGGTAATGGCGCTGGCCGAAGTGGTATTGCCGATACCCATCTCCCCGATCCCCAACAGGTCGGCGCCGCCGGCGACCGCCTCTTCCGCAAGCCGCACGCCCGCCTCCAACGCCCCGAGCGCTTGCTCGCGGGTCATGGCGGGCCCGACGGCCATGTTGGCTGTGCCAGGACCCAGGCGGCAGTCGACGAGGGCCTCGGAGCGCGGCACGGGATGGGCGATGCCGAAATCGGCCACCACCACGCGGGCGCCCGCATCCCGAGCTAGCACGTTGACCGCGGCGCCGCCGCGCAGAAGGTTCTCGACCATCTGCGCCGTCACCACTTGCGGATAGGCGCTGACGCCCTCGGCCACCACCCCATGGTCGCCGGCGAACGTGAAGATAAGGGGGTGCTCCACGCGCGGAACGCCGCCGCGCACCATGGCCAACCGCACGGCGATCTCCTCGAGACGACCCAGGCTACCCGGCGGCTTCGTCAGGCGGTCGAGGTGCTGCTGGATCGCCGCCCCCGCCGACTCATCCGGCGGGACGATGCCGCTAACCAGTCTGGACAGTCGGGATGGGAGATCCATGAGCTCGCGCTTTGACCTCGAGGGGAAGCCCGGCGACCATCAGCACCACACGGTCCGCCACCGCCGCCACGCGCTGGTTGATCATGCCAAGGAGATCGCGAAAGCGGAGACCGTCGGTGGTTTCCGGGTGCACGCCCTCGCCAACTTCGTTGGAGACTATGGTAATCGCGAACGGACGGCGCTCGATGAGAGCGGCGAGCGCGTCGGCTTCGGCGAGGATCGCGTCGTCGCCATCACCGCGAAGCATCCGGTTGGCCGCCCACACGGTAAGGCAATCGACGATGACGGCCTCGCCGCTGAGGCGTTGCAGCCGCCCGACCAGATCGAACGCCTCCTCCACCGTATCCCAGGCTTTCGGGCGTTCGGCCCGGTGTCGCGCGATGCGAGCGGCCATGTCACCGTCGCGCGCCTGCGCGGTCGCCACAAATGTGACGCGAGTGTGAGTTGGCTGGCTAGCGACGGCGTAGCGGCTCTTCCCGCTGCGCGCGCCCCCGAGGATGAGGAGCGACGAAATCATGACCGACCGGGCCCTCCCGCGAAGACCGGTGTGGAACACAGCGCCCGGGCAGGTCTCCTGGCTCTCGGATCAGCCTACTCCCCGCGCCTTCCCGGCCTTGCGACCAGTGGCCTCCGCGGGTTTCGTCCCCGATTACAGTGACGGGGTCGCAGCGGCTTCTCACCGCCTTCCCTGGGCCCTCGGGGCATCCCGAACACCAACGACTTGGGCACGTTAGCAGAATCCTCTCGGACCCGCAATGCGAGCGCCAGTTGGGAACTCCGCCACCGATTCCCCGGTAGGGCTCGGCTACCTCCGCGAGAGTAGGAAGCGAGGAGGATCCGGGATGCCACGCCTGCTCAGCTCGAACGGTAAGTCACAGCATTGCGGAGGCGACGGTCGGGTACGGGTGGGGACGACGTGATCAAATGATGGACCGGCGTGCCTTCCTCGGGCACCCTCGCCCTCGAGACCCTTGCGGTGCCGCGCGTCCCCCCGGCCCAAACGGCGGGCAAGGTCTCTCGGATCGGCATCCTCGGTCTTGGGTGACCTCCGACCTAGTGGACCGTAACGGCCGAAGTGGTAGTGATTCGACGGGCGGGGTCGGAGTACTTCCACTTCACCGGTTTGAGGGTCTGGTTGTAGGGGCGGCTGTAGCGCATGAGCTTGCGCGCCACGTCCTTGACGGAGGTGAAAATGCCGCGGGCGATGGCATCCCGCTCGATCTTGGTAAACCACGTATGGAGACGATTTCGTCACCGAACCTTGTGGCACCGCCCCCCTGGGTTCCTCGGGGCATCCCGGTTCAACGACGCGGGCACGGCAGCAGAATCCGCCAGGACTCGCAACGCGACAGCTCAGACTCCGCGCCCAGTTGCCGGTCCGGTACCCGCACGCTATAGTCGGCCAACCCGGAATGACAGGGAGCAGTCGCGATGACCTTCAAGAATCACTGAGGCGAGCGTTCGAGCTGGTCGTCAAACCTCAAGCTGGCGAAGGCGCCGGGGCTGACTATCCCTCCGTCGGTGTTTGTGCGGGCGGACCAGGTCATCGAGTGAGACAAGCCCCGGACCAGCGTCCTGGCCCCGAGAAGAAGAACGCGCTGGCCGACGAACTGGTCTGAGAGATCGTCACCGCCTACTGATGGGGGCGAGCCATCGGGCTCGCCATCGCTCTCGTTGGTTTCAGGTCCACGCCTCATCAGAACCTGACACCATTCACCTCTGTGCTCAACCATGACATAGGAAGTGAGCCGTTCGAACTGCTCCAACTCCGTGAGATCGAAGCCCATGCGCGCGAGGGTGGCGGAAGAGCCAGACCATTGAAGAGATCACCTGCCGAAGGCTTCCTCCTCTTGCAAAGCTGTGCAGGCGCTCGATTGGCGCACGGTGAGAGCCAAGATCAGGATGTTGGGCGACCAACTCGTCCAGGAGGCTGCGCAAGAACGCGTCCAATTTTGGCGGTATAGGGACAGATACGACTGCCAACAGCGTTATCACGGCTAACTCGACGGCATCGTCGAGGACGACAATGCCCTGCATGCGAGCCAACTGAGATGAATCATTGGGAGAGCGATTCTCTCCATGAGCCGTTCCCTTGCCCAATACAATCGATGCCACACAGTCGAGGAAATGGCTATTGCTAGAGCCTGCCACTGTCAGGGCCGAGCGCCGCCGCGCGGAGCTGGGGCCTCTACGACAGGCGCATACCAATGCTCTCCCGCGAAGCCTTAGGCGTTTGGCACTCCAGGCGGTGAATGACTCCACGGTGAGGCTTTGAAGGGAGGAGCTGCGCCCCTCTGCCGCTACGTGGAGGGACGACTGCGCGGCCATGATACAGCTGGCCCTCGGTCACAACTCCAACTGGGATGATTCGTTCCTGGACAGGTTGGCCCACCACTGCTCGTACTACTAGCACCTGCGCCGCTGACATTCCGAGATACACGTCGGTGAAGCAACCGGGCGCTCACGGCGGCCGTCTCGGCCCTGGCCAGCCTGATGACCCTGCCCAGTTTCTGGGCGTTGCACTGCCAATCTGCCGGCCGGGGCGGTTCTAGCACTGCCCAGAATGTGGCTAGTGCGGCGCGCGGAGGCATCGGCTACGATCGCGGGACCGGCGAGGCAGGTCGCCGAGATCCTGACGAGGAGGCCCTCATGGCATCGATCCGCGTGGTCGTCCCGGCCGCCTGGCTGTTCTGATGCTAGCCGCCGCACCCCTCGCCGGTGCAATCGGGCCGGTTTGCTGGAATATGATCGTGGCCGCGCGCGGCCCGGGATTTCCCAGCGTGATCCCATTCGCGCTGCTCTTTGACGTCACCCCGTTTAGCGGTGAACCGGCCCAGCCCGCAAGCGCCACCGTCGTGGGTCAGGGCGACTTCGGCCGCCCCTGCACGCTGAACCTGTAGCGGAGCCGCGATGCAAGTGGGCCAGCAAGCTGTGCTGATGCTAACGGTAGCGCCAGGCACATAGCCTCTGTTTGTGAACATAGTCTTGACGCGGTCGACACTCATTGGGGCAGGACCTCTCACGGGCGGCTCCGGAGATGGCGTGTGAGGGTGATAAACAAATGAGCAAGATACGTCGCGGTAGTGCTCTCTACTTCAACGCGCCAACTCGCAACTTCGCTCAGGGCAGTCAGTTGCAGATCGCCCTCAACCACCAGCCATGTTCAACGTGAGCACCGGCATCTGCGAGTATCATCAGTCGCCAGTTGGCGACCCGACGGGCGTGTGGTTAGCGTCCTACTGTGTCATTGACCGCGGCTTCACCCATCTCTCTATAC
>JBKPAK010000112.1:0-72085 GCA_046726415.1 Candidatus Methylomirabilota bacterium
CTGGCACATGCCGCATTGACGACCAGCGGTGCTTGAGGGACCCGGCGCACAGGCGACTGTGCTCCCACGAGTTGTCCGAGGATCTCCGGCCGTCGGCGAACCCGGCTTAGGCTGAAGGCGGGGGCGAGCATCGTGGCGACCCGTGCGGGGCCGTGCGTGGCAAATGATGCGGCGAGGCGGTACGCGAGCTTGTCGGTGCTCTTGTCAGCTCCCGTCTGGCGGGTGGGCTGCATGCCCTCGCTCAGGCGGGCAAAGCTGTCATGCCCCGCAAACAAGCACCCGGCCGTGACAAGAAAACGAGGAGGTTCTGGGACGAGCTGGGCCAGGGGAACTGGCAGCGCGGCGAGCGCGCCCAACGCGCCATAGAGGAAGAGCAACGACTGGAGGCTCGGGCCGAGGCGCGGGTCATCGTCGAACAGGCTGGACATGTCTTTCATCGAGGATTGCCGGAGGTCGGCGAACGTCAGACCGGCCAGCCGCCGCAGTCCCCCTTGCTCGAGATCATGCGGGAGGGGCGCCGCGATGTCGGAGAGAACGTGCTCCGCCACCCGGTCGCCCGGAAGACGACGGATCCCCATGCCTTCGCGCAATGTCGGGCCCCACCGAGCCTCGATCTCCCCGACCGTGATCGGATGACCCCGACGTCCACCGGCCCCATGGACGAAAAGCGGATCGCTCGCGCAGCTGCGCTCCGGGTCCACCGCCACGAGCCCGGCATCACACGCGGCGAACGCGATGGCCTGCTTGTCGCCCACGACGCTCGCGCGATGCGTCTCCGAGCTGCCGACGGCGGACATCGTGCAGGGGGTGCCCACCGTGACAAGCACCTGCTTGGCAGGCAACCGGGCTGGCCAGTGTGAGCTCATCGCGGCAGGCCCGCTCGTGGGTTGACGTCGGGGTGGTGTGAGGCTTGCCCCGCGCTCGGACGACCGGCGCCGCCCCCTCGAGCGTTCACCCTCGGGACGAGGGCCTTTTGCGGAACGCTGGCCCGCTCGGATGACCCTGCCGCGCCGACCCAGCGGTCGTGTCGCCCGTGGTTTCGGAGATGGCAGTCCGGGTCGTGATGTCATCGACGTCGGAGGCCATGAGGGTTCCGTCTGGTCGCATGATCGCCCGAACAGGGCAACCGTCACCCGCCCTGACCATCTCGGCCCGACCGCCGTCCATGAGTGAGCGGCAGGAGCGATCCCCGTCCTGAGCGCCAGCGCGAGATGGGTGACCCCGAACGGCCTGATACACCGTGATCGATGGAGGATGAGCGGTCGCGTCCCATATCTGCGACGGGGCGGGATGTCTCACGAACCGGCGGCCGGCGGCCAGCGATGCGCCTCGGCGAGACGAAGAATGAACCCGCGGGTGCGGCGATAGCGAGCCTCGCGTTCGATGCGGTCTTGCCGGATTTCCGTCCATCGCTCGAGATAGGCGTCGAGCAGTGTGGGATCGATCTGATACCGGCGAAGCGCCTCAGGCGTGGCGGCCCGCAGCGCGATGGCGGCGTTGAACCCTCCAAATCCCTGGGTCGAGACGATCGCTCCCCCGTCGGAATTTCCGGAGCATGGCGCGGCCGACAAGAGGAAGTGGTCGATCACCGGGCCAATTTCCTTGTCAATAGTCTGCAGTGTGGGAACGCCGACGGCGGGCTGCCCGAGAACGTAGTGCATGCCCTCGCCGACGGCCTTGAGGCCCGTCTCGCCCATCGTATGCCCATCGCCGACGGCCTTGGGCGCTCCGACCCTCATCACCGGAAGCGGGCCGCGCTGTCCTTGCGTTTGGGCCTCCGCCTCCCGCGCCGCCTGGGCAACGACCAGATCGGAACGCGAATTCGTCCGGGTTCCGGTGGCGTGCGCCACATAGTAAGCGAAGTCGACGACGCCATAGCCGTGACCTTCGTACGCCATGTGCAGAGCGTGAATGATGGCGTTCTCCCCCCCGAAACCAACCCCGGCGAGGTGCGCCTTCCCGCCGGTCTCGCCGCTCTGGCCCCACCCGACGATAATCGACGTCACGTCGAGAGCGTGGCGAAGGGCGAACTCAAGGGTGGTGACGATCGTTCCCGAGCCGGCATGGCCGACGACCGTCCCGTGGGCATCGACGTCGAAGGGCGCCAGGCAATCGCCAGCCGACCGCGGCTGCTCGGGATCCCTTCCCGCATTGATCTCATCGAGCTTCTGAGTGCTCATCAGGGCGCCGACCCCGAACCCTTCGAGAATCCGAGCGTCGGGGGCGAGGCCGGCGTCGGCGGCGGTCCACAGCAGGAGATCCGTGTTGACGTGACCGGGATATGACAGGAGAAGCTGGGGCGCCGCGTGGGCGAAGGCCGAGAGCGCGCTGGCACATGCCGCATTGACGACCAGCGGCGCCTGCGGGACCCGGCGCACAGGCGAACGAGTTCCCACGAGTTGCTCGAGCAGCTCCGGCCGTCGCCGAACGCGGCTCAGACTGAAGGCCGGGGCCAGCATGGTGGCGACCAGCGCGGGGCCGTGCGTGGTGAGTGACGCGGCCAGGCGATAGGCGAGCTTGTCGCTCGTCTTCTCCTGGGGCAGCTCGCGCACCGGTTGCATGCCTAGGCTCAGACTGGCGAAGGCGTCGTTGCCCGGAAAGGCGCACCCTGCGGTGAGGAGAAACCGATGAGGGGCTGGTACGAGCTGAGCCAGGGGGCGCGGCAAGGCCGCGAGCGCGCCCAGCCCTCCATAGAGGAAGAGGAGGGACTGGAGGCTCGGGCCGAGGCTCGGGTCGTCGTCGAAGAGACCGGATACGTCTCGAATCGAGGACTGCCGTACGTCGGCGAAGGTCAGTCCCGCCAGTCGCCGCAGCCCACCCTCTTCCAGATCGTGGGGAAGCGGCGCCGCGATGTCGGAGGCGATGTGCTCGGCCATCCGCTCGCGCGGAAGACGGCGAATGCCCATGCGTTCGCGCAGGATCGCTCCCCAGGTCGACTCGATCTCCTCGACCGAGATGGGATCGCCGTCGCGGCCTCCCCCTACGCGCACGAAGCGCGGGCTCTCCGCGTCACTTCGCTTCGCATCCACGGACACCAGGCCAGCGTCGCAGGCCGCGAACGCGATCGCGCGCGGGTCGCCCGCGACGCGGGCTCGATGCGCCTCCGAGCTGCCCACCGCGGACATCGTGCAAGGAGTGCCCACGGTGACGAGAACTTGATGGGCAGGTAAGCGCTCGCGCGGGCCTGAGCTCATCGCTGAATTCTCACGCCGTAATTGACCTCGGCCGGGGGGAAACTCGCACCTCCGTCAGATCATACGCGCTTCAGTCCGCATGGTCGCCGAGTTCTGCCAGCGGCAACGGGCCGTGCGTCAGGCGCCGAAGGGTCTGTCCCCAGACAATTCAGCTTCAGCGAGGCCGGCGAGGGATGTTGGTGTAGACGGTCGCGCCGTCTGCCTCGACGAACCGGTAGGTCGGAGTCTGCGCCAGCTCGTCCGCGCCCGATTCGACCGAGGCCTCTCCGCCGACGATCCGGAGGATCCGCATGACGTACTGCTGGGTCTCGGGATATGGCGGAACGCCGCCGTACTGGAGAACCGCCCGCTCGCCAGCGTTGTAGGCGGCCAGCGCCAGCGATAGGTCGTTGTCGAAGCGCTCGATCAGGCCGCGCAGATGGCGAACTCCACCGTCGATGTTCTCGGCCGGATCGAAGCTGTCCCTGACGCCCAGCTGCACGGCGGTGGCCGGCATCAATTGCATCAGGCCGCGTGCCCCCTTCCGCGAAACCGCGCGCGGATTGAAGCCGGATTCAATCCTGATGACGGCCGTCACCAGCGGCTCGGGAATGCCGTAGCGCTCAGCCGCGTCCCGGATGTGCGCGCCGATCGATGACACGGCCCTCGAAGGTAGCGCGGCGCGGAGGCCAGGGAAGGTCGGCGTAAGGGATGGAGGCACACCGAGCCCGAGGCGTTGGTAGCGCGGATCGGCGGGCGCGTTGGTCAGGTGAACGGTGCCGTCGGCCTCGTCGAGCTGAACGATCTGAGCGCCGGCGGCCGCTGGTCCGCAGGTGAGGACGGCAAACGCCAGGGCGCCGAGGGCGGGGCGTCGCACCCAGCCATTCTAGCCAACCCTTGAAGGCCCGCCAAGCTCCAGCCGCGGGCGACCGGGAGCGCGGCGGGGCGCCTGTCGGCATCTCGAGGCGCGCGCCGGGTCCCCCGGGCCGCGCCGAGCGTTGGGGTTGCCGGGCGGTTGTGACAGCTGCCGACCGCCCAGCTGATGTCGAGGCGCGCCGGGTCCCCCCGGGCCGCGCCGAGCGTTGGGGTTGCCGGACGGTTGTGACAGCTGCCGACCGCCCAGCTGATGTCGAGGCGCGCCGGGTCCCCCGGGGCGTGCCGAGCGTTGGGGGGTTTGGGGGGCCCTTTCGAGGCCCCCCATGTCAGTAGGCCACCAGCGGTTCCGTGGTATGGGGCCGCCCAGCGGGTGATGGTTCCAGGGCCCAGGAAAGCACTTCGTCCACCGAGTCGGCCAGTCTGAAGGTCATGACATCGCGGACCGCCGGCGGGACATCTTCCAGCAGGCTCTTCTCGTTCCGCTTGGGAAGGATGATGGTGCGCAAACCAGCCCGGTGTGCGGCCAGCACCTTTTCCTTGATGCCGCCGACGGGGAGAACCCGACCGGAGAGGCTGACCTCGCCGGTCATGGCGAGACTCGCCCGCACCGGACGCCCGGTGAGCAGCGAGACGAGCGCCGTGGTCATGGTCACACCGGCGGAGGGCCCGTCTTTGGGGATCGCGCCAGCCGGGACGTGAACGTGGATGTCGGACGTCTCCCAGAAGTCCGAGCCGATGCCGAGACTCGCCGCGTGGGAGCGCACCCACGACAGGGCGGCCTGCGCCGACTCCTTCATGACGTCGCCCAGCTGGCCCGTGAGGGTCAGCGTGCTCTTGCCCGTCATGCCGCTGGCTTCCACAAAGAGGATGTCGCCACCGGCCGGTGTCCAGGCGAGGCCCACTGCCACACCTGGCACCCGCGTCCGTTCCTCGACTTCTTCGAACTCGAAACGGGGAACGCCGAGGAAGGCCAATACGAGATCAGGTGTCACCACCACCGGGTCCTGTCGGCCCTCTGCTCGCTGGCGCGCCACCTTGCGGCAAACGCTGGCGATCTCGCGTTCCAGATTGCGCACGCCCGCTTCCCGCGTGTAGCCGCGGGCGAGCAGGCGCAAGGACTCTGGCGTGAAGGCGATGTCTTCTTCCAGGCGAAGGCCGTGCTCTCGCGCCTGCTTGGGGACGAGATGTTTCTGGGCGATGGCGATCTTCTCATCCTCCGTGTATCCGGCGAGATGGATCACCTCCATCCGGTCGCGCAGGGGGGCGGGCACCGCGTCGACGACGTTGGCCGTGGTGATGAACAGCACACGCGACAGATCGAACGCCACATCCAGATAGTGGTCCCGAAAGGCCGCATTCTGCTCCGGGTCGAGCACCTCGAGCAGGGCCGAGGCCGGATCGCCCCGGAAGTCCATCCCCAGCTTGTCGATCTCGTCGAGCATGAACACCGCATTCCGCGATCCCGCGCGGCGAAGTCCCTGGATGATCTGGCCCGGGAGGGCGCCGATGTAGGTGCGGCGATGCCCTCGGATCTCCGCCTCGTCACGCATGCCGCCCAACGAGATCCGGTGGAACTTCCGGCCCATGGCGCGAGCGATCGAACGGCCGAGGGACGTCTTGCCCACGCCAGGAGGACCCACGAAGCACAGAATCGGATCCTTTCCGTCGGGCCGGATCTTCTTGACCGCGAGGTATTCGAGAATTCGATCCTTGATCTTGGCCAATCCCTCGTGGTCCTCGTCGAGGATGGCGCGCGCGTTCGCGAGGTCGACCGCGGGGGCCGGCTCGTCCCTCCAGGGCATCGACACCAGCCAGTCAATGTAGGTCCGGGCCACGGTGTACTCCGCAGCGGCCGGCGGCATCTTGGCGAGCCGGTCCAGCTCGCGCAGCGACTCCTTTCGGGCCTCTTCGGTCATCCCTGAGGCCTCGATCTTCTCTCGGAGCTCGTCGATCTCCCGACTGCGCTCGTCTCCGTCGCCGAGCTCCTTCTGGATGGCCTTGAGCTGCTCGCGGAGGTAGTACTCGCGCTGGCTCTTCGACATCTCCGAGTGCACCTCGGACTGGATCTTCGAGCCCAGCTCGAGGACCTCGAGCTCCTTGCCCAGCGCGGTGACCAGCTTCTGGAGCCGCTCCTTCACATTGAGCGTCTCCAGCAGCTCCTGCTTGAGGGCCAAGGGAAGGGCCGGCAGGGCCGCCGCCATGAGGTCGGCCAGCGCTCCCGGGCCGGCCCCCGTGCTCTCCGCCACCGAGGCCAGCTCGTCGGGTAGGCTGGGCGAGAGCGAGATGACCTTCTGGAAGAGCGTGGTGGCGCTGCGCACCAACGCCTGCGATTCGAGATCCGTCGTACTCGTCTCCGGCTCCTCGATCGCTTGCACCCGCGCGCGCAGGAACGGTTCCGTCTGCACCAGCTCGAGGACCCGAAACCGGGTGAGGCCTTGTACGACGAGGCGCGCGTTGCCATCCGGCTGCTTGAGCACCTTGTGGATGGTGGTTAACGTGCCGATCTGGTAGAGACCGTCGAGCCTCGGCGCATCCTCGGCCGGGTCGCGTTGCATGACCGCGCCGATGAACCGTCCGCCCTGCACGGCGTCCTCGAGGAGGCGCAGCGACGAGGGGCGCCCCGCGGCCAGCGGCATCACCGCATGGGGAAACAGCACGCTTCCGCGGAGGGGAAGAATGCCGAGAATGTCGGGAACCTTGAACTCGTTCTTCTCGTCAGTCATGTGTGTCCCTTCTCGCCCACTTAGAACAGATCCACAGGCTGCAGTTGTCCCGCCGCCGCTTTCACCAGCGATTCCCGGGACTCGCGCCCGCTGACGCTCTCCACGTCGCCACCCATGTCGCGCACGTAGGCGAGCACATCGTGAAGTTGTTTCTGCATCTCGACCATCCGGCACCTCATTTTTAGGATGACCTCGACGCCGGCGAGATTCACGCCCATGTCGCGCGTTAAGCGAAGCAACCGCGCGAGATCCTCGACATCCTCCTGGGAGTACATCCGCGTTCGCCCCACGCTGCGACTGGGCCGCAACAGCCCTTTCTTTTCGTAGAAGCGCAGGGTTTGCGGATGGACCTTGAGCATCTCGGCCACCACGCCGATCATGTAAAGAGGTCGGTTCCGGTCCGTCACTCCGCTCCTCCTCGGTACCGCGCGAGGTTGGTCCGCACCGACATGGGAATCAGCCGCTCCAGATCACGCACCATCTCGTCCGTTCTCACATCGAGGCCTTGCGGGATCTCCACCCGAACCGTCACGTAGAGGTCACCGGTGCCGCCATCACTGAGCCTCGGCAGTCCCTGGCCCCGGAAGCGGAACACCTGACCCGGCGAGGTTCCCGCCGGCACCACCAGCAGGGTGGCCCCCGCCGGAGTGGGAACCGTGATGCGAGCGCCGCGGATTGCCTCCCACACCGTGATGGGCACCTCGCAGTGCACGCTGTCCCCCTTGCGCATGAAAAAAGAGTGCTCGCGAACTCGCGTACTCACCACGAGATCGCCCCGCGGCCCTCCGAACGGACCGGCGTGGCCCTCTCCCGGAACGCGGATCTGCACTCCGGAATCCACCCCGGCTGGAATGGCCACCTTGACGCGTTCGGTGGCCCGCCGCACTCCGCGCCCTTGGCACGAAGGGCACCGTCCGGTCGCCCCCCCACCCGCCGCGCCGCACTCTGGACACGGAGAAAAGCGGGTCACGCTGGCGGCCAGCTCGACGCCGCGCGCCGCATCGGCGAACCCGAGTTCGATGGTCATGTGCAGATCGTCGCCGCGGCGGCCTGCCCCTAACGCGTCGGCGGGAGTGGCGGCACCGAACTGGTCGTAGTGGGCGCGCGCCTGGGGATCGCTGAGGATCCGGTACGCCTCGCGGATCTCATCGAACAGGACGCGCGCGCGCTCGTCCCAGAAGTTCACGTCCGGAGAGTACTGCCGCGCGAGGCGCTGGTACGCCTGGCGCACCTCGCGCGGCCTCGCCGTGGCGGCCACTCCCAGCACGGCGTAGTAGTCACGTCGCATGGCTTACTTCTTGTCGCCGAGGTCCTCGAATTCGGCGTCTACGACCTCGCCGTCCTTGGCGCCGCTGGCACCATCGCTGCGCTTCGGTTCTCCCTGCTGGGCCTGCGCCTCGCGGTACATGACCTCGGCCAGCTTGTGGGATGCACGGGTCAGATCCTCCTGGGCGCGCTTCATCCGCTGAAGATCCTCGCCTTTGAGGGCCTCGCGGGCCTCGCCCAGAGCATCCTCGACTGCTTTGCGATCGGCTTCGGCCAGCTTCGGGCCGTGTTCACCGAGCGTCCGCTCGGTGGAGTACACCAGAGAGTCGGTATGGTTCCGGACCTCGATCTCTTCCTTGCGCTTGGCGTCGGCGGCGGCGTTTGACTCCGCCTCCTTGACCATCCGCTCCACTTCGTCCTTGGTGAGGCCCGAGGAGGCGGTGATGGTAATGTTCTGCTGCTTGCCGGTGGCGACGTCCTTGGCCGACACGTTGAGGATGCCGTTGGCGTCGATGTCGAACGTCACCTCGATCTGCGGCACGCCACGCGGAGCCGGCGGGATGCCCACGAGATGGAACTTGCCCAGCGTGCGATTGTCCCGCGCCATCGGACGCTCTCCCTGAAGCACGTGCACCTCGACCGACGTCTGGCTGTCGGCGGCCGTGGTGAAGATCTCGCTCTTCTTGGTGGGAATCGTCGTATTGCGGGTAATCAGCGGGGTCATCACCCCGCCCAGCGTCTCGATCCCCAAGGACAGGGGCGTCACGTCGAGCAGGAGCAGATCCTTGACCTCGCCGGTCAGCACCGCCGCCTGCAGGGCCGCGCCCACCGCCACGACCTCGTCGGGATTGACCCCCTTGTGAGGCTCCTTGCCGAACAGCTGCTTCACCGCCTCTTGCACCTTCGGCATCCGCGTCTGGCCGCCGACGAGAATCACCTCGTCGATATCGCTCGGGCTCACGCCCGCGTCCTTCATAGCCTGGCGGCAGGGGCCCACGGTGCGCTCGATCAGCTCGGCCACCAGCGACTCGAGCTTCGCCCGTGTCAACGTGAGCACGAGATGCTTCGGGCCGCTGGCGTCGGCGGTGATGAAGGGTAGGTTGATTTCCGTCTGCAGCGTGGACGACAGCTCGCACTTGGCCTTCTCGGCGGCTTCCTTCAGGCGCTGGAGGGCCATCCGATCCTTGCGGAGATCGATGCCGTGCTCTTTCTTAAATTCGTCGGCGATCCAGTCCATCACCCGCTGATCAAAGTCGTCGCCGCCCAGATGCGTATCGCCATTGGTCGCCTTGACCTCGAACACCCCCTCGCCGATCTCCAACACCGACACGTCGAACGTGCCGCCGCCGAGGTCGTACACGGCGATGGTCTGGTCCTTTCTCTTGTCCATGCCATAGGCGAGCGCGGCCGCCGTGGGCTCATTGATGATGCGCAGGACCTCGAGCCCGGCGACCTTCCCGGCATCCTTGGTAGCCTGGCGCTGGCTATCGTTGAAGTACGCGGGGACGGTGATGACGGCCTGAACCACTTTCTCACCGAGGTACGCTTCAGCCGCCTCCTTCAGCTTGCGCAGGATCATCGCGGAGATCTCCGGAGGCGCGTACTGCTTGCCGCGGATCTCCACCCGCGCGTCGCCGTTGGCCGCTTTGACGACCTTATAGGGCACCAACTTGATCTCGCTGAGCACTTCGTCGTAACGGCGCCCCATGAACCGCTTGATGGAGAAAATCGTGTTCTCTGGATTCGTGATGGCCTGGCGCTTCGCCACCTGGCCCACGAGCGTCTCGTCGTCCTTGGTGAACCCCACGACCGACGGGGTCAGGCGACTACCCTCCTGGTTTGCGATCACGGTGGGGTCCCCCCCCTCGACCACCGCGACAACGGAGTTCGTCGTGCCCAAGTCGATACCAATCACCTTCGCCATTTGAGGCTCCCTTCGTATGAAATGTGCCGACCTTCAGTCCACGAGTTCACCTGCATCGACTCCAATCCAACCCGGCGGCTACATGTGAGCGTACTGTTTATATATCAGATTAGTGCATTACTGTCAAAGTTGTCCTAAACAGCTGTAAATAAAGGTGTATTCCCTGGATTCCAGTGATATCGTACGGATGTGAAGCTGGGGTGCGGTGGGTGTCTCGGTTCTCTCGTGATGCTAGCGGCCCTGGCCGGCATTGTCTTGGGAGCGGTCTGGATGGGCTCGCGGGCGATGGCACCACCGACCACGGCGCCGGCGGTGGGTACCGAGCAGGATGCCATCCGGGCACAGCAGACATTGTTCGAGATCGTGCGGCGGAGCACCGGGCGGCGCCCCATGGCCGAACGGGTGCGTCGCGAGTACATCCTCTCTGAAGCCGAACTGAACTCCTTTCTGGCCCGCCACCTTGGGCGGGTGGCGGGGCTACCTCTCGACAGTCTCTCCATCGGCTTCGTCGGCGACGGTATGATCGAACTGCGCGGTCGGCTGACCCTGGATCAGGTACTCGGAGACCACGGGTCCCCCCTGACCGAGCACGTGCCGAAGTCGTGGAAAAGGGCGAGCGTCATCCTCACGCTCCGAGGCCCATTGCGCCTCGAGACCGAGGCGTCCCGCGGGCAGCCAAAAGCCCTCCGCTTTGATGTCGAGGAGGCCTACCTCGGCCGGCAGCGTGTCCCCGTGGTGGCGGTAGAGAGGTTGTTGGGCGTCCACGGCGGACTCAGAAAGTGGTCCGTTCCCGACTCCGTCGACGCCGTGATCGTCGAGAGAGGCCGGGCCGTGGTCAGGACGGCCTCATAGGCGTGGTTTCATGGCTGACACGTAGCGAAGCTGGAGATCGTAGATCAGCTCTTCGAGCAGTTGCGTTTCGCGCGGGGTTCGATTTCCCTCCGTCTTCTCCCGGAGGAGGCCCAGCAGATCGATCGCGTCGGCCGCGGCGTCGGGGTCCTTTCGGACTTGCCCAGTCATCGGATCGGCGGCCTCGCCGAGGGCAACGACGGCAGAACTGGCGAGCATGACGAAAAGGCCCTCGAGGCTTCGCTCCGTGTCGTCAGCGGCGTGGACTTCCTTCTGCGCCGTCGGCTCAGGCCGGACCTGGCGCGGCTGGGGCTCGTCGACGGTGTGGGGCTGGCCTTCGGTGCGGGGAGTGGCTGGCGGGGGCTCGTCCGCCTCGGCACGACGCCGCCGATCGGTGACCCGGAACTCGCCGTCCGACTCGCTCTCCGCCATATCGACACCCTCCTTTTCATCCAGCGGCTCACCAGCGAAACGGCTACTGTATAATCGCATGCCTCGGGAACAACGATGACCGAGTCCTCCGGCGCCCTCTTTGAGAACCTCCTTGGGATTATGGCGCGCCTCCGGGGCCTGGATGGATGTCCCTGGGACCGAGAACAGACGCGAGCGTCACTGAAGCCATTTCTCATCGAAGAGACCTACGAGGTGCTCGATGCCATCGATGCAGCCAGCCTCGACGGCCTGATCGAGGAATTGGGCGATCTGCTCTTCCAGGTGGTGTTCCACGCACAAATCGGGGTCGAACAGAACGCCTTCGGCATGACGGAAATCCTTCGTCGGCTCTGTGACAAGATGACGAGACGCCATCCCCACGTGTTCGGAGAGACGCGGGTGGCGACTCCTCAGGCCGCCCTCGCCCAGTGGGAAGCGATGAAGCAGCGCGAGACCATACCCGGTAAGCCGCGATCGGTGCTCGATGGGATCCCCCGGGCCCTGCCCGCGCTCACCCGGGCCCAGCGTATGCAGGGCAAGGCGGCGCGAGTGAAGTTCGACTGGCCAGATGCACGGTCGGCATGGGGAAAGGTCGGGGAAGAGATGGCAGAGGCCGAGGCGGCCTTGGACGCCGGCGACGTCACTCGGCTCCGCGAGGAGCTCGGCGATCTCCTGTTCTCGGTCGTCAATGTCGCCCGTCTCTCCTCGGTTGACGCCGAGGACGCGCTTCAGGGAGCGATCGAGAAATTCCGGCGACGCTTCACAGACATGGAGACCGCCCTGGCCGCACAGGGGAGATCGGTGACCACCGTCGAGCAGCATGAACTTGAGCGATCGTGGGAGGCCGCGAAAGCGCGCGAGCGTCAGAGATGAGATTCAGGATCGGACAGACCGTCATCGCCATCGAGCGTGGCGACATCACAGACGCCCAAGTGGATGCAGTGATCAACGCCGCGAATTCCACGCTGACCATGGGGGCCGGGGTCGCCGGGGCCCTCAAACGCAAGGGCGGAGTGATCATCGAGGAAGAGGCCATGCGCCAGGGACCGGTGGAGATCGGAGAGGCTGTCATCACCACCGGCGGCAACTTGATCGCCACCCATGTCATCCATGCCGCGGTCATGGGCCCCGATCTCAAGACCGATCCCGAGATCATCGCCCAGAGCACCAAGGCTATCCTCGCGCTCGCCGACAAGCAGCGCCTCTCGTCCATCGCCCTTCCCGCGCTGGGCACCGGCGTTGGCCACGTCCCGGCCCCGGCTTCCGCGCAGGCGATGCTGAGCACGGTGGCCGAGCACCTCAAGGGCGGCAAGAGCAGCCTCAAACGCATCGTGTTCGTCCTGTATCTGGACGACGCCTACAAGGCCTTCACGGACACGCTGAAACGCCTCGGCGGGTCCTGAACCCGCCGGAAAATCGAGGGATGTCCGGGCTCCGCCGGGGCGCACCGAGCGCTGGGGGGTGGGGGAGGCATGTCGACCCCACGTGAGGAATGAGCCCGTCGCCCCACGGCGCGCGACCCAGGGGTTGGGAAATCTGCTGGTCGGCGAAGGGCTGATCACCCGAGAACGACTTGCCCAGGCCGTTGCCGAGCAACACCGGACCGGGGAGACGCTCACCGCGGTCCTCCTCAAACTGGCCCTCGTCGACGAGAATTCGCTGATCGACATCCTGGCTCGCCACTATGGAATCCCCACGGTCGCCCTCTCCCAACTCGACCTCGAACCCCAAGTCTTGGCACTGGTGCCCGTGAACCTCGCCACCAAGTACGAGGTCCTTCCCCTCACGCGCGAGCACACCACGCTCACCCTGGCCATGGCCGACCCCACCAATGTCTACGCCGTCGACGACGTCGCGTTCATCACCAATCTGCACGTGGCCCCGGTGATCGCCTCTCGTACCGCCATCCGCCAGGCCATCGACCGGAACTACCATCGCAACCGCACCACCGACGCCGTAGCCGACATCATCAACGCCGCCGTCGAGTTGGAGCCGACCGAGGAGGGGGATTCGCGCAGTGGCCCCGACGCCTTCGAACTCAAGGAGTCCGCGGACGAGCCACCCATCGTGCGCTTGGTCAACACCATTCTGATCGACGCCATCGAGCGTGGAGCGTCGGACATCCACTGGGAGCCCTACGAGCACCTCTTCCGCCTGCGGCTGCGCGTCGACGGCATCCTCCACGAGCGATGGACGCTTCCCAAGCGCTTGGAGCCCGGCGTCATTTCTCGGCTCAAGATCATGTCGAGCATGGATATCGCCGAGCGCCGCTTGCCGCAGGATGGGCGCATCCACTTGCGCTATCGCCATCGGGAGGCGGACCTCCGGGTGTCCATCCTGCCGACGTCCTTCGGCGAGAAGTGCGTGATCCGCATCTTGGACAAGGAAACCGTCCGGCTCGATCTCCGAGACCTCGGCTTTGACGGCCACGCCCTCGACGTGTTTCAGGGCGCTCTCAAGCAACCATATGGCATGATCCTCATCACTGGCCCTACGGGATCCGGCAAGACTACCACGCTCTACGCGGGCATTCAGGCGATCAACGCTCCCGGCGTCAACATCGTGACTGCCGAGGATCCCGTCGAGTACAACCTCAAAGGCGTCAACCAGGTCCAGATCAACGAGGCGATCGGACGCACCTTCGCGACTGTCCTGCGATCCTTCCTCCGCCAGGACCCCGATGTCATGCTCGTGGGCGAGACCCGAGATGTCGAAACGGCCCAGATCGCCGTGCGTGCCGCGCTGACCGGGCATCTTGTCCTCTCCACGGTGCACACCAACGACTGTCCCGCCACCATCGCCCGGCTGGTCGACATGGGTCTCCCCGCCTATCTCGTCTCGTCCTGTCTCCTCCTCATCGTCGCCCAGCGGTTGGCCCGCCGCGTTTGCGAAGGCTGCAAGGAGATGTTCGAGAGCGACGAAGACGTGCTGGCCGCTCATGGCTACGCGCCGACCGGTCGACGCCGCTTGAACCTCGCGCGTGGCAAGGGATGTGAACGCTGCCACTTCACGGGCATGAAGGGGCGGATCGCCCTGTACGAGTTAATGCCCATGACTGAGGCCATCCGAGACATGATCGTGCGAGGCGCCTCGGCCGCGGAATTGCGGGCCATGGCGCAGTCGCAGGGCATGAAGACGCTGCGGGAAGCGGGCATCGCTCGCGTCCTGGAGGGCACGACCACCATCGACGAAATGCTGCGAGTGACCTTGGTCTGAGTCAGGAGCCCGTCGGCGTGGCGCGGAGCGCCCGAGGTCGCCGGCGCGCGAAGAGCGGGGGCGATCGAGAGCATCACGGCCACCGGATCGAGCGCGAGTCCGCGAACGGCCCGGGTGCCTCAAGGGTGGGGGGAATTTGGGGGGGCTGTCGAGGCTCCAGCTCATTTCGGGGGGGAACCATGGCCGCAGACCTCGGCCACCTGCTGGAGATGATGGTTTCTCGGGGCGCCTCGGACCTGCACATCGCCAGTGGCAGTCCCCCTCGGTTCCGCGTCGACGGGGCGCTGTCACCCCTGGCGGAGACGGAGGCCCTCACGCCTTCCGAGACACAGCGCCTGGCCTACGGTCTTCTCAGCGACACCCAGAGGCAGCAATTCGAGTCGAACCACGAGTTGGACTTCGCCTTCGCCGTCCAGGACGTGGGCCGCTTCCGTTGCAACGTGTATCGCGACCGGGGCGCCGTGGCCGCGGCCATCCGAGGACTCCCCCTTCGCATGCGCTCTTTCGACGAGCTGGGCGTGCCTCCCGCCGCACAGCGGTTGGCCGAGCGGCCGAGGGGGTTGATTCTGGTGACGGGACCGACTGGTTCGGGGAAGTCCACCACCCTGGCGACCATGATCGACAAGATCAACACCGAGCGGCCCGCCCACATCATGACGGTGGAAGATCCCATCGAGTTCATCCATCGCCACAAGCGCAGCCTGGTCAACCAGCGGGAAGTTCCGGCGGACACGCACTCGTTCCGCAACGCGCTGCGGGCCATCCTGCGGCAAGACCCCGACGTGGTCCTCATCGGAGAGATGCGCGACCTGGAGACGATCGCCGCTGCCCTAAGTCTGGCTGAGTCCGGTCATCTCACCCTGGGGACATTGCACACGAACTCCTGCGCCCAGACGATGCACCGAATCATCGATGTCTTTCCTCCTCAACAGCAGGACCAGGTTCGCGCGCAGCTCTCCCTGGTGCTCGAGGGAGTGCTCTCTCAGGCCCTGATTCCCCAGGTCGGCGGGGGGCGGACCATGGCGCTCGAGATCATGGTAGCCACGCCGGCCATCCGCAATCTCATCCGGGAGAACAAGGTGCACCAGATGTACGGAATGATGCAGTCGAGTGCCGGCGTCGGCATGCAGACGATGAATGCCTCCCTCGCCAGTCTCGTCAAGCGGCGCCTGATCACCAGCGAGGACGCGCTGGCCGCCAGCATGCTGCCCGACGAGCTGGCCCGCATGCTCGGCAACACCGCCGCACCGGCCCCGCCCGCGGCGCCGGCGAGCACCCACACCGGAAGCCACCCCGGCCGGGTCGTTTGACATCCCGATAGAGGCATGGCGCTCTTTGCCTACCGCGGTCATAGGACGACCGGCATGGTGACCGGGCAGCTCGAGGCACCGGATCGTCACGCGGCCCTGAGCGCCCTGCGCGCGCGGGGGATCGTCGCCACGCGCGTCGACGAACGCGCGCCTCGCCTCCCGCGCGGGCGGCGCCGGGTGCGCGTCAAGGATCGCGACCTGGCCCTGTACACGCGCCAGCTCTCCACGATGATCAATGCCGGTCTTCCGATTGCGCAGTGTCTGGCCATCCTGGGGGAGCAGGGACAGAGCGCTCTGCTCCGGCAAATCACCGCACAGGTTGCCGCCGACGTGGCCGGCGGGGCGACCCTCGCCGACGCCTTTCGCAAACATCCCCGTGTTTTCGGCGATCTCTTCGCGAACATGCTGCAAGTGGGAGAGGCGTCGGGCGCCCTCGACACGATCCTTTCCCGACTCTCGACGTACCTCGAGAAGGCTGCCGCTCTGAAGCGCAAGGTGAGGGGAGCCATGATCTATCCGCTCACCATCGTCAGCGTGGCCGCGCTCGTGGTCGTGTTCATGATGGCGTTCGTCATCCCGACCTTCGCCCAGATGTTCACACACTTCGGCGGCGAGCTGCCGCGACCGACGCGGATCGCGATCGCGCTCTCGGACTTCGTGCGGGCCTATCTGGCGCTGATCGCCGCCCTCGTGGTCGTTGCGGTGTACGCCATCCGGCACCTGTACCGGACCGAAGGCGGCCGCATCGCCATCGATCGCCTGCTCCTCAAGATTCCCCTGCTCGCACCTCTGATTCGGAAGATCGCCATCGCGCGCGTCACGCGGACCCTCGGCACCCTCATCGCATGCGGCGTTCCTATCCTGGAAGGGCTGCGGATCACCGCAAAGACGGCGGGGAACCACATCGTGGAGGAAGCCGTCCTGATGTCGCGCACCGCCATCGCCGCCGGCCGCACCCTCACCGAGCCGCTCCGAACCCCATACGTTCCGGCCATGGTCGTGCAAATGATCAACGTGGGCGAGCAGACGGGCTCGATGGAAGAGATGCTCACGAAGATCGCCGACTTCTACGACGACGAGGTCGACTCCTCGGTGGCGACGCTCACGGCGATGCTGGAGCCAGCCATGATCGTGTTCCTGGGTGTCGTCATCGGCGGCCTGGTCATCGCGATGTACCTGCCGATCTTTACCCTCGTCACCGTCATTCGTTAGTCGTCGGAGGGGCGTCGCGCCCCGCCGAATCCTTCCCCGCCACCGATCCGCACGGGCCGAGCCCTCACTCGAAGGTCTTCGTCGAGGTTTCGTGGCATGCGAGGTGCAGCCGATCGAGGAACGTACCGAACTCTTCCGCAGGGGGCGTCCATGACCACGTGCTGCCGGCAGCAATTCCGAGGGGGGAACAATCGCGGCTTCACCCTGGTCGAACTGATGATCGTGGTCGCGATCATCGGGATCCTCGCCGCCGTGGCCATTCCGCTCTACGCGAACCTGCAGGCCCGCGCGCGCATCGCGAAAGCTCAGGCCGACGTTCGCACGGTGGGATCGGCCATCAGTATCTACGCGGCCCACACCGGGACTCTCCCCACCGCCGCGAACCTCGCCACGGCCCTGACCACGGCCAGCACCGTGGCCGGCGTCACGGCAGGGCCGTTCATCGGCAACCTCCCAACTCCGCCGAGCGGTGGAGGTTGGCCGGCCGCCTACACCTACGCCCCGGACGTGGCGCCGGGCGGGGCGGCACTGGTGGGTTCCTTCGTGTTCTGCGCCGCTGGTGACGGCAGCTTCGCCAACAGCGGCGGCGTCAGTAGCTGTCCCTGACTTTCCTGGCCGACGCGCGGGAGGCCGTTCCCGCGCATGGTCGCGAGGACGCTGCGTCCATCGAACGGGTCACCGACGTCGACGTCCTCGTGCGTCGAAGCATGCGCCTCTGGCGCCCCCGACGTGGTTCTCTGGCGTATCATGACGAGGCGTATGAGCACGTCCAGCGTTGCGGCCGCGCAGAGCGCGCCGACGAGGTCGCGCCCTCCAGTCCCCGCATGACCTTCGCGTTCGTGATCGCGCTGGGCCTGGTCATCGGCAGCTTTCTCAATGTCGTCATCGTTCGCGTGCCCAGCGGGCAGAATCTCCTCGGCCGGTCCGTGTGCCCTCGCTGCGCCACGCCGATCGCGGCCCACGACAACGTTCCCCTCGTGTCATTCGTCCTTCTGCGAGGGCGCTGCCGCTCCTGCGGGGGCCGGATCTCTTGGCGCTATCCGCTGGTCGAACTCAGCACCGCCGCCGCGCTGCTGGCCGCGTTTGCCCGCTTCGGGCTCACCCCCGCCTTTGCGCTGGCCAGCGCACTGCTCGCGGCGCTCATCGCCATTACCGCCATCGATCTCACCCACCAGATCATCCCCAACGCGATCACCCTGCCGGGGATCGCCGTGGGGTTGCCCGGGGCTCCGGCCACCGGTCTCACCTCGTGGCTCGACGCGCTGCTCGGCGTCCTCGTCTGCGGAGGCCTCCTTTTCGCCGTCGTCAAGGCGAGCGGTTGGTTCTACTCCGAGACCCATCCCCAGGGCGGCATGGGCTTCGGTGACGTGAAGCTCGGCGCCATGCTCGGCGCCTTCCTGGGCTGGCGGCTGGGCCTGTTCGCTTTGTTCGTGGCCGTCGTAGCTGGGGGCCTGGTCGCCGCCGGGCTTCTCCTGACTGGGCGCAAGGGGCGGAAGGATCCGGTGCCCTTTGGTCCCTTCCTGGCCTTGGGCGGAGCGACGGCGCTCCTCATCGATCCCCCCGAGTTCCTCGGCCTGTGAAGTTTGTCGGGCAGCGTGCCCAGAGAGCAGGGCATCACCTCGCTCGGGAGCCGCGCCAGACAACTTCTTGGTCCGGCGCATGCCGGGAACACGACTTGCTAAATCCTTCGCTGTCCACGGGCGATGATGATCCAGCCAGCCCTCGCTCCTCGGAGCACCTGCCCCACGCCGCGGGCGTCCCGCCGTTGTGCTGATGGTCCGGCGGCGCAGCCTGGCGCCGCCGGGGCCCACCTCGCCGAATTGGTCCTCGTCGCCGCTGGGGCCAGCCTCGCCGAACTGCTGGTCGTCGTCGCCCTCATCGGCATCGTCACCGCGGCCAGCGTCCCGATGTTCCACACCTACGTCCACGGCAGCGCCGTGAAGGCGGGCGCCGAGGAGTTGGTGACCTTGATGAACCTCGCGCGGGCCCTCGCCATCAAGGAGAACACCCGCGTGTGCGTGAACTGGGATTCTGCGGGCTCGCACCGCGTTCGCCTCCTGGTCGCTCATGCCAACCCGTGCGCGGCCGCGGCCAACTTCTACGGCGCCCAGGGCCGCGGATTTGACGCGCGGATCGACGCCAGCGGCTGGATCACCCTCCAGAACCGCGTGACCGTCACCGCGGCAACGGCCGACGTCGTCTTCACCGCTCTGGGCGTGGCCGCCCCGGGAGGTACGTACACCGTCTCGAGGAACGGACAGCATCTCAGCGTAGTGGTGGCGCCGTCAGGTCGGGTGAACATCACACCGTGAATCGCTGTGACCACGGCTTTTCGCTGGCTGAGGTTCTCATTGCCGCCGCCGTGCTCGTCATGGGCTTCGCGGGTGTCGTGGGCATGCTCGCTCTGTCTAGCTACGGCATTCGCGAGGGCCGCTATCGGTCCATGGCCGTCGTCTTGGCCGATGAACGCGTCGAGCAAGTACGGGCGGCGCGGTGGGATGGAAGCGAAGATTGCCTCGGCATATCCCCATCTCCCGTGTTGCCTCCGGTCACCTCGGGATGCTCGGGGACCGGTGCGGGATACGCGCCATTCCCCGACGAGGCCCCTGGGACCATGCCGGGTCCCTTCGAGCAGTTCGGGCGAGCCGTGCGAATCCACACGTGCGCGGGGACAGGCGTATGTTCCATCGCCACCGCGGATCTCCGCCTGGTGACCGTGGCCGTCGTCTACTCGCCCACCTCCGGCCTCGGCGGCAACGTCAGCGGCATCGAACAATCAATGGTGGTGAGCCGCCTGGTGGGGCGGAAGCGGTGAGCTGGGTGAGCGAGCGCGGAGTGGCCCTCCCCTTGACTGCCCTGGCTCTGCTGATCGTCGTCTCGCTGATCCTCGCCCTGAACGCCCTGAGCGCGTCCGAACCCATCATCGCGAGCAATCATCTTCTCGCGGTGCAGGCACGTCTGGCCGCCGAATCTGGTCTCGAAGCGGCCGTCGTGGCCTTGTCGAACCCGCACGCTCTGTCCACGGGCTTTGCGACCACGCTCGCCGCGGCGCCGTTCATCCGGATTCCCGGCACCCGCGCGAGCTACCGCATCGCAGTATCGATCGACGATGGCTGGACCACGTTCGAGAAGGCGAATCAACGAAAGATCACCGTCAGCGGGATCGCCGCGGCGAGTGACTCGGTCGACCCCGACGCGGCGGCCAATCGGGCGGTGCGAACACTCGAGACGGTCATTCGCCGCGATTCCCTGGCAAGCACGTTGCTGATCCCCGCCGCCGTCCTCCTGCCCGCAGGGGGCAGCCTCAGAGGGGAGGTCGACGCGCGGCGCGATGGGAGCGTCGACTTCGAGTCGTGGTGCACGCGCCAGGGCGAGTCGCTGCCGCCACTTGCCGGCGGCGCCGCTGATGGAGGCCACGATGTCGCGAATGCAGGACTCGTGTGGGGCCCGGGCAACGCCATCCCGAACGAGGAGGGAGTCGACATCCTGCACCGCGGCTCCGCCGCGCCCCCCGATTTCGTGTTCGCCAATCAGGCGTTCACGCCCAGCGAGTTGGCGGCACTGAAGGCGCTGGCGGTATCGACCGGAACCTTCTACCAAACCAGCCCGATGATCTTCGACGGCCAGTCGCCCCTGCCCGCCCCCGAGTCCGTGGTGTACGTCGAAGGCGACCTCGAGATCGAAGTCTATGGAGACCATACGACATGGACGGGCTGGCTCGTCGCCGTGGGCCCGCGGGGCCCCGGCACCGGCGGCCGCATCACGTTTCGCTGCCCTCCCGGCTGCTCGCCCGCGTGGCAGCGGCTCACCATCGACGGACTCCTTTACGCCGAGGACCGCTTCGAGGTGAGCACGGCCACCGCCAACCGGGCCCTGACCGTGAACGGCGCCGTCGTCACTCGCAATCTCGGCGGCGCGCCAAACCGCATCGACCCCGCGAGCGCCGCCGATGTCCGGATCAATTTTCGATGTCAAGGCGACGGAAGCACCCGGCGAGGGATTCGTGACGCCATCGCGGGGACTGCCGACACGATCGGCGTGTTCGATCCCTACGGTCGATCCGGATGGTACCCGAAGCTCGGCAGCTACCGGGAGATCGTCGGCCAGCCCTAGTCGCCCGCCATGCTCGCTTCCCTTCGCGACCGATTGCCGTCCCACCGACCCTCCCAGGCCTTCGGTCTGGATATCGGATCGGCGGCGGTCAAGGTCATCCAGCTCCGCCGGGTCGCTGCGTCATACATGGTCACGCGCTGCGCCGCCGTCGCCCTTCCCATCGGAGCGGTGGCGGAGGGCACCATCACCGACACGGGGGCGGCGGTGGAGGCGATCCGAACGGCGGTGGGCCGGGCCGGGATCACCAGCACTCAAGCGACCGTAGGCATCTGCGGGCGCGAGCTGATCATCAAGAAGCTGCAGATTCCCCAAGTCCCCCACAAAGAGCTGAGGGACGCCATCCGAATCGAAGCTGAGCACCAGATTCCCTTTGCCGTTGACGAAGTCTTCCTCGACTACCACGTCATCACCCAGCAGAATCGGCTGATCGATCTCACGCTGGTCGCGGCCAAGAAGTCGAAGGTGATGGAGTACCACACGGTGGTGAGGCAGGCGGGGCTCGATCCGATCGTCGTCGACGTGGATGGGTTCGCCCTCGGCAACCACCTCGAGGTCAGCGGCGGGGCCGAGAGGGAGCGCATGGCCCTGGTCGACATCGGAGCCACCATGACCAAAGTGGCGATCGTCGCGGGCTCAGTCACTCACTTCGTGCGCGACGTGCCGTTTGGCGGAAGTCGGTACACCCACGCCATAGCCACCCGCCTCGGCATTCCGTTCGACCGCGCGGAGGCTCTTAAGACGGGCGCCGACCGACGTACCGGTGCCGCCGTGGTGGCCCGGACTTGCCAGGCGATCTCGCGCGACCTGGGGCGCGAGATCCAGCGCACGCTCGACTACCACGCCGAGAGCGACGTGACGGCCACGCACGTCGTACGGATCCTGCTGGTCGGGGGCGGGGCGATGCTCGAAGGGTTGGACGAGACCCTCACCTCCACCCTCGGTCTGCCCGTCCAGATCGCGCGCCCCTTCGACACGCTCGCCGTGGACCCGGCGTGCGCCGACACCATCTCCAGCGTGGGCCCGGCCCTGACCCTGGCGCTGGGGCTCAGTCTGCGCCGACGCGCCGACAGGGCCAGCGTGTGATCAGAATTAATCTGGCTCCGCCCAGCGTGCGTCCGCCCCGGGTGCGCCGATCGCTGGTGGCAGTGGCTGGCGGCGCGGCGTGCATCGTGGTCCTGGCCGGATTCGGTTGGTGGTACGCGCTGCTGCGTCATGACGAGATGCAACTCAACAAGCGGATCAACATCCTCAGGCACGAACTGACCAGCCACAAGGCACTGCTCGGTCGCGGCGAGCGCATGCGCGAGGCGTTCGCCGACCTTACCAGACGCGCGCGGGCGCTCCAGGAGTTGACGCGGGGCCAGGACACGACCATCCGAATCCTCGACGCGTTCCTCGACGTGATCCCCGCCGAGTTGTGGCTCACGTCCCTGGAAGGACGCGGACTGGAGCTGCGCGCGGTGGGATCGGCCCGTTCCGCGAGGGCGGTGGCGAATCTCATGCTCAACCTCCGAGCCTCGGGGAAGTTCTCGGAGGTGGAGATCGTCACCTCCAAGCAAGACGTGGACAAGATTCCCCCCGCGCCGGTCACGTTCGAGGTCACCTGCCGATTCCGGACGTGACATGACCACCTTGCTGGCACCCCTGCGCAGCGCGGCGGCCGCCCTCAAGCTCGCGTGGGCGGTGCCGTGCTTGGCGGTGATCGGTGCCGGAACCTACCTCGTGGTCCTCTCACCGATACGGGCGCGGATGGCGCTGCTCGAAGTGCATCTGGCCGCCCTGGCGCAAGAGGTCGCCCACGCCCGGGCCGCAGCGCAGCATCTCGCGCGCTACGGACCCGAGACGATCGAACTGGAGGGACGCCTCAAATCGATTGCCCGGAAGCTCCCAACCGAACGGGAGATCCCGCCCCTCTACCACTCAATGTACGACGCCGCCGCTTCGACAGGGCTGGCGGTGGCGCTGTTTCAGCCGCGGGACCCGCGGATCCAGGACTACTACATCGAGATCCCGATTGCCGTGACCGCCGAGGGCACGTATCACCAGCTCGGAGAGTTCCTCGAGCGCGTCGCCGGGTTCCCGCGCCTGGTCACGGTCAGCACGCTTCGAATGACCGGGCTCGAGCGGCCGGCGGTCTCGATGCGCGCCGAGATGACGTTAATCACCTTTGTGTATCGACCGGTGGGCGCCCCGCCACCAACGCCGGCCTCCGCCACCCCTCGCCACCGCTTGGCAGCAGCCCGCGGCCGGCGAATCCGCTGACGCCATCATGAGTCGCGGTCCGACGACGCGTACCGCGTGGCTCCCTGTCGTCGTTCTGGCTCAAGCCGCCTGCACCGAGCCGTCCGCCGCCCCCACGACGGCCCTGGTGGCGAAGCCGCCCGAGCAGACCTCGGCGGGCTCTGGCACGTCAGTGATCCCCACCACCGCGGCGCCACCGAACGCCGCCGCCCCATCCACGAGCCTCACCGGCCAGCCCCTTGCCGCTCTCCCGCCGGAGTACGCCTCGCGGGGCCGACGCGATCCCTTCGAGCCCGTCCCTCCTCCCGGACCGGAAACGGCAGGGCCAACCGCGCGTCGCCGCTCGGTCATCGCGTCGGCGAAATTGGCGGGCATCGTCCACGGGGTGGATGGACCGCTGGCCCTGGTCGAAATGCCCGACGGCATCGGCTATGTCCTCAAGCCGGGAGACGCAATCGAGGACGGCCGTCTGATCCAAATCCGCCCAGACTCCGCGCTCTTCGACATCCCTCCGAAGGCCGGGCTCCTGAGCGAGCGAATCGTTCTCACTCTGGGACAGAGTTGAGTCTCCCCCACCGCTCAGGACAGAGTTGAGTCTCCCCCACCACCGGCTCAGGGATGTCCTGGCCCTGGTGCTGATCCTCGCCCCACGCGTTGCCCAGGCGCCGCCCGCCGCTCCTACGCCGGCCGGCAACCTGTCCGTGCCGGTGAGCCGGGCACCATTCACGCCCTCGGGAAGCTCGCCGGGCCCGCGGCTCTCGTCGGACGCGTCAGCGCCCGAACTCCGCACCGGGGGACCGCGATTCATCTCGCTCGACTTCAAGGACGCCGACATCGTGAACGTCATGAGAATCCTGGCCGCAGAGAGCGGCAAGAACATCGTCATGTCCGACGACGTCAAGGGCAAGATCTCCATCGCGCTGCGCAACGTCCCGTGGGAGCAGGCGCTCGACACGATCCTCGAAGCCAAGGGCCTCGAGAGGATCGAACGCGACGGCGTCATCAGGATCGTCTCGAGCGAGCAGTTGCTGAAGGAGCGGGAGGCCAAGGCCCGCGCCGAGGAAGCCAAGCGAAAGGCCGAGGTAGAGATACGCGCCAAGGAAGCCGAGGCGCGGGCCAAGGAGATCGAGGCACAAGCCAAGCAGCAGGAGGCCCAGCGCAAGCGACAGCAGGCGGAGGACGAAGCGAAGGAGACAGCGGCGCGAGGACCACTCATGGAGGCCACGGTCCGCCTCTATTACGCGGACGCCGACGAAGTCGCAAAGACGCTGCAGGGTCTTCTCGGCATCGGGGCCGAGGACGCCGCGAGAAAGAGAGATGTCGCCACCGGTCCACCGGTCATTCCCGAGCCGCCATTCTCGGCCCTGTTCGGGCCTCCGCCCGTTCCGCCGCTGCCGGGACCGGTACCGCCGGAAGTATTCGAGAAGCGGCTCACCATCCGCGCCTATAAACCCACGAACACCCTGTTTCTGCGGCTGTACCAGGCGGACATCGAACGGATCCGAACGCTCATCCGCGAGTCGATCGACATCCCGGTGCCTCAAGTGAAGATCGAGGCGCGGATGGAGATCCTAGAGCGCAGCGCGCTCGAGCAGATCGGCGTCCAGTGGGGCGGCTTCGTGGCACAGAACGCCGGCTCGCAAACTCTCGTCGGTCAGGGGTTCAATCCCGGCGACCTCTTTCGAGGCGGAATCCCCGTCCAGGGCTTGAGCCCGGCAAATACTGCTCTCACTCTCTCCCAGGGGCTTCCGATCAGCGCGCTCACGGGACTCCCCTTGGGCGGCAACATCGTGAACCTTCCCATCGGCACGCTGCCCACCCAGGGACCGCTCCCCACGACGGGCATCGCCTTCGGCATCGTCGGGACCAACCTCAACGTGAACCTGGCCCTGCAGGCCCTCGCCGAGCAGGGCAAGACCCGCACCCTCGCTCGTCCCGAGATCGTGACGGTCGAGAACAGCCTGGCCTCGATTGAGCTCGGCGAGGAGATTCCCTATACCACGGTCAGCGCCGCGGGAACGCAGATCCAGTTCAAAAAGGCGGCCCTCAAGCTCGACGTGACGCCCACCGTGGTCAAGGAAGTCGATGATAGCAAGATCAGGATGGTGGTGATCGTGGAGAACAACTCGCGGGGCGATGTCGTGAATCTCGGAAGCGCCGGCACGCCACCCGCCATCAACACGCGCAAGGCCATCACCCAAGTCCTGATCAAGGAGGGAGAGCGCCTCGTCATCGGGGGCATTGCTCGAACGGAGGTGCGCAACAACGTCCGCAAGGTGCCGGTGCTCGGCGATATCCCGATCCTGGGCGCACTCTTTCGGATCTCCGAGAACTTCGAGCAAGGCCGTGAGCTGGTGGTCTTCCTGACCCCTAGCGTGCTGCGCCAGGCGGTGCCGCCGAAGTCTGTTCATCCTCCCCGCTAGTCGCCGAACGCGCGGCGATCCTGGCGTGCTACTCTAAGCTTCGGCGGTCACTCCGATGGTCATTCCTGTTCGCCTGGGCTCGCAGTCCTATACGATCGTCGTGGAGCGCGGGGCTCTGCCCCGCCTCGCCGAGCATCTGCGCGCTCTCCGCGTGGGTCGGCGCGTGGCCCTCGTGAGCTCGCCTCAAATTATCCGGCTCCACGGCAAGCTGGTCGCCGATCGGCTCCGCGAGGCAGGATTCGAAGTGAGCGTCGCCGAGGTTCCCGACGGCGAGGCCGCCAAACAGCTTGCGGTGGCCGAACGGTGCTGGGACTCGCTCCTCCAGGCCGGGCTGGATCGCACGTCGACCGTGCTGGCGCTGGGCGGGGGGGCCGTCGGCGACGTGGCGGGCTTCGTGGCCGCCACCTACATGCGCGGAGTGAACTTCGTGCAGCTTCCCACCACGGTGCTCGCTCAGGTCGATGCCTCCATCGGCGGCAAGACCGCCATCGACCATCCGAAGGCCAAGAATCTGATCGGCGCTTTCCATCAGCCGCGCCTCGTCGTGGTGGATCCCCTGACCATCGACACCTTGCCCGGGCGTGATTTCCGCTCCGGACTGGCTGAGGTCGTCAAGCACGGCGCGGTGCTGGACGCCTCCTACTTCGCGCTCCTGGAGCGCGAGACGGCATCCATCCTCGCGCGTGATCCAGCCATTCTGGAGGACGTCATCGGCGGGTCGTGCCGTCTCAAGGCCGGCGTCGTCGAGCGCGACGAGCGCGAATCCGACCTCCGCGCGGTGCTGAATTACGGACACACGCTCGGGCACGCCCTCGAAGCCTCCAGCGGCTATGCACGCTGGACGCATGGCGAGGCGGTGGCGCTCGGGATGGTGGGGGAAGCGCGTCTGGCCCGACGGCGCGGCTTGGCTTCCGACGAGACGGTGGCTCGCCAGGAGCGATTGCTGGAGGCACTGGGCTTGCCGGTCCGCGCACCGGGCATCGCTGTGGACACCGTCATGGAAGCGATGAGCCACGACAAAAAGGCCAAGGATGGGCGGATTCCCTTCGTGCTCGCGCCGGAGATTGGCCGCTTTCGAGTTGAGTACGACATCCCGCGCGACGACGTGCGGGCCGTGCTCGAGGGGCTCCAGACGCCCGCCGCGCATTGACTCCGGCGGTGCGCGTTGTCGAGACCTCGCCATAGCATCCGACGATGCTCCCCTCACGGAGGACCCGGCACTGGCCAACGCGATCCGCCGTCAGGAAGAACGCCTGGCGCGGGACCCGACGTCTCTCGTCTTCGCCCAGCTCGCGGAGCTCTATCGCCGCGCGGGGCGGGTCGCCGACGCCATCGCCTGCTGCCGCGAGGGGCTCTCGCGCCATCCGCGCGACACCGAGGGCCGGTTGATCCTGGCGCGAGCCCTCGCCGACGAAGGGCAGTTCGACGCGGCCATCGCCCAGACGCGGGCCATCCTCGCGCTGAGCCCCAAGGACGTCCAGGGTCACCGGGTGATGGCCGAGATCGCGCGTCGCCAGGGCGACATCGACACCGCCGTGCACCACCTCGAGGAGGTAGTTGTCCTCGATGCGCACGATCGGGCGTCGCGCGCGTTGCTCGGTCTGCTGCGGGCGGATCCGGGAATGCGCAGCGAGGGCAGCGGCCTCGTCCGGGTGCTGAGCGACGATACGTTTGTCACGATTGCCTTCGGTGCCCTGTGCCTGGACCAGGGCTTGGCGGAGGAAGCGGCGCACATCTTCACCCGACTCCTCAGGCGAGATCCCCACCACGTGGAGGCGCGCGAGGGCCTGGAACGGGCGCTGCGCGCGCGCTTCCGCCGGAAAGGCTAGATCGTCATGCAGGTTTCCACCGCGGAGTTCAAGAAAGGGTTGCGGATCGTCTTCGACGGGCAGCCCTACGCCATCGTCGACTTCCAGCATGTCAAGCCCGGCAAAGGCGGGGCCTTCGTGCGGACCAAGCTCAAGCACATGAAGCAGGGCCGGGTCATTGACAACACCTTTCGCTCGGGTGAGAAGGTCGAGCTGGTCGACTTCGAAGAGAAGCACATGCAGTATCTCTATCGGGACGATCGCTATCACTTCATGGATACGGAGAGCTACGAGCAGGTCTCGCTGTCCGCGGACGAAGTGAGCGACGCCCGCGACTACTTGAAGGAGAACACCGAGGTCGACCTGCTGTACATCGATGGTGCGCCGGCGGCCATCGAGCTACCGAACTTCGTGGAGCTGGCGATCAGTAAGACGGATCCCGGCGTGCGGGGCGACACCGCCCAGGGAGGCAGCAAACCGGCCACCCTCGAAACGGGTGCGATCGTCCACGTTCCCCTCTTTCTCAACGAAGGCGATGTCGTCAGGGTCGATACTCGGACCGGCGAGTACCTCGGCCGCGTCAGCAGCGCGTGATGAAGCGCCGACGCCTTCAGTCTCCAGTGGACCAGCCGACTGTCGTCGAGCTGGTCCGCCAGCTCGGTACTGTCCTCGGAGAGCTGGGCCTGAGTGAACTGGAGGTGGCGATCGGCGAGACGCGCATTCGCCTGGCCCGCGCCGTGCCGGGAAGAGGCCAGAACGCGGTGGCCGGGAGCCGCCCCGACCCCAGTACCCCACTCGTCTCCGAACCCCTCGCCGCCGCGGCCGCTCCCGGAGTCGTGACGGTGGAAGCTCCCATGGTGGGGACGTTCTATCGCGCATCGTCGCCCACCGCCGAGCCTTACGTCCGCGAGGGTGACGTCGTGAAAGAAGGCCAGATCGTGTGCATCATCGAGGCGATGAAGCTGATGAACGAGATCGAGGCCAAGGCGGCGGGACGGATCGCGAAGATCGTAGTCGAGAATGGTCAGCCCGTGGAGTACGGCCAACCCCTCTTCATGATCGAGCCCTCCCGGTGACGGCCTCGGCGGGGCACAGAAAAGACGGGTGACCTCACCGCCGATCGGCCGACCGATCTATTTCAGCCCGCGGGACCGGCGGGGCACGGGCCGGCGATAGCGCGGGCGGCCGGTGCCCTTCCAAAAGATCCTCATTGCGAACCGGGGCGAGATCGCCCTCCGGATCATCCGCACCTGCCGCGAGATGGGCATTCCCAGCGTCCTCGCTTACTCCAAGGCCGACGCCCATTCCCTGCCCGTCCGGTTCGCCGACGAGTCGATTTGCGTGGGACCTGACGATGCCCGCGCGAGCTATCTCAATATTCCGTCCATCATTTCGGCGGCGGAGGTGACCGATAGCGAGGCGATCCACCCGGGCTACGGCTTTCTGGCCGAGAACGCGTCCTTTGCCGAAGTGTGCCGGGCCTGCTCGATTACCTTCATCGGCCCGACGCCCGAAACCATCCGCCTCATGGGTGACAAGGCTCAGGCGCGGCTCACCGCCAAGCAGGCCGGCGTTCCCGTGGTGCCTGGAAGCGACGGCCCGCTCAAAGACGCGGCAGAGGCTGTGGAGCTGGCCAGCCAGATAGGCTACCCGGTGATCTTCAAGGCCGCCGCCGGCGGCGGTGGCCGGGGAATGCGGATCGCCCGCGACGCCGCGATCGCGGCCCAGGCATTCGCCACCTGCCAGTCCGAAGCGGGAACCGCCTTCGGCTCGTCAGAGGTGTACGTCGAGAAGTTCATTCAGGCCGCGCGGCATGTCGAGGTGCAGGTGCTGGGTGACCGGAGCGGGATTCGCGTGCACTTCGGCGAGCGCGACTGCTCCGTCCAGCGCCGACACCAGAAGCTCATCGAAGAGTCGCCGGCGCCAGGGCTCTCGTCGGTCGCGCGGGCCGGACTCCACAAGGCGGCCCTCACGGTGGCCGGGGCGGTCAACTATGTGAGCGCCGGCACCGTAGAGTTCCTGGTCGACGACGAGAACCGCTACTACTTCATCGAGATGAACACTCGGATCCAGGTCGAGCACCCGGTGACCGAGGTCCTCGCCGGGATGGACCTCGTGCGGGAGCAGATTCGGATTGCCGCCGGCGACCCCCTGGGCTACCGGCAAGATGCGCTCTCCTTGTCCGGCCATGCCATCGAGTGCCGCATCAACGCCGAGGATCCCGACACCTTTGCCCCGAGTGCCGGGCGGGTGACGGCGTGGATTCCCCCGGGAGGTGTGGGGGTGCGGGTGGACAGCCATCTGATGGCCCCCTACGGAGTCCCGCCGTTCTACGATTCGCTCATCGCGAAGGTCATCGTCCACGCCAGGGACCGCGGGGAAGCCATCGCGCGAATGCGGCGCGCCTTGCTGGAGACCGTGGTCGAGGGCGTGAAGACCACCATTCCGTTCCACCTCAAGGTGCTCGGCGATCCCGCCTTTCTGGCGGGTCGGTTCACGGGCGCCGACAGCATGCGACTGCACGGGCGACTCATCCAGCCCGCCGTGGATTCTGGATCGGAACGCGGGGAAAGGCCGCGGCAGTGACCTCCAGCATGAGGCGCTGATGCGCGCCGTCATCGATCAACTACCGTTGACCAGGAGGGTATGACCAATGAGCGCGCGGAGCCGGATCGGCGTCATGGGGCCTTCGACCAACACCACCTTCGAGGGTGACTTCCAGCTGGTGGCCCCGCCCGGCGTGACCATCCACGGCCAGCGGCTCTGGCTCACCAACGACGCGGCCGGCGCCCCGGGAATGGACCGCATGAACGCTGAGGTCGAAGCCGGTGCCCGCTACCTCGCGACGGCCAAGGTAGATGTCGTCGCCTACGGCTGCACGACCGGCAGCTTCTATCGCGGGCCGGGCTGGGACCGCGACATGATCGATCTGATCCAGCGCGCGGCCGGCGTTCCCGCAGTGGCCACCAGCCCCTCGGTGGTAGAAGCGCTGCGCTTCTTCGGCGCGCGGACGATCTCCGTGGCGACGCCCTATCCCGACTGGAACAACCGCCAGCTTCGCGCCTACCTCGAGGCGCTCGGCTTCACCGTTCTCAACGTGGAGGGCGAGCCCCGCGCCGCCGCCTCGGGCAATCAGGGCATCAACGATTTCGAACCGGCAGACGTGGTCAGGTTCGCTCCTCGGGTGTGCCGACCCGAAGCCGACGCGCTTCTCTGCTCCTGCACCGCATGGCGCGCGATGGAGGCGGTGGCCGAGCTGGAGCGGCGCACCGGTAAGCCCGTGGTGACGTCCAACCAGGCGAGCGTCTGGGCAGCCTACCGCGCGCTGAGGCTCACCGCGAAGATCACGGGCTTCGGCCGGCTCCTGGAAAGCCTGGCGGGGGCGACCGCGGCGTCCTGAGCGGCGGTCCACCACTGCGAGTCGGCAAGACGGATCACCTGCTTGACCGAAGGTGCACGAGGGTCGCTATAATGCGCCCCAAAACCCGACCCACCGTGCCAGCAAGGAGGGTGTATCCATGAACCTGTTGCATTTGGCGCTCGCGTCAGTGGTGGCCCTCGCGCTGGTCGCCGGCCCCGCCGTCACCATGCTCGATGCTCAGAGCAAGGGCACCGTCAAAATCGCCACCCAGAGTCCGCTCAGCGGAGGTCAGGCCGCCCTCGGCGAGGGCATCAAGCTCGGCGCCCAGCTCGCCATCGACAAGTTCAAAGGCAATCTCGAGAAAGCCGGCTTCAAAGTCGAGCTGGTCCCCTTCGACGATCAGGCCAAGCCTGACGTCGGGGTGGCCAACGCCAAGAACATCACCGCCGACAAGGACATCCTGACCGTCATCGGCCACCTCAATTCGGGAGTAGCTATCCCGTCGTCGGAGGTTTACAAGGAAGTCAACCTCGCCATGATCTCGCCGGCCAACACGAATCCGACCGTCACCGACCGCGGCTACCCGAACGTGAACCGGGTGTGTGGCCGCGATGACGTCCAGGGCGTGGTCGGCTCGGAGTTCGCCAAGACGACGGTGAATGCGAAGAGCGCGTACATTGTCCACGACAAGACCACCTACGGGCAGGGCGTGGCGGAGTTCTTCAAGACCGACGCCGAAAAGAAGGGCATCAAGGTGCTCGGCTTCGAAGGCACCGAAGAGAAGTCCAACTTCGATCCCATCATCACGCCCATCAAAGCCAAGAATCCCGATCTCGTCTACTTCGGTGGCATCTACGATCAGGGCGCCCCTTTCTTCAAGCAGGCCCGAGAGAAGGGCCTGAAGGGCAAGTTCATGGGGCCGGATGGCATGGACTCCTCTGATCTCACGAAGATCGCCGGCAAGGCGGTGGTCGGCATGTACTACACGTCGGCGGCCGGACCGGCCTCGGCGCTGCCGAAGGCCAAGCAGTTCGTCGAGGACTTCAAGAAGAAGTTCGGGAAGAACCCTGAGCCATACGCCGCCGAGGCCTACGACGCCACCGCCATCGCCCTGAAGGCGGTCGAGATGGCAGCGAAGGGCGGCAAGGCGCCCACCCGTGAAGACGTGTCGACGGCGATCCGCAAGGTGAAATACGACGGGATCACCGGCGAGATCGAATTCGACAGCAAAGGCGATCGCAAGAAGGCCCTCTACTTCGTGCTGCAGGTGGTCAACGACAACCCCGAGAAGTGGGGAGACAACAAGATCGTCAAGCAGCTGACCATCGCGCCGCCCGCGACGGCGAAGAAGTAGGGCCGCGACTCGACGGATTCCGGTGGCGAGGCCGGCGGGCCCCCCTCGGAGGCCTCAGACGTCCATGAGCATGGGGGGCCCCGACCTGGCCCCTCATCTCCCCCTACGCTCGGAGCGTCACGGCGCGGCCGAGACGCTCCTCGGCACCTCTCCCATCCTCGGCGCGCCCCGGCGCAGCCGTGACGCTCCTCGAGACCGCCATCGCGTGGGGCGCCCGTTCGCTGGCCGCGGCGCTTAGCCCATGGACATTGGGCTGCTCGTCGGCGTCTTCCCCCAGGTCCTCCTCGACGGCATCATCCTCGGCTTCATGTACGCTCTCATCGCGCTGGGTTATACGATGGTGTACGGCGTCCTGGAATTCATCAACTTCGCGCACTCCGAGATCTTCGTGGTGGGGGCTTTCGTGGGCGTGGAGATTCTCCTCGGGATGAAGGGCGCCGGCCTTCTGGAGAACGTCCCGTGGCCCTTCCTGCTCTTGCTCATCCTCGTGGCCGGTATGACCGTCAGCGGTCTCCTCGCCGTCACGGTGGAGCGCGTAGCCTACCGTCCCCTGCGTGCCTCCCCCCGCCTGATCCCCCTCATCTCGGCCATCGGCGTGTCCTTCTTCCTCCAAGACGTCGTGCGCCTCGTCGAGTCCATCTGGCGCAATGCCTTCAACCTCGTGTACCCGACCATCGATGCTCTCGACGTGCGCTTCGAGCTGACGCCCACCATCGACATCTCGGTGAAGGCGCTCGTGGTCATTGCCGGCGCCCTGGCGATGCTGTGGGTGCTGCACCTCGTCGTCAATCGCACCAAGATCGGCATGGCCATCCGCGCGGTGGCCGAGGATCAGTCCGCCGCGAGCCTCATGGGCATCAACGTCAATCGCATCATCTCGCTCACGTTCCTGATCGGCGGAGCCATGGGCGGTGCGGCTGGGGTGCTCTTCGGCGTGCAGTACGGACTCATCAATCCCTATACCGGGTTCATTCCCGGACTCAAAGCCTTTACCGCGGCCGTCCTGGGTGGGATCGGGAACATCCCGGGAGCGATGATCGGTGGTCTGGTCCTCGGGTTACTCGAGGCTTTCGCCGCCTCGTATCTCTCGCTCCTGACTGGCGGCGCCTTCGGCGCGGAATACAAGGATATCTTCGCGTTTTCGATTCTCATCCTCATCCTGATTTTCCGCCCCAAGGGCCTGCTCGGCGAAGTCGTTCGGGAGCGGGCATGATCCGGTCGGGCCTGGCGGTGGCCGCCCTCGCCATCTCGGTGGCCGCCGTGGCGATTTTCCCGCGCTCCGTCCTCGCCTTCCTGCTCTTCCAGGGCTCGCTGCTGGGCATCTACCTTGCGCGTATGCCCGGCTGGTTGCGCGGTGCGTTCTTCGCCGTGGCTCTCCTGGTGATGATGCCGATCATCGGCTCGTACAACGGCTACTACTTGGAGATCGCCACCCAGGTCGGGATCTTCGTGGCTCTCGCGCTTGGCCTCAACATCGTGGTGGGGCTGGCCGGCCTACTGGACCTCGGCTACGTGGCCTTCTTCGCCGTCGGCGCGTACACGTGGGCGATATTCGGCTCGCCGCAGGCCAACCAGATGTTCGGGAGCGGCTTCCCTCTTGCGCCTGGATGGTTCTATGTCTTCCTGGCCTTTGGTCTTCTGACCGCCGCCACCTGCGGCATCATCCTCGGCCTGCCGGTGCTGCGCCTGCGCGGCGACTACCTCGCCATCGTCACCCTCGGCTTCGGTGAGGTGATCCGCGTGCTCGCCAACAACCTCGACAAGCCCATCAACATCACCAATGGCCCCAAAGGCATCACTCCCATCGTGCGCCCCCCCGCCCCGTTCGGACTCTCCTACGGCGAGTTCTTCTACTTCCTCGTGCTGGCCATCGTTGTCGTGGTCATTCTGGTCAACCGCCGGCTCGCCGACTCGCACATCGGCCGGGCCTGGGAGGCCATGCGCGAAGACGAGCTCGCCGCGCAGGCCATGGGGGTCCCGCTCGTACGGGCCAAGCTCCTGGCGTTCGCCTGCGGGGCGTCGTTCGCCGGGGTGATGGGGGTGGTGTTCGCCTCGAAGCAGGTCTTCATCAATCCGGAGTCGTTCACCTTCCTGGAGTCCATCGGCGTGCTGGCCATGGTGATCCTCGGGGGTATGGGTTCCATTCCCGGCGCCGTCCTGGGGGCCACGGTGGTGACCGTCTTGAACCTCCAGGTTCTGAAGGGTTTCTCGCTCTGGCTCAACGAGTTGAAGAATGCCGGAGTCGCCGTCCTCGGATTCAACCTGGCCGACCTCCCCACTCAGTTCGAGCCGGCCAAGTACGAGCGCATGATCTTCGGCCTCATCCTAGTACTCATGATGATCTTCCGGCCGCAGGGCATCCTGCCCGCTCAGCGGCGTCAGCGCGAGCTCGCCCGGGGCAGTGCCGCGCCCGACCCTTCCGCGCCGTGACGCCGCTGCTCCAGGCGAGCGGGGTGACCAAACGCTTCGGCGGACTCACCGCCGTCAGCAGCGTGGACTTCGCCCTGGACGGCGGGATCACATCCATCATCGGTCCCAACGGGGCCGGAAAGACAACGCTCTTCAACATCTTCACCGGCCTCTACGCGCCCGACGCCGGCGAGGTGCGGTTTCGCGGCGAGATCCTGGCCGGCCGGCGCCCCGACCAGATCACCGGGCTCGGCGTGTGCCGGACGTTCCAGAACATCCGCCTCTTCGGCAACATGACGGTGATCGAGAACGTCCTGGTGGGGATGCATGCGCGCATTCGCCTCGGGCTGTGGGATGTGCTGGTGCGCGGCCCCCGTTTCCGCCGCGCGGAGAGTCAATCGTGGGAGCGAGGCGCGATGCTGCTCGAGCGCGTCGGACTCCGCGCCCACGCCAACCACGTCGCCCGGAACCTTCCCTACGGCGACCAGCGCCGCCTGGAGATCGCGCGCGCGCTCGCCTCAGAGCCCGCCGTCCTTCTGCTCGACGAGCCCACCGCCGGAATGACCCAGAACGAGGCGCGCCGCTTGATGGGTCTGCTCCGAGGCCTGGTCGCCGACCTCGGCCTGGCCATCGTGCTCATCGAGCACAACATGCGCGTGGTCATGGAGGTCTCCGATCGGGTGACGGTCTTGGACCACGGGGAGAAAATCGCCGAGGGCCGGCCGGGGGAGGTGCGGGCCGACACGCGCGTGATCGAGGCCTACCTGGGGCGCGGCAGCAGTGCGGGTCGGACCACCGAGCGGCCTCGGCTGAGCGTTGACCGGCCGTCGGGAGCAGCCTCTGCTGAGCGTTGACGCCTTGCACGTCTACTACGGGGAAATCCACGCCCTCAAGGGCGTAGCCTTCCGCGTGGAGCGCGGCGAGATCGTGGCCCTGCTCGGCAACAATGGCGCCGGCAAAACCACGACGCTCAAGACCGTGTCCGGACTGCTGACCCCGAGGACAGGGGGCGTGGCCCTGGAGGGAGAGCAGCTCACCGGCCGTCCCCCGCACGAGGTCGTCCTGAAGGGGATCGCTCACGTCCCCGAGGGGCGACGGATTTTCAATCGACTGACCGTGCGCGAGAATCTGCTGATGGGCGCCTATCGCCGGCGCGACACCGGAATCGCCAGCGATTTCGAACGCGCCCTCGCGCTTTTCCCGCGATTGCGCGAACGGCTTGCCCAGATCGCCGGCACCCTCTCGGGCGGGGAACAGCAGATGCTGGCCATCGCGCGCGCCCTCATGACGAACCCTCGGCTGCTACTCCTGGACGAGCCGAGCATGGGGCTCGCCCCTGTCCTCGTGGAACAGATATTCCAGACCATCAGTGACATCAACCGCGAGGGCACGACGATCCTGCTCGTCGAGCAGAACGCCGCCATGGCCCTCGCCCTCGCTCATCGGGCGTACGTGCTGGAAACCGGCACCGTCATGCTCTCGGGTCCCGCCAGCGCGCTGGCCCAGAACCCCGAGGTCCGGCGCATCTACCTCGGCGAGTAGCCGCAGGACGCAGGGTGAGCCACAGGTCGAGGCGAGCTAGGACGCAGGGCGAGCCGCAGGTCGTCGCAGGGCCGGGGCCCCGCCGTCCGAGGCGAGCTAGGACGCAGGGCGAGCCGCAGGTCGTCGCGGGGCTGGGGCCCCGCCGTCCGAGGAGAGTAGGAAAGGAAGACGGGATGCACATGCCGGGACTGACCTATGAGGCCCACACCGTCGGAGCGAAGTACCAGACCCACGGCCGGACGGTCTCCGAGACCGACATCGTCACCTTCGTCAATCTCTGCGGCTTCACCGAGCCGCTCTTCATGGACATGGAGTACCTCGCCCGCGAGTCGATGTTCGCGCGCCGCGCGGCCCCGGGCGCGCTGACCTTCGCGCTCTCCGAGGGGCTGATCATCCAGACCGGGATCATTCACGGAACCGGCATGGCGTATCTGGGTGGTGAGATGCGAGTGGTGGCGCCCGTGCTGGAGGGAGACACCATCCGCGTCGAGGTCGAGGTCACGGCCAAGCGGGAGACGAAAAAGTCCGATCGGGGCATCGTCACCTACACCCACCGAGTGACCAACCAGCGCGGCGAGCTGGTACTCGAGGCCAAGCTCTCGCGGATGATCAGGCGCGAGAAGGTGTAATCCGGCCTGGGTCCAAAGGCGTCAGGCCCGCGGATGGAACTGGCGGTACATCTTGTGAATGGTCGCCGAGGGGAGATATGTGTAGACCTGGGTGGTGCTGATGTCGGCGTGACCCAGCATGGTCTGCACCGCCCGGAGATCGGCGCCGCCTTCGAGCAGGTGGCTTGCGAAGCAGTGGCGCAGCGTGTGGGGGGAGACGCGTGCGCGGATCCCCGCGGTCCGGGCCGCGCGGCGGACGATCTGCCAAAGGGCCTGCCGGGTGAGCCCCCCAGCGCGCGGGCTCAGGAAGAGGCGCCCCGGATCGCGGCGTCCACGCAGGAGTCGGGGGCGAATCTCTAGATAGCGGCGAATCCAGAGGAGTGCCTCCTCTCCCACGGGGACGATGCGCTCTTTCCTGGCCTTGCCCAGGCACTGGACGTAGCCCGCGTTGAGGTTGACGTCGCCCGCGGCCAGGCTCAGGCATTCCGTCGCCCGCAATCCGCTCGCGTAGAGCAGCTCGAGCAGGGCGCGATCGCGGAGACCGCGCGGCGTGGAGACGTCTGGCGCTTCGACCAGCGCCGCGGTGGCTTGAGGGGAGAGCGTCTTCGGCAGCGGGCGGGGCAAGCGGGGGCGCTCGATGTGCTCGGTGGGATCCCGGCGGATCTGGCCCTCCTGGCCCAGATGACGGAAGAATCCCCGCGCCGCGGCGAGACGGCGGGCCACCGTAGACGGCTTCCTCCCAGCTCGCCGCAGGGCATCCATCCAGTCGATGATGTCTTCGGGTGACGCCGAGGTGAGCGAGCGCCCCTCGCGGCGCAGACGAGTGGCCAGATCGCACAGATCGCGTCGGTAAGCGGCGACGGTGTTGCGCGAAACACCCTGCTCGGTTTGCAGGGCGGCGAGGAAGTCGGCGATGGCCGGTTCGCGTGCGACAGCATCCCCCTCCAAAGCGCGCGAACTCGCCATGACGCCAGCCTATCAAGGCGACCCGCCGTCGCTGGCATTTCGAGGGGGCGCTATGGCGCCGCGATGAGCGAAGCCCATCGACGTGATGGGGCCACGCGGACGGCGTTCCTCTCTGGCATTCGCCAGAAGCGTCGGCCCCCCCGATCCGTTTCGTCGCCTGCGCCGGGTGGGGCGCTTCGGCGATGGTACACTCGTCGGCATGTCCGCACGGCTCGGAGTCGACGTCGGTGGGACCTTCACGGATCTCGTGGTCATCGACGAATCGACGGGCTCACTCCGAGTCGGGAAGGTTCTCACCACCCCCAAGGATCCGGCTCACGCGGTGGAGGCGGGCAGCGTCTCCCTCCTCGGCGAGGCGGCCGTCGCGGTCGCCGATGTGCGGGCCGTCGTCCACGGGACGACGCTCGCCACCAATGCCCTCATCGAGCGCAAGGGCGCCCGCACCGCCCTGCTCACCACCGAGGGCTTCCGCGACGCCGTGGAGATTCGTCATGAGGGGCGTTACGACATGTACGATCTTTTCATCGAGCCGCCGGCGCCCCTCGTTCCGCGCCACCTGCGCCGAGAAGTCCCCGAGCGTCTGCTCGCCGACGGGAGCGTTCTTCGACCGCTCGACGAGGAGGTGGCCCGTCGCGTAATCCGCGCCGTTCTCGACGAGGGCGTGGAAGCCGTGGCCATCTGTCTGCTGCATGCCTATGTCAACCCCGTCCACGAGCGACGGCTGGCCGAGCTCGTGCGTGAATTCAGTCCCGCCCTTCCGGTGTCGTGTTCGTCGGACGTCGTCCCCGAGATCCGCGAGTACGAGCGGGCGTCGACGACCGCGGCCAATGTCTACGTTGCGCCATTGATGGCGCGCTACATCGCCGATCTCGAGTCGCGCCTCGTCGAGCGCAGCATTTCGGGACAGCTCTACATCATGCAGTCGTCCGGAGGGATAGCGCTTCCGCCGGTGGCTCGGCGACTTCCCATTCGCCTCGTGGAATCTGGTCCCGCGGCCGGGGCTCTGGCGGCGGCCCAAGCCGCCCGCCAGCGCGGCGAGCTCCGCATGCTGTCCTTCGACATGGGGGGGACGACGGCCAAGGCGTGCGTGATCGATGACGGCGCCCCGCTGGTGGCCCGCGAGTTCGAGGTGGCCCGCGCCGATCGCTTCAAGAGGGGCTCGGGCCTGCCCGTGCGCGTGCCCGTCATCGAGCTGATCGAGATCGGCGCCGGCGGTGGTTCCCTCGCCCGCGTGGATCGGCTCGGGCTCCTGAAAGTCGGCCCCGACAGCGCCGGTGCCGATCCCGGCCCGGCGTGCTACAACCTCGGCGGACGCCTGCCGACCGTCACGGACGCCGACCTGTTGCTCGGCTATCTCGACGCCGACTTCTTTCTGGGCGGCCGCATGCCGCTCGACCGCGAGGCCGCCCGGCGGGCCATCGAGGAACACGTGGCTCGGCCGCTCGGGCTCGACGTGGTCGAGGCCGCGCGCGGGATCCACCGCGTGGTCAACGAGAACATGGCGGCCGCCGCCCGCATCCATGGCGCCGAGCGCGGGAAGGATCTGCGGAACTACCCGCTCTTCGCCTTCGGCGGCGCCGGCCCGGTGCACTGCTGGCAGGTGGCCCGCATCCTCGGGATTCCGCGCATCCTGCTGCCCTTCGGCGCGGGCGCCATCTCTGCATACGGACTGCTCGCCGCGCCCCTCGCCTTCGATTTCGTCCGCACCACCCGGCAGCGGCTGGACAAAGCGGACTGGCGCGCGATCAATGACCTGTTCGACGGGATGGAGTCGGAAGGCCGGGCGCTCCTCGTGCGGGCAGGCGTGCGGGAAGACGACATCCGCGTCGCCCGGATCGCGGAGATGCGGTACGTGGGTCAAGGACACGAGGTGGAGGCGACCATTCCCGCCGGCGTCCTCGACGCGAACCAACTCGCGACCATCACCGCCAGTTTCGAGACGGCCTACCGCGCCCTCTATCATCGCCTGCCGCAGGGTATGGCCATCGAGGCTCTCAACTGGCGGGTCACGGTGTCGGGCCCGGCGCCCGCCATGCCCGCCGTGATGGTCACTGCGCGCCGGCGCGCCCATGAGGCCGTGAAGGGGCGGCGCCCGGCGTATTTCGAGGAGGCCGGAGGGTTCGTGGAGACTCCGGTGTACGACCGTTACGCGCTCGCCCCGGGCGATCGCTTCGGGGGACCCGCCATCGTGGAGGAACGCGAGTCCACCGCTGTCATCGGACCCGGCGCCGAGTGCCGTGTCGACGACGCCCTCGCCCTCATCGTGAAGCCATCGGCCGTGGGGGAAGCCACCGGGCGGCACCGGGTGACCAGGCGAGCCGCCGCGCGGACCGGGGCCCTGAGGGGCGAGCCAAGCCCATCGATGCGATGGCCACGCCGGCCGAGCCGAACCGGCGACATGATGGATCCCGTCACCCTCGAGGTCTGCTGGAGCCGTCTCATCGGGGTGGTCAACGAGCAGGCAGCGGCCCTGCAGCGCACCTCCTTCACCTCGATCGTGCGCGAAGCCGGCGACCTCTCGGCCGGGGTCTTCGATCGGCGCGGCTACATGGTGGCCCAGGCCGTGACGGGCACGCCGGGGCACATCAACTCGATGGCGCTGGCCATGCGGCACTTCCTCGCCGCCTATCCCCTGGAAACCCTGCGCCCTGGCGATGTCCTGATCACCAACGATCCCTGGCAGACGTCGGGGCATCTCAACGACGTCACCATCTGCTCGCCCATCTTTCGGCGCGACGACTGCATCGCCTTCTTCATGTCCACCTGCCACACCGCCGACATCGGCGGCCACGTGCTGTCCGCGGAAGCCCGGGAGGTCTACGAGGAGGGGCTGCAGATCCCGATCATGAAACTCTACGACGCGGGAGAGCCCAACGAATCTCTGATGAAGATCATCCGTGCCAACGTCCGGCTGCCCGAGATGGTGCTGGGTGACTTCCACGCGCAGATGGCGGGCGGCGCCGTCGGGGGCGAGCGCCTCCTGGAGTTCATGGACGAGTTCGGCCTGTCGCGGCTGGAGCCCCTGTCCGATGCCATCATCGCGCGCACCGAGCGCGCCATGCGCGAGGCCATACGAGCCCTGCGGCCCGGCGCCTACGCGTACGAGATGATCTCCGACGGCTTCGACGAACCCATTGCCATTCGGGTTCGCTGCGAGGCGCGGGGTGATGAGCTGCTCATCGACTACGCGGGTTCGTCTGCGGCCAGCCGGCGCGGGGTGAACGTCGTCATGAATTATACCGAGGCGTACACGACCTACGGGGTCAAGGTCGTCGTCAGCCCGGACGTGCCCAACAACGAGGGCGCGTTCCGGCCCCTGCGCATCACCGCGCCCGCGGACTGTATCCTGAACGCGCAGCGGCCGGCGGCGGTGGCGGCCCGCCACGTCATCGGCCATTTTCTGCCCCACGTGATCGCCGGTGCGCTCGGTCAGGCGCAGCCGGAGCGGGTCATGGCGGAGGGTTCGGCCAACATCTGGGGAATCCAGATTTCCGGGAAGGATCTCGCCGATTGGCCGTTCAGCTACGTCTTCTTCTCCTCGGGAGGCACCGGCGCTCGAGCCGGCAAGGATGGTCTCTCGGCGACCGCGTTTCCCTCTGGCGTGCTGGGGACCCCGGTAGAGGTCATCGAGAATCTGTCTCCCCTCGTGCTGGAGCGGAAAGCGCTGCGCGACAATTCGGGTGGTAGTGGGAGGTATCGCGGCGGCCTCGGCCAGGTCATCAGCTTCCGGGTGCGCAGTCGCGAGCCGGTGGCCTGCTCGATTCTCGGCGATCGGACCCTGCGGCCCGCCCAGGGCTTTCAGGGGGGCGGCCCGGGCGCGCTCGGCGAAGTGCTCATCGACGGGGTGGCGCCGCACAATCCAAAGAGCGAGCAGCTCGTCGCGCCCGGAGCGCTGGTGGAAGTTCGGCTGCCGGGGGGAGGCGGGTACGGGCCGCTCAGCGAGCGCGATGCCGAGTTGATCGCCGCCGACCTTCGTGAGGGTTACGCCACGATCTCCCCCTCCGCGTAGACACGGCGCTCTTCCAGGCCGCGCTGGAAGGTGAGGTACTCGTCGCGCGCCATGCGCGGCGGTCCGTGTCGGAGCACTTCGCGGGCGCCGGCAGCCCCGTCGGCGAGAAGATCGATCGCCATGGACGCCAACGCCTTGGCCGGAACCACGTAGGCGAGGAGCGGATCCACGATCGCGTAGTCGGCCCCGTGTCCCGTCCCTCGAGCCCCACCCACGTACGGATGGAGGACAGGCATCAAGTGGCTCACGTCGCCCATGTCGGTGCAGCCCCCGCTATGGCCGACGCGCTTCACGTGCTCGGCGCCAACCAGAGCCGCCGCTGTGGTCGCGAACAAGCGCTCCATCGTCGGGTGATTGAGCAGCGGCAACGGACCGGGGACCGTCTCGATTTCCACGCTCGCCCCGAGCGCCAAGGCGCCCGCGCGGAGCGCGCGGTCCACCTTGCGGCTCGCGTCGACGATGCCCTCCGCCGTGCGGCCGCGCACGTACATCTCGAGGCGGGCCTCGCCCGGGATCACGTTCACCTGCGAGCCTCCGTGGGTGAGGATCGGATGCACGCGGATGGCGTCGTCGTCGCGAAACGTCTCGCGCAGCGCGTTGATGGCCGTGAGCGCGAGCTGCGCCGCGTAAAGGGCGTTGATCCCCCGGTGCGGCGCGCTGCCCGCGTGGGCGGCACGCCCCACGAAACGCGCTGCCTTGCCGACGCGGCCGTTGTTGGAGGCCTGCAGCGAGGCCCGGCCGCCGTCGGCCCGCCACGACATGTGGATCATCATGGCGAGGTCGATGTCGTCGAAGTGGCCGAGCCGGATCAGCTCCTGCTTGCCGCTCAGGAACTCCAGTCGTCCGGCGCGCTTCTGGGCGAGCCGCCACTCGATGTCCCCGCCCTCCTCGGCGGGTACCGCGAAGAACACGACCCGGCCGGCCAGCTGCGCGAAGGCGTCGGCGTCGAGCAGACCCATGGCGGCCCCGAGCATCGCCGCCACTTGGGCGTTGTGTCCGCAGGCGTGGGCGGCCCCCGTGGCCGGATCGCGCTCCGGGTGCCCGGCCACCACGAGAGCGTCCAGTTCGCCGATCAGCGCGAAGGTCGGGCCGTCACCCGCGCGACCTCTCGCCTCGGCGCGCGTGCCGGTGAAGGCTAGCCCCGTGCGCGGGGCAAGCTCGAGCCGGCGGAAGGTCTCTTCGACGAGCCGCGCGGTTCGCTCCTCCTTGAAGCCCAGCTCCGGCGTCTTCCGGATTTGCTCGCCGAGGGCGATGATCTCCCCGGCTCGACGGTCGATGGCCGCGTGCACCCGGCGTGTCAACTCTTCCTTCGTCATGGCCTCTCCCCCCAAGATCTCGCCTGCGGCCGGTGGCCGTCACCTTGACGGACGCCCCGCCGCAGACAACAATACGTCACCCTCGCAACGGCGCGGTCGGACTTCCCTGCTGACAACGGAGGCCATCTGATGAGTGTCGATCCCCGTTCGGCAGTCCCCCACGTCCCCGTCGGCCGTCGGCGCTTTCTCCGCACCACCCTGACCGGCGGCGTCGTCCTGGCCGGCCGCGGCCGCGCTGCGTGGGCGCAGCAATCCGGCACCTTGATCGTCACGAGTTACGGCGGGCCATGGGAACAGTTCATGCGCAGCGCGATCGTCCCCGCCTTCGAGAAGGAACACCCGGGCCTCAAGATCGAGCTGGCCATCGGCCTCTCCAAGGACTGGATCGCGAAGCTCAAGGCGGCCGGCAAGCAGAATCCGCCGTACGACATCGTCATCACCAACGAGGTGTGGGCGGCGCCGCTCCGGGCCGACGGCTACTATGCGAAGCTGGTTGGGGTGTCCAACCTGAAGGACGTCGCGCCGAACCTCCGCATCAAGGACGACACCGGCGTGCTCGCCCTGGTGGGGCCGATCGGCCTCGCCTATCGGACCGACAAGATCAAGACGGCACCCAAGGCGTGGAAGGATCTGTGGACGGTACCCGAATACAAAGGCAAGATCGGCATCTACAATATCGTCAACTCCGCTGGGCAAATGTTCGTCTGCCTTACCTCGAAGATCTGGACGGGCTCCGACAAGGACATCGACACCGGATACAAGAAGATCGCGGAGCTGAAGCCGTTCAAGCAGACCGATTTCTCGGGCGACATGGAGAAGCTGCTCATCCAGGGTGAGGTGCTGATCGGCATTCTCGACATGCCGGCGGCCATCCGGCTGCAGAAGGCCGGTGCCCCCATCGGGTGGGTGGGGCCGTCGGACGGCCTCATCATGTTCGAGCAGGATGTGGCGGTCACCGGGGGGTCGAAGAACAAGCCCGCCGCCTTCAGCTACGTCAACTGGATGCTGAAGAAGGAGACACAGGAGATGTGGCTGCGCCAGTTCTACTGGCTGCCCGCCAACACCCAGGTGAAGATGCCGGATGATCTCCGTCCGCTCTTTGGCGCCACCCAGGCCGACATCCCCAAAATTCTCTTGTGGGACTGGCTATGGATCAACGACCAGCGCGCCAAGCTCGTCGACCGCTGGAACCGGGAGATGTCGAACTAGTTCGCGAGAGCGCGGAGAGGTCGAGTTCGGCGCCACATGTCGGTCATCTCGCTGCGGGGGCTGACCAAGCGTTTCGGGAGTGTCGCGGCCGTGGACGATCTTCACCTCGAGGTCGGCGACGGCGAGTTGATCGCCCTCCTAGGGCCCTCGGGGTGCGGCAAGACCACGACCTTGCGCACCATCGCCGGCTTCGAGATCCCCGACGCGGGCGAGATCTACTTCGGGGAGCGGCGGGTCACCGACCTCCTACCCGAGCAGCGCAACATCGGGATGGTCTTCCAGAACTACGCGCTCTTCCCGCACATGACCGTCGAGGACAACGTGGCCTTCGGTCTCCAGATGCGCAAGACGGCCACCCGGGAGACCGGGCAACGGGTGGCCGCCGTGCTGGCCAAGGTGCAGCTCGCGGGGCTCGAGCGCCGCTATCCACGCCAGCTCTCGGGTGGACAGCAACAGCGAGCCGCCTTGGCCCGGGCGCTCGTCATCGCGCCCGATGTCCTTCTGCTGGACGAGCCGCTGGCCAATCTCGACGCGAAGCTTCGGGAGGAGATGCGCTTCTACGTTCGGTCCCTCCAGCAGGAGGTCGGCATCACCACGATCTACGTGACCCATGACCAGGCCGAGGCCATGGTGATCGCCGACCGCATCGCAGTCATGTTCGGTGGATACGTCCACCAGCTGGCGCCACCGAGCGACATCTACAATCGTCCGGCCACCGCGGTGACCGCGGAGTTCATCGGACTCACCAACTTCATCGAAGGGAAGGTCACTGGGGTGGAGGCTGGGTTTCTGGTGCTGGAAACCTCGATCGGCCCGCTCCGCAGCTCCGGCGAGCTGTCGGATGCCGGGACGCGTTTGATGGCCGTGCGACCGGAGGCGCTGCAGCTCTCCGCGCATTCGCCCAGCGATGCCGCACTGAACCGGCTGGGCGGCGTGGTGCGTGCGCGAGCCTTCCTTGGCAACCTGATGGACTACCGGGTGGAGGTATCGCCCGACGTGGTTCTGCGCGTGCAGGGCGATCCCCACGCGCCGTTTGCGGTGGGCGACCGGGTGCACGTGACCTTTGCCCCGGCGGCGGCGTGGTCCGTCCCCGCGCCGGACGTGCGGTCGCGATGACCGGGCCGGCGGCCGGGGGGCGCGCGCGCCACACCCCCTGGTGGTTAGTCGTCCCCGCGCTGGCCGTGGTCGTGGTGTGCTTCGTGCTGCCTTACGCCAATCTCCTGCTCATGAGCTTCTTGGCCCCGGCCCAGGCGCAGCCCTACGATCCGGTGCCGACGCTCGGGAACTACACGGCCGCCCTGGGCGATGCGTTTCAATGGTGGATCCTCTGGCGGACCCTCAAGCTCGGCTTCCTCACCACCGTCTTCGCGCTGTTGCTCGGCTATCCCCTGGCCTGGAACCTCGCCCGGGCGAGTGGCCGGGCGAAAGGGATGCTCCTGGCGTTGCTGCTCTCACCCCTGCTGGTGGGCGTGGTCATTCGGAGCTTCGGCTGGATGGTGCTGCTGGCCGACAACGGATTGATCAACTCGCTGCTCAGGGCCTCGGGGCTGGCTCCCCACGGCATCGCGCTCATGTACAACGAGTTCGGCGTGCTCGTCGGCACCGTGCACATCTACCTGCCGTTCATGGTGCTCTCGATCTCGGGCGCCCTGCAGACCATCGCCCCCGACCTCGAGCTGGCCGCGCGCAGCCTGGGCGCCTCGGCGACCAAGGTGTTCTGGCGCGTGGTGTTCCCGCTGTCGCTGCCCGGGGTGTTCGCCGGCTGCCTGCTCGTCTTCGTGCTCGCGGTCAGCTCGTACGTGATTCCCGTGCTCCTCGGCGGCTTCAAGGTCATCACCACTCCGCTGCTCGTCGTGCAGACGGCCATCGACGTCAACAACTGGCCGGGGGCCGCCGCCCAGGCCGTCGTCCTCTTCGCCGCCTCGCTCCTCTGCATCGGCGTCTATGTCAAGCTGATGAGCCGTGCCATGCGCGGGCTGGCCGCATGAGGCGGAGGGGTCCGGGACGCTATGGGTTCGTGGGCCTCGTGGTGCTGCTCTACGTGTTCCTCCTCGCGCCCATCGCCATCGTCGTTATCGCCAGCCTGAACGCCGGCCGCTTCCTCGTCTTCCCGCCCGAGGGACTGTCGCTGCAGTGGTACGCGAAGTTCCTGAACAGCGGCCCCTTCGTGCGGTCGTTCCTGTTCAGCGTCCGTCTGGCCGTCGTCGTCACACTCATCACCACCATCATCGGGACCGCCGCCGCGCTCTACGTGGTTCGCCACGCGCGGGACAGCCAAGGGCTGCGCATGCTGCTGGTGGCGCCGCTGCAGCTTCCCGGGATCATGACGGCCCTGGCCCTCCTGATCTTCTACTACGGTGTCGGGCTGGGCGGGACGAGCTATCTCGGGCTCCTGATGGGGCACGTGGTGGTGTGCACGCCATACGTGTTTCTCACCGTATCCGCCGTCCTCTACAACTTCGACCGGTCTCTGGAGGAGGCCGCCCGGAGTCTCGGGGCCAGCGGCTTCACCACGTTCCGGCGGGTAACCCTGCCTATCATCAAAGGCGGGGTCATCTCGGGCGCTGTGTTCGCCTTCATCACCTCGTTCGATCAGTTTCCCATTTCGCTGCTCCTGAGTGGGGTCGGAACCACGACCCTGCCCATCCAGGTCTTCGACTACCTGCGCTTCTCGTTCGATCCGACGGCCGCCGCGGTGGGCACAGTGAATATCCTCATCACCCTCGCGGTCGTGGTGTTAACGGAGCGACTGGTGGGCCTGGAATCGCTCTACTGGGGAGGACGACAATGAGCCACCCGGAGGTCTTCGAATGACTGCTCGCCAGGCCGGGCGATATCGCGTTGGCATCGACATCGGAGGCACCTTCACCGACTTCGTTCTCTTCGACGAGGAGCGCGGCCGGCTCACCATCCACAAGTGCCTCACCACCCCCAAGGATCCGGCGGCCGGCGCGCTGGAGGGGCTCGAGGAACTCCTGCGGGCCGCCGCCCTGCGGTTCGACGACATCGGCCACCTGGTCCACGGCACCACCCTCGTCACGAATGCCATCATCGAGCGGAGCGGGGCTCCGATGGGACTCCTCACCACCCGGGGCTTCCGGGATACCCTGGAGATGGGCGTCGAGCAGCGCTACGACATCTACGACCTCTTCCTGCGCTTCCCCGAGCCGCTGGCCCCGCGTCAGTGGCGGCGCGAGATCGACGAGCGCATCAGCCGTGATGGCGACGTCATCGTGCCTCTCGATGTCGGGCAGGTCTTCCACGAGGTCGCCGACCTCGTGGCCCAGGGCGTGGAAGCCATCGCCGTCTGCTTCCTGCATTCGTACAAGAATCCAGTGCACGAGCGCGCGACACGCGAGGCGATCCGGCGCGACTTCCCGGCCCTCGCCGTGTCGCTGTCCTCGGAGGTGGTGCCCGAGTTGCGCGAGTACGAGCGCGGGACTACAGCCACGGCCAATGCGTACGTGCAGCCCCTTATGGACCGCTACGTGGCGCGCCTGGAGGAAGCTCTGGCCGAACGCGGCTTCCGCGGGCGCTTCCACCTGATGCAGTCCTCCGGCGGCATGGCGTCACCGGCCACGGCGCGCGCCTTTCCCATCCGCCTGCTCGAATCGGGCCCGGCCGGGGGCGGCTTGGCCACCGCATTTTTCGGGCGGCTGGCCGGCTACGCGGATGTCATCTCTTTCGACATGGGGGGCACCACGGCCAAGGCGTGCCTCATCCAGCAGGGGCGGCCCGACATCGCGCCCATGATGGAGGCGGCACGGGTGCACCGGTTCAAGCGGGGCAGCGGCCTGCCCATCAAGGCGCCGGTCATCGACATGATCGAGATCGGGGCGGGCGGTGGCAGCACCGCGCGCGTCGATCCGCTGGGGCTGCTGAAGGTCGGACCTCACAGCGCGGGAGCCGATCCGGGACCCGCCTGCTACGGGCTCGGTGGCAAGGCGCCGACGGTCACCGATGCCAATCTGATGCTCGGGTACCTGGACGCCGACTTCTTCTTGGGCGGGCGCATGCGGCTCGACACAAGGGCGGCCGAGGCAGCCATGGCCACGGTGGCGGAACCACTCAACTTGAGCCCGCTCGAGGCCGCGTGGGGCGTCTACACCATCGTCTGCGAGAATATGGCCGCGGCGGCGCGCGTGCACATCGTGGAGAAGGGACGGGACCCGCGGCGCTACGCCATGGTGGGCTTCGGCGGGGCTGGCCCGGCCCACGCGGCGCGGGTGGCGCGCATCCTGGGGGTGCGGGAGGTCATCGTTCCGCCGGCCTCGGGCGCCGCCTCCGCGCTGGGCTTCCTCGTGGCGCCCATCGCCTTCGAGCTGGTGAGGTCGCTGCCCGGGGTCCTCGAGGAGCTGGACCTCGACGCCGCCAATAGTCTTCTGGACGACCTCGAGGCCCGTGGACGGGCGCTGCTCCGCGAGGCCGGTGTGGCGGCGGAGGACGTGACGGTCACCCGGCGGGCCGAAATGCGGCTGCTCGGGCAGGTGCACGACATCACCGTCGCGTTGCCGGCCGAGCCGCTCTCCCCCTCGACGCTCGACGAGGTGAAGGCCGCCTTCGAGGACGAGTATCAGCGTCTCTACACACACGTCTACACGGGCACCGTCATCCAGGCCATCAGCTGGCGAGTGCGGTGCGCGGGACCAGCCCCGTCGATCAGCGTCGAAGACCGGGGAGCGACAGTGGCGGGGCGCCCCGCTCTCAAGGGACACCGGCGGGCCTACTTCGGCGATGCTGGTGGCTGGGCCGACACACCGATCTACGACCGCTACGCGCTCTCACCCGGGCAGGCTCTCGCCGGCCCGGCGATCGTGGAAGAGCGGGAGTCGACCACCCTGGTGCCACCGGGCGATCGCCTGGAGGTCGACGCTCGGGGGAACCTCCGCATCCACGTCAGCCAGGACAGTTCGCTCGAGCCCTTGGTCCCTCGCGGCCTGCCACTGGCCGAGGCGGTGGTGCGCCTCACGGCCGATCCCATCGGCCTGGAGATCATGTGGAGCCGGCTCATCAACCTCGTGGAAGAATGCTGGCTCACCGTATGGCGAACGGCGTTCTCGCTGATCATCGGGGAGGCCCAGGATTTTGCGTGCGAGATCCTGGACGCGTCTGGCAACTCGCTGGCCCACTCGCCGCGCGCCATGCCCGTCTTCAATCTCACGCTGCCCCGCGCGGTGCGCGCGATGCTCGAGAGGTTCCCGGTGGAAACCCTGCGGCCCGGCGACATCCTCACCACCAACGATCCGTGGATGTGCGCGGGGCATCTGTTCGACATCGCCATCGTGACCCCGGTGTTCCGCGAGGGGCGCGTGGTGGCCCTGATCGGGACTATCGGCCATGTGGCCGACATCGGGGGAACCCGGGACAGCCTGAACGCACGGGAGATCTACGAGGAAGGCTTCCAGATCCCGCCCATGAAGCTGTTCCGGGCCGGGGTGCCCAACGAGGATCTGATGGCGCTCCTGGCCGAGAACGTCCGCAAAAGCGAGCAGGTGCTGGGCGACATCCACGCCATGATCTCCGCCAACGCCTCCGGGGCCCAGCGCCTCCTCGACTTCATGGAGGAGTACGGGCTGCACGATCTCGAAGCGCTCGCCACCGTCATCCAGGACCGGTCAGAGGCTGCCATGCGGGAGGCCATCCGCCGGCTGCCCGACGGCGCCTACGAAAGTGAGATCTGGAACGATGGCATGGGAACGCCCGAGCGGTATCGCGTGAGGGTCGTCGTGCGCGGCGACGAGATCGACGTCGACTTCCCCGAGGCGCCGCCGCAGACCGCGCGCGGTGGCTCGAACTGCACGTTCGGCTACGCCGCGGCGCACACCGTGTACCCGCTGAAGTGCATGCTGTCGCCGGCCGTGCCCAGCAACGCCGGCTCGTATCGCCCGCTTCGGGTGAGTGCCCCCGAGGGCAGCATCCTCAACTGCACCAAGCCGGCCGCCGTCAACACGCGCGTCCGCACCGGCTGGTACATCGCGCCGAATCTGTTCCGGGCCCTCAGCCCGGCCGCCCCCGAGGCAGTACAGGCGTTCACTGGCCTGCCGGCGTCGGTCACGTTCTACGGAGTGGGGCCTGACGGGCGATTCTTCAACGACCATCTCTTCCAAGGTGGAGGGCAGGGTGCGTCTGCACAGGGTGACGGGAAGTCCGGGCTGCTCTGGCCGACCAGTGCCGGGAACACCTCGATCGAGTTGTTCGAGACGCGAACTCCGGTCCTCGTGCTCGAGAAGAACTTTTTGATCGATAGCGGCGGACCGGGTCGTCACCGCGGGGGGCTCGGCCAGGTGGTCCGAGTGCGCAAGCTCCTCGACGATGGCCGCCCCGTGCTAGCCGGCCTTCATCCCGACGGTGTCCTCACTCGCACCGGGGGGCTGTTCGGCGGCCAGGCGGGAGGTCCGGTGCGCGGCGTCACCCGCCACGCCGCAGGGGACGTCGAGGATCACGGCATCGGCGGGCTCCTGAGCCTGGCCGGCCGCGACGAGATCCTCGAGGTGCAACTCGGGGGCGGGGCGGGCTACGGCAATCCGTTCGAACGGCCCCTCGACGTGGTGCAGCGGGACCTGGACGGCGGCTATATCAGCCGGGCCGGCGCCGAGCGCGACTACGGCTGCCTCGTCGATGCGCACGGACGTATCGACAGGGAAGCGACGGCAGCCCCGCGCACCAGGAAGGCGCTCGGCACCCGCGACTGAGAGTCCGCCCTCGAGGATCGAGCGCCTCCTCTCACCCGCCGTACTCCTTGAGACGCCGGCAGATCGTGCGGCGTGAGATTCCCAGCGCCTGGGCGGCGGCGTCCTTGTCGTCGTTGAATACCGTGAGCGCCTTCATGATCAGCTCTCGCTCGACCTTCTCCAGCTTGGGCACGGACGCCATGTCGGTGACGGCGACGATCGGCCTCCGGCCAAGCGCCGGAAGGTCGCTCACGGTGATATGGTCCTGCGCGCCCATGGCAAACGCCCTCTCGATGATGTTCTCGAGCTCCCGCACATTGCCCGGGAAGTCGTGTGCCATGAGCGCGGTCAAGGCCTCCGGCCCGATGCCGCGAGCGTTGCGCCGGAGCTTGGCGTTGAGGCGTCTGACGTCGATGAGCGCCGCATCGAACAGCTCGGTGCGGAGCGCCTCGGCCGCCTCGCTTCCGGTACATGGACAGCGGACCTCGTAACCCCACTTCACGAGGGCGTCGCGCAGGAGATGGAGTAGTGCTGGCTCGTCATCGACGACCAGAATATTGGCCATGAGCTCCCCTTGAATTGCGGCCGGTGCCAGAGTGGCAGGTCTGGCCGGGCGCCAGGTTGCTCTTTGGGGGTCGGCATGTTAGCGTCAAAACTTGATCCTTCACGGAGGGAGTCGCCCCAATGGCTGATGTGTCCGCCATCCATCTGACCGAGCAAACGTTTGACGAAACCCTGTCAATCCACGAGGGAACTTTGCTGGTGGACTTCTGGGCGGAATGGTGCGGCCCATGTCGGGCGATTGCGCCAATCCTCGACGCTCTGGTCAAGGAGTCAGGCGGAGGGGTGGGGCTTGCCAAGGTCAATGTGGATGAAAACCCCGGATTGGCCGCCCGGTACGGGATTCGCTCAATCCCGACCATCCTGTTCGTGAAGCAGGGGAAGGTCGTCGATCAGGTGATCGGCGCGGTTCCCAAGACGAGAATCAAAGAGAAGCTGGACGCGCTGGCCTAGTCCCTGCGCGGGGCGAGCCTCCATTAGTCCTGACGACGTAGGATCCCCGCCCTCTCCGAGACCTGCGAGGAGCTCTCGTCCCTCGCCGACCCGGGCCACTTCCGCCCGCTCGCGCGATGAGTGTCGGCGGCCCTGACCGCGAGTCGCTCGACGTTCCCAAGGCTGGCCCCTCCATGACGAAGGGACCGGTGCAGGAACTGGCCCTCATTCGAGCGATCCGGGATCGCACCCCTGAACGAGGCGACATCCGGGTGGGCATCGGGGACGACTGCGCTGTTCTGCAGCCCGAGCCAGAAACTCCTCTCCTGGTCACCACCGACCTCCTCCTCGAGGAGGTGCACTTTCGCCGGGTCTACGCGACGCCCGCAGATATTGGCTGGAAGGCGTTGGCCGTGAATCTATCGGACGTCGCCGCCATGGGGGGTCGGCCCCGTTGGGCCTTGGTGGCCCTCGCCTGTCCGGCGTCCACGGAGACCGGCGAAGTCGAGGCCTTCTACGAGGCCGCCTGGGCGTTGGCCGGGGAACATGGGGTGGTCATCGTGGGCGGAGACACCTCGGCCTCCCCGGGTGGCTGGATCGTCAACGTCACGCTGTTGGGTGACAGCAGGCATCCTCCGCTGCTGCGGGCCGGGGCGCGCGTTGGAGATGTCGTGGCGGTGACCGGCGCCCTCGGTCGCTCCGCCGCAGGGCTGGCGCTGCTCACCGCGGGGTCGATTCCACCTGGCCTTTCGCCAAGCGACGTCGACGACGTGAGGGGGGCCCACCTGCGGCCTCTTCCGCGTCTGCGCGAGGGGCAGTGGCTGGCCGCGGCGGGAGGAGTCACCGCGATGATCGATCTCTCGGACGGCTTGGTGACGGACATCGGGCACATCGCGGCGGAGAGCGCAGCCGGGGCGCGCATCGACGTGGACCAGATCCCAGTGAGCGGGGCCACCCGAAGAGTGGCGGCCGCCTGTGGAGCCGACGCGCTCCGATGGGCCACCAGTGGCGGGGAGGACTACGAGCTTCTGCTCACCTGCGACCCCCACGCCTGGGAGCGGCTTCGGCGTGGCCTCGAAGAAGTGACGGGCCGCCCCCTGTACCCCATCGGCGAGATCGTGGCGGCGCCGCGCGGCGTGTCCTTCCTCGACTCTGCCGGAACTCCGGTGGGCCTGGCGCGCGGTTTCGAGCACTTCGTCACGTGACCCTCAAGCTCCTGGCGCTGGCCTTTCTCGTGATCTGCTCGGCGCTGCTCACCGGCGCCGAGGCCGCCTATTTTTCGCTCGGGCGAAATCGCCTCAAGCGGCTGACCCATGGCGCGGGGGGGACCGCGGACAGCCCCTTGATCGAGCGCCCGCACGAGCTGCTGGTGACGCTCTTGGTGGGCATCACCCTCGTCAACATCGGCGCGGCGGCCATCGCCACCACCGTGGCCGTCGAGCTCTTCGGCGAGCAATTCGGCTTCGCCGTCGAGATGATCGCGATGATCGTCGTCCTCACCACCTTCGGCGAAGTGCTGCCCATGACCATCGCCGTCAAGCATCCCGAAATGTTCCTGGCCGTGGTACGGCGCCCGGTGGCATGGCTGGGCAAACTTCTGACCCCGGTGCGGGTCGCCCTCGGCGCCCTCACCGTCGTCACCCTCCGCCTGATGGGGAGCGCGGATCAGGTTCGTCGGCCCGAGCTCACCGAGGAGGAATTGCGGGCGCTCGTGGACGTCGGCGCCAGCGAGGGGGTCGTCGAGCGGGGCGAGCGAGAGATGATCCACAAGGTATTCCAGCTGGAAGACACGCAGGTGCGTTCGGTCATGGTCCCGCGCACCGACATGTTTTGTCTCGATGTCACCACGCCGCGCGAGCAGATCCTTCCCGCCCTGCGCGAGGAGCTCCATTCGCGAGTGCCGGTTTACGAAGGCTCGATCGACGTGATCGTCGGCGTTCTCTATACCAAGGATCTCCTCCCCTTCGTGGGGGGAGGACTGCCCCGGGACTTCGACCTGCGCGCGCATCTCCATCCGCCGTACTTCGTGCCGGAGTCCAAGCGCGCGGACCAGCTCCTGCAGGAGTTCCAGGCCAAGCGGCTGCACCTGGCCATCGTGGTGGACGAGTTCGGCGGCACCGCCGGCCTGGTGGCCCTGGAAGATCTCCTCGAGGAGCTGGTGGGGGAGATTGCCGACGAGTACGACGAGCCCGAGCGCCTGGTCCAACGGCTCGACGCCAAGACGTACCGGGTGGCCGGCAAGCTTCCCATCGATGAGTTGCGCGCGCTCACTGGCCTCGCCGTCAACGACGAGGATTACGAGACCGTGGGTGGATGGGTTCTCGACCTCTTCGGGCGCGTGCCCCACAAGGCCGAGCGCCTGGAAACGGCGGATTTCGTGGTGACGGTGGAGAAGGTGGAGCGCACGCGGGTGGTCGAGGTGTTGGTTGCACTGCGCAAGCCCGCCCCCGGGGAAGCCGCGGCCTAATGCTGCTCGGGCTGGCCCTCCTGTGCCTCCTCGCCACCATGTTCTTCTCGGCGGCCGAGATGGCCTTCATCGCCGCCAATCGCCTGAAGTTGCGCCATCTCGCGGAGGAGGGGAACCGGGTGGCCGAGCAGTACCTGGATGCCTTCCGACGGCCGGAGCGCGTCCTGTCCACCGCCATGATGGGGGTGACCGTCTCTCATATCATCGCCTCCTCGGCGGCCACCCGGAGCGTGCTGCCCACCCTCGGTCCGTACGCCCCCCTCGTCGTCACCGCGGTGCTCACCCCGCTGATGCTCATCTTCGGCGAGATCTTTCCCAAGACGCTCGCCCGCGAGTGGGCCACTAGCATGATCCTGAAGCTCTACCGCCCGCTGACCTGGGCGTCGGTCCTGCTGGCGCCCTTCGTCATGGTGGCCAACGCGGTGGTGACCGCCGTGCTGCGCCTGGGCGGGAGCCGTCAGGTGGACGGACGCGCCTTCGTCTCCCGCGAGGAGTTGAAGGCTTTGCTACAGATGGAACCCGGCGAAGCCGACGTGACCACTCAGGAAGCGGAGATGATCGACAAGATCTTCGACCTGGGTGACACCACCGTGCGCGAGGTCATGGTGCCACTGGTGGACCTCGCCATGCTGGCCGACACGGCGGCGCCGGACGAGGCCATCGCCATCATTCAGCGCCGCGGCTTTTCCCGGCTCCCCGTGTACCGCGAGCGGGAAACCAACATCGTCGGCGTGGTGACCGCCATGGACTTGCTGCAGCGCGGGGCGGAGGTCCGCGCGCTCTCGGAGCTGATGCGCGTGCCCTACTTCGTGCCGGAGACCAAGCGGATCGATGACCTCCTCCGCGAAATGCAGCGCGGGCGCCTGCACATGGCCATCGTCGTCGACGAGTACGGAGGCAGCACGGGGGCCATCACCCTGGAGGACATCCTCGAGCAGATCGTGGGCAAGATCGAGGACGAGCACGATCGGACCCCAGCCTCGGTGGAGCGGCTGCCCGACGGCAGTTACTGGGTGGCCGCTCGCACGCACATCGATGAGTTGAATGAAACGTTGGACTGGAACCTGCCGAAGCAAGACTACGAGACGATGGCCGGTCTCGTCCTGGCCACCCTGCACCGCATTCCGCGAACGGGCGAGGAGTTTCAGATCCCCGGGTATGCCATCACGGTGCTGGAAGCAGACAGCCGGCGCGTGGTGGCCGTCAAGATCGCCCCGCTGCGACCCGTCCCCATCGCCGCCCCCTAGTGGCGACGGCCGGTATCGCGCGGGTCCCGGGCGTCAACATCGACAGGAGGAGAGGAGACACCCTATGGCAGGCACAATGGTGAAGTTCCCCACCAATGGCACCACGACCGACGGCTATGTGGCCACTCCCCCGAGCGGCAAGGGGCCAGGCCTCCTCGTCATCCAGGAGTGGTGGGGACTCGTGCAGCACATCAAGAACGTCTGCGATCGCTTCGCCGCCGAAGGGTTCACCGCACTGGCGCCGGACATGTACCATGGCCAGACGGCCACCGAGCCCGACGCGGCCGGGAAGCTCTTCATGGCCCTCAACATCGAGCGAGCGGAGAAAGACTTGCGCGGCGCGGCGGCCTACCTGACATCGCATTCCTCGACGGCCAAGCTGGGCGCGGTCGGCTTTTGCATGGGCGGGCAACTCGCCCTCTTTGCCGCAACGCTCCAGCCCTCGGTTGGCGCCTGCGTGAACTTTTACGGCATCCACCCGAACGTGAAGCCGGACTATTCGAAACTGTCGGGGCCGGTGTTGGGACTCTTCGCCGAGAAGGACGGCTTCGTGACGCCCCAGGTAGCTCGCGACGTCGACGCGGCCATCAAGAAAGCGGGCAAGCAGTCCGAGATTCACATCTACCCGAACGTGGATCACGCATTCTTCAACGACGAGCGTCCCGACATCTACAACAAACCGGCCGCCGACGATGCCTGGCGCCGCACCCTCGCCTTCTTCCGCCAGCACCTGAAATAGCCGGAGGCGAACGCCGCGCGTACCGGACAACGTTGGAGGGGGCGTTGTGCCCCTCCAACGTTTACGCCGACCCGGCGGCCGCGCGCTCGCGCCGGCGCCGGCGGCCACCGGCGCCGGCCTCGCCGCGTTCTTTCTTCCTTTCGCCCCTCCCTGTGCCCTTGGCCTTCGGCACCTCCACGCGGTCCACCAGTTCCAGGATCACGAGGGGGGCGGCATCGCCGCGGCGCGCGTCCCTTCTGAGGATCCGCGTGTAGCCGCCGTGTCGATCGGCGAATCGGGCCGCCACGCTGTCGAAGAGCCGCTTGACCACCTCGGCGTCGGGCACCATGTCGAGGACTTGGCGGCGGGCATGGAGATCCTCGCGCTTGGCCAAGGTGATCATGCGCTCGGCCAGTCCCCGCATGGCCTTGGCCTTGGCCTCCGTGGTCACGATTCGCTCATGGCGAAAGAGGGCCACCAGGAGATTCCGGAACATAGCCCAGCGATGCTGGGTGAGCCGCCCGAGTTTGAATCCCGCCTTCCGGTGCCTCATCGCATGCCCCCGCGCCCGAGCGCGCCGAGGACGTTCGGGTCGATTCGCAGGCCGAGGGAGAGCCCGAGGGCAGCCAGCGCGGTCTTGATCTCCTCGATGGACTTCTCGCCGAGGTTCTTCACCTGACCCAGCTCCTCTTCCGTCTTCTGCGCGAGGTCGGCCACCACGTGAATGTCGCTGTTTTTGAGGGCGTTGATGGCCCGCGAGGGCAGGGGCAGTTCCTCGATGAGTTTCCCCAGGGCGTCGCGCAGGAACTCTTCGCCGGATGCGGCCGCCGCGTCGTCGTCCTCCTCGCGCGCCCCAGCGCGCAGCGGAGCGAAGTGCTGTCGAAGATAGGTCGCCGATCGCATGAGGGCGTCGTCGGGGCTCACCGCGCCGTTCGTCCAGATTTCGACCACCAGCTTCTCGTAATCGGTGATCTTGCCGAGCCGCGACATCTCCACGTTGTAGGAGACGCGGGTAATCGGGGAGTACGCGGCGTCGAGGGCAATCGCTCCCGCCGGCCCCGGGGTTCGCTTGCGATCGGCCGCCTCATAGCCGCGCCCGACTCCCACCCCCAGCTCCATGGACACGGTCGCCGGGCTTTCGATGGTCAAGAGATGTAGCTCGGCGTTGATGATCTCGACATCGACTTCGGGCAAGTCGGCCCCGGTGACGACCTTCGGCCCCTGGACGTCGAGGCGCAGGACCCGAGGCTCGCCACTGGGCACCTGGATGGCGAGCTTCTTGAGATTGAGAAGCACATCGACGGTGCTCTCCGTCACGCCGGGGATCCTGGTCTCGATGTTTCTCACCCCGTCGATCTTGACCCAGGACACGGCGGCCCCAGGAACGATGGAGAGAAGCGTGCGGCGCAGGGAGTTGCCCACGGTCAACGCGTACCCTTTCTCGAAGGGCTCGGCGACCAGGCGGCCATAGCGCTCGCCCAGGATCTCCCACTCCAATTTCTTCGGCTTCTGAAACGGAATTCGCGGCATCAGTCGCTCGCTTCCTTACTTGCTGTAGAGCTCGACGATCAGCTGCTCGGAGACAGGGATCTGGATGTCCTCGCGGAGGGGCAGGCTTCGCACCACCCCGCGGCGGCCGCTGGGATCCAACTCCAGCCACTGGGGGACCTGCCCGCGTCCGGCGTTGAGGTTGTCATCCACCCGCACCTGGTGCTTGGAGCTGCCCCTGAGCGCGACGACGTCGCCTACCTTCAGGAGGTACGAGGGAACCGAGACCTTGCGGCCGTTCACCTGGAAGTGGCCGTGGGCGACCATCTGCCGACTCTCCCGCCGCGAGGCCGCGAACCCCAGGCGGTGCACGGCGTTGTCCAGGCGCAGCTCCAGGAGCTTCAGGAGATTCTCGCCGGTCACGCCCTTCTCGCGTTCCGCCTCATGGAAGTAGCGACGAAACTGCTCCTCCAGGACGCCGTAGATCCGCTTGGCCTTCTGTTTTTCCCGCAACTGGACTCCGTACGGGGTGAGTTTGCCCCGATTGAGACCATGCTGGCCGGGCGGGTAGTTCCGGCGCTCGATCGCGCACTTGTCGGTGAAGCAGCGAGCGCCCTTGAGGAAGAGCTTCATGCCTTCTCGGCGGCACAGGCGGCACTTAGCATCGCGGTAGCGGGCCATGGCGTCCCCCTACACCCGCCGCCGCTTCGGGGGGCGGCAACCGTCGTGCGGAATGGGCGTCACATCACGGATCGAGGTCACCTCGAGGCCCACCGCCTGCAGGGAGCGGATGGCCGCTTCCCGGCCGGCGCCCGGACCTTTCACGAAGACCTCGATGGTCTTGAGTCCATACTCCATGGCCTTGCGGGCGGCGATCTCGGCTGCCGTCTGCGCCGCGAACGGCGTGCTCTTTCGCGAGCCCTTGAAGCCGGCGCTCCCCGCGCTCGACCAGGCCACCACGTTGCCCATCTTGTCGGTGAGGGTCACGATCGTGTTGTTGAAGGTCGCCTGAACGTGCGCGACCCCCGTTCGAACCTCGCGCCGCTCGCGGCGCTTGCCCCCTTTCTTTCGGGGGGCGGGCTTCCCGGCCTGCTCCGCCATCGCTTAGGCTCCTGCCTTCCTGGCCGCGGCCGTCGCCGTCGGCTTCTTCTTGATCATGACCCCGCGTCGCGGGCCTTTGCGGGTGCGGGCATTGGTATGCGTGCGCTGGCCCCGGGCGGGCAGTCCCCGGCGGTGCCGGATGCCTCGATAAGAACCGATGTCCATGAGGCGCTTGACGTTCATCGAAAGCTCCCGCCGCAGGTCGCCCTCGACCTTGAGCTCGCGCTCGATGATCTCGCGGATGCGGCCGACCTCTTCCTCGGTCCACGCCTTCACGCGCTTGTCGGGATCGAGGCTGGCCCGGGCCAGGATGTGCCTGGCGGTGGGGCGGCCGATCCCATAGATGTAGGTGATCGCCACCTCGCCTCGCTTGTCCCGAGGAAGATCGACGCCGGCGACGCGTGCCATGGAAGCCTCCTCAGCCCTGCCGCTGCTTGTGGCGCGGGTTCGTGCAAATGATGCGGATGACGCCCTGCCGTCGCACGATCTTGCAGTGCTCGCAGCGCGCCTTGATCGACGGTCTCACCTTCATGCGATTGGTCCTGTCCTTCCGCGCTACTTGAACCGATACGTGATGCGCCCGCGCGTGAGATCGTAGGGCGACAGCTCGACCTTCACGCGATCGCCGGGGAGGATGCGAATGAAGTTCATGCGCATCTTGCCGCTGACGTGAGCGAGCACCCGGTGGCCGTTCTCCAGCTCCACCCGGAACATCGCGTTGGGAAGCGGCTCCACCACCGTGCCCTCCACCTCGATCGCGTCTTCCTTCGCCATCGTCCTGCCCCTAAGCCGCGCTGGCGCGGTCTCCGTTGAGGGTTGTCAGGACCTCCGGACCACTTTCCGTCACCGCGATCGTATGCTCGAAGTGCGCGGCCAGGCTGCCGTCCGTGGTCACCGCCGTCCAGCCATCCGCCAGGATCCGGACTTCGTAGTTCCCCATGGTGACCATCGGTTCGATCGCCAGCACCATGCCCGGTCGGAGCCGAGGTCCTCGCCCAGGCTCGCCGAAGTTGGGCACCTGGGGTTCTTCGTGAAGCGCCCGCCCGATCCCGTGCCCCACGAAGGCTCTCACCACTCCGAAGCCGTGCGCCTCCACATGCCGCTGCACGGCGTGCGAAACGTCGGACAGCCGGTGATCCGCCCGGCACTCCCCGATGGCGAGCTCAAGACTTTCCCGGGTCACATCGAGGAGCGTCTGGACGGCCGGCGGAACCGCGCCGATGGGAAGCGTTACCGCGCAATCCGCGTAGTACCCCTCCACGATACACCCCAGATCAAAACCGACGATGTCCCCTTCCTTGAGACGCCGGTGCGCCGAGGGGATCCCATGGACCACTTCCTCGTTGATGGAGATGCAGACGGTCGCGGGGAACCCTCGGTAGCCCTTGAACGCCGGTTTGGCCCCGCGCTGGCGAATGAAGGCCTCCACGTCCTGGTCGATCTCCAGGGTCGACATCCCCGCCTTCACCCGCGTGCGCAAGCGCTCCACCACCTGGGCCAGGATGTGCCCGCCCTGACGCATCAGGGTGATCTCGCGGGGCGACTTGTAATAGATCACGCCTGCCCCACCGCCTGTCGGATGGCCGCCCCGACGGCCACCATGGTTCCGTCGCCCCTCACCGACCGCAAGAGTCCGCGGTCGCGGTAGTAATCCAGAAGAGGGGCGGTCTGTCGCTCATACACGCGGAGTCGATTGGCCACGGTCGCCTCGCTGTCGTCTTCCCGCTGATAGAGCGGGCCCCCGCACCGATCGCAGACGCCAGGCTTGGCGGGAGGTGCCGAGACCATGTGGAACGTGCTACCGCATTGACGGCAGACCCGGCGACCGGTCAGACGGCGGAGAAGTTCCGCCTCCGGCACGTCGAAGTACACGACGGCGTCGAGCTCCTGGCCGAGCTCCTTGAGGATCTGGGTCAGGGCCTCGGCCTGGCCGATCGTGCGCGGGAAACCGTCGAGGACGAAACCGCGCCGCGCGTCCGGCCGGGCCAGCCGCTCCTTCACGACCGCCACGATGACGTCGTCGGGCACGAGCGCGCCCTGGTCCATGTAGCGCTTCGCCTCATGGCCCAGCGGTGTTCCGGCGGCCACCGCCTCCCGCAGGATGTCGCCGGTGGCGATCTGCGGGACTCTCCATGCTTGGGCCAGCTCCCGCGCCTGCGTCCCTTTGCCGGCCCCGGGAGGGCCAAGGAAAGCCACACGCACCGGGCTAGCCCCTCCGCGCGAAGGCGCCACCGGGACGGGACTTGGATCGCTTCAGGAATCCCTCGTAGTTGCGCATGAGGAGATGGGATTCCATCTGGCGGACGGTGTCCAGCGCCACCCCCACTACGATGAGCAGGCTGGTACCCCCGAAATAGAACGGCACGTTGAACCAGCGGATGAGGAAGTCCGGCAGCACCGAGATGATGGCCAGGAAGAGCGCGCCGGGCAGGGTGATCCGGGTCAGCACGCGGTCGATATACTCGGCCGTCTTCTTACCCGGTCGAACCCCGGGGATGAAGCCGCCGTACTTCTTCATGTTGTCGGCGAGGTCGACGGGATTGAAGACGATCGCCGTGTAAAAGTACGCGAAGAACACGATCAGGGCCATGTACAGCACGGTGTAGGTGAAGCGGCCTGGGGAGAGGGCGTCGGAGAAGGCTTGCATCCACGGATGCGGTACGAATCGCGTCAAGGTGGCGGGGAAGAGAATGAGGGAGGAGGCGAAAATGACGGGAATGACCCCCGCCGTATTGATGCGCAACGGGATGTGGGTGGACGAACCACCGTAGACACGCCGGCCCACCATGCGCTTGGCATACTGCACGGGGATCTTTCGCTGCCCCTCCTGCATGAGGACCACCGCCGCGGTGACCGCCACCATGAGCAGGATCAGTGCGCCGAAGACGAAGAGCTTCAACTCCCCCGTCGTGATGAGCGTGTAGGAGGCCTCTACCGCCGACGGTAGGCGCACCACGATCCCCGCGAAGATGATCAGCGAGATCCCGTTGCCGATGCCCCGCTCTGAGATCTGCTCGCCGAGCCACATGATGAGCGCGGTCCCCGCGGTGAGGGTGATCATCACCAAAAGGCGAAACCCCCAGCCCGGGAACGGCACGATGGAGACGCCGGTCGGGCTGCTCATGCTCTCCAGGCCGTAGGCGATGCCCAGGGACTGCACCAGCGCCAAGCCGATCGTTCCATAGCGCGTATACTGGGTGATCTTCTTTCGTCCCGCTTCTCCCTCCCGGGCGAGTCGCTCCAGGGTAGGAATCACCACGGTGAGCAGTTGCAAAATGATCGACGCCGAGATGTAGGGCATGATACCCAGCGCGAACACCGAGAGCCGTCGCAGGTTCCCGCCCGAGAACAAGTCCACCATACCCAGGAGTGTTCCCTGCACCTGATCGAAGAACTGCGCGAGGGCATGGCCATCGATGCCCGGAGTGGGCACGTGGGCACCGATCCGATAGGCAACCAGCAGGCCGGTCGTGATCAAGATTCGTCGCTTCAGCTCCGGAATCTTGAAGACGTTCTGGAAAGCGTGGAGGCTTTCGATCACGGGGAGGCCGCCTGGGGCGCGAGCACCTCTGCTCGCCCGCCCTTCGCTTCGATCTTGGCACGCGCCGCCCCACTCACCGCGTGCGCCCGCACCGTGAGCGCGTGGCTCAGATCCCCGTCCCCGAGAATCTTCACGCGGTCGCGATCACTCCGCCGGACGAGGCCGGCCTCGACGAGGCTCGTTGGATCCACCACACTGCCCGCCCCGAAGCGCTCGAGGTCACTCAGGTTCACGATGGCGAAGGGGTGCTTGCCTCCGTGCGGAAAGAAGCCGCGCTTGGGTAGGCGGCGGTGGAGGGGCATCTGCCCACCCTCGAATCCGACCCTCACGCCGCCACCCGAGCGGGCCTTCTGCCCCTTGCTGCCCTTGGTCGCGGTCTTGCCGTGTCCCGAGGCCGGGCCTCGGCCAACTTTCTTGCGGCGGTGCTTCGTCCCGGGCGCTGGGCGGAGGTCCTCAAGCCTCATGGGTCACCTGGAGCACGTGAGAGACCTTGGCGATCATTCCCCGCACGGTGGCTGTGTCCTCATGCGTCACGACATGGTTCATGCGCCGCAGTCCCAGCGCCTTGACCGTCGCCTCCTGTTTGGGGCTGAGCCCGATGAGGCTCTTTCTGAGGGTGACCTTAAGCTTCCTTGCCACTGACGGCCTCCTGCGGCATGTCGCCGTCGCTGCTGCGCCGGCGGATCGCCTGCAAGTCCTGGAGCCGCTTAATCCGGCGGAGGGCGTCGATCGTCGCCTTGAGCACGTTGTGCGGGTTGTTGGACCCCAAGGTCTTGGTGAGAATGTCCTGCACCCCCGCGGCCTCGAGCACCGGCCGCACCGCGCCCCCGGCGATGACCCCCGTCCCCGGCACGGCTGGCTTCAAGAACACCCGACCGGCCCCGAAGTGGCCTGTAATCTCGCAAGGAATGGTCGTCTCGCGCAAGGGGACATAGATCAGATCCTTCTTGGCGTGCTCGACCGCCTTGCGGATCGCCTCGGGAACCTCGTGGGCCTTGCCCAATCCCACGCCGACATGTCCCTTGCCATCCCCCACCACCACCAGGGCCGTGAAGGAAAAGCGGCGTCCGCCCTTGACTACCTTGGCCACCCGGTTGATCGTGACCACGCGGTCGGTCAACTCCAGCACGCTGGGATCGATCCTCGCTTCCGCCACTCAGCGTCTCCTAACGTCGGGGGGAGCGACACCGCTCCCCCGACACCCCCTACCGGGAATCCCCGGCGTTCTTCTTCCGATTGCGGCGGCACTGCCGCCGCTCGAACCCGGGCCTTCGGCCCACGCCTCGCATCGGTCGCCAGCGGCAACCATCGCTGCGGCCGCTGGGTCGCGGACTGCGGTCACAGGACAAGCCCTCCGGCCCGGGCGGCCTCCGCCAGCGCCTTGACCCGTCCGTGGAACTTGTAGCCCCCGCGATCGAAGACGACGCGCTCGACCCCCCGGGCCTTCGCTCGCTCGGCCAGCAATTCGCCGACCGCCTTGGCCGCCGCCACATTGCCACCCGAAGCCTGGCGCTCGCGCAACGATGGGCTGCGGCTGTCGACGGCCAGCACGGTGAGCCCGCGCTCGTCGTCGATGAGCTGGGCATAGATATGGTTGAGGCTGCGAAACACGGTCAGACGCGGGCGCGCCGCCGAGCCCCGCACGTACCGGCGCAACCGGTAGTGGCGGATGTCGCGGGCCCGTCGCCGGTCCTGAATGATCATTTCGCTCCCGCCTTCTTGCCGACCTTGCGGCGAACGACTTCGCCCGCGTAGCGGATGCCCTTTCCCTTGTACGGATCGGGCTTGCGGAGCTCGCGCAGACGAGCGGCCGTCTGGCCCAGTAAGGCCTTGTCGACGCCCCGCAAGGTGATGGACACCTGCCGTTCGATCTCGGCCGTGATGCCGTCCGGCAGGGCGAAGACGATCGGATGCGAGTAGCCGAGAGCGAGCTGGATGTTCTTGCCTTGCATTTGCGCGCGATACCCGATGCCCACGATCTCCAGCTTGCGCTCGAAGCCGGCCGACACGCCAGTCACCATATTGGCCACCAGGGAGCGGGCGAGACCGTGCAGGGCCCGCACCGTCCGTGCATCCGTCGCCCGGGTCAGCACCAGCTGACCGTCGTTCAGCTGGGCCGAGATCCCGGAGGGCACCGCCTGGGTCAGCCGCCCCTTGGGTCCTTCGGCCCGCACCACATTACCGTCCACCTGGACCTTGACGCCCTGGGGAATGCCGATGGGTTTCTTGCCGATTCGTGACATGGGTCCCCTACCAGACGTAGGCGAGGACTTCCCCGCCAATCCTGTCTCTGCGCGCGGTGCGGCCGGTGAGCACTCCCCGCGACGTGGACAGCACCGCCACGCCCATGCCGCCCAGCACGCTGGGAATCTTGTCGTGCCCCACGTAGACGCGCCGCCCGGGCGTCGAGACCCGCACGAGTCCTGAGATCATCTTCTCGTTGGCCACGCCATACTTGAGGTAGACGCGCAGGACGCCCTGCTTGCCATCCTCGAGCATGCGAAAGTTCTTGATGAACCCCTCGTCCTTCAGGATCTCCGCCACGCGCACCTTCAGCTTGGACGCGGGAATATCGACCTTCTCGTGCTCCGCCCGGCTCGCGTTGCGGATGCGCGTGAGCATGTCCCCCATGGGATCACTGTGCATGGTCACCAGCTCGCTTTCACGACGCCGGGTACCTCACCCTTGAGCGCCAATTCGCGGAAGCAGAGGCGGCACAGCTCGAACTTGCGGATGTACCCGCGCGGCCGTCCGCACAGCTTGCAGCGACGGTAGGCGCGGGTGGCGAACTTCGCGGGGCGCGACGCCCTGACGATGAGCGAGATCTTGGCCATGGGTGACTACTCCCTGAACGGCATGCCCAGATGGGCGAGGAGGGCCTTGGCCTCCTCGTCCGTGCGGGCCGTGGTAACGATGTTGACGTCCATGCCCCGGAGCTTGTCGATCTTGTCGTAGACGATCTCCGGAAAGATCAACTGCTCCCGCAGCCCCAGCGCGTAGTTTCCGCGTCCGTCGAAGCCACGCGGCGGCACGCCCCGGAAGTCTCGCACCCGAGGCAGCGCCACGTTCATCAACCGGTCCAGAAACTCGTACATCCGAGGCCCCCGCAGGGTCACCTTGGTCCCGATGGGGACGCCCTCCCGCAGCTTGAAGTTGGCGATCGACTTCTTCGCGCGCGTGATGATCGGTCGCTGGCCGGTGATGGCCTGCAGGTCGGCGGTAGCGAAGTCGAGCACCTTGGCGTTCTCCCGTCCCTCGCCTACCCCCATGCTCACGACGATCTTGTGCAGGCGCGGGACCTGCCAGGGATTGGTGTATCCGCGCTCCTTCATGAGGGCCGGCAGCACACTCTGCTGAAAGCGCACCTTGAGGCGGGGAGGAACCTCGCCTCTCCCCTTTGGTCGGGCTTGTTCGGCCGGCGCCGCCGCCGGGGCGGCCTTCTGGCCCTTGGCCGGCGGGGGCTTTGGTTTCTGAGCCTTAGCGCGCGCGTCTGCTTTCGCCATCGCGTCTAACCCTTGTCGACCGACTCACCGCAGCGCTTGCACGCGCGGACTTTGCGGCCGTCGTTCAGGACCTTGATCCCCACCCGCACCGGCCGGTTGCAGCGGCCGCACACCAACAGCACGTTGGACACGGCCAGCGGGCCTTCCCGCTCGATGATCCCACCCTGGCGCAGCTTCGGCGTCGGCCGCTGGTGCCGCTTGATCATATTGACGTGCTCGACGACGACCCGCCCCGAGTCACGCAGCACCCTCAGGACCTTGCCGCGCTTTCCCCGTTCCCGGCCGGCAATGACGCCAACCGTGTCCCCGCGCCGAACGTGTACGTGAGCCATCAGATGACCTCGGGGGCCAACGAGATGATCTTGGTGAATTGCCGCTCTCGCAGCTCGCGAGCCACCGGCCCGAAGATGCGGGTACCCACCGGATTCTCGTCGGGCCTGATGAGCACGACCGCGTTGCGATCGAAGCGGATGTAGGAGCCATCCTTGCGGCGCACTTCCTTCACCGTTCGCACAACCACCGCCCGCGCGACCTCCCCTTTCTTGACCGTCCCGTCCGGGGTGGCTTCCTTCACCGCAACGATGACCGTGTCACCCAAAGACGCATAGCGGCGATTGGCGCCTCCCATGACTCGGATGCACTGCACTTTTTTGGCTCCCGAGTTGTCGGCGACATCGAGCATCGAGCGCGGTTGGATCATGCTCAGGAGGGCCGGCTGACGATCGCCCGGATCCGCCAGCGCTTTTCCTTGGAGAGGGGCCGCGTTTCCTCGATGAGCACGCGATCGCCTACCTTGCTCTCGTTGTTCTCGTCGTGCGCCTTCAGCTTTTTCGCCATTCGGATCACGCGCTGGTAGCGCGGATGCCGGAATACACGCTCGATCTTCACCACGCGTGTCTTCTGCATGGCGTCACTGACGACGACTCCCTCGCGACTCTTGCGCTCCCCCACGAATGTCTCCTCGTTAACGTCGGGGGAGCGACGCCGCTCCCCCCGACCCCCCCACTGGGATCACCCGGAGTTCTGGGTTCGAGGGCGGCGGCCAAGCCGCCGCTCGACCGCACCACGACCGGCCCCCACCCGAACCCTTGTTCACGCCCGCGGCTCCTGGGTGGCGCGCTCGCGCAGGATGGTCCGGGCTCGCGCAAGGTCACGGCGGGTCTGGCGCACGCGCGCCGGGTTCTTGGCAACCCCCATGGACAGCTGGAAGCGGAGGTTGAAAAGCTCCTCGGTCAGGCCCCGCGCCTGCTGCTCGATCTCCTCATCGGAGAGCTCACGCCACTTGACCGGCTTCATGACTCCTGTCCTCGTCTAGAGCGTCCGGGTCCGCGTCACGAACTTCGTGGTGATGCCGATCTTCTGGGCCGCCGTACGGAAGGCCTCGCGAGCGATGTCCTCGGAGACGCCTTGCATCTCGTACATGATGCGACCGGGCTTCACCACCGCCACCCATTCTTCCGGGTTCCCCTTTCCCTTGCCCATTCGCGTCTCGGCCGGCTTCTTGGTCACGGGCTTGTCGGGGAAGATCCTGATCCACACCTTGCCACCCCGCTTGAGGCTCCGCGTGAGGGCCACCCGGGCCGCCTCGATCTGGCGGTTGGTCACCCAGCCCGGTTCCAGCGCCTTCAGCCCGTAGTCGCCGAAGGCCAAGGTCGACCCACGCTGGGCCTTGCCCTTCATGCGCCCGCGCTGGGTCTTGCGGTACTTGACGCGCTTGGGCATCAACATGGCGGGCTTCTCACGCCTCCGGCGAGCCGGCGCGCAGCACTTCCCCCTTGAAGATCCACACCTTCACGCCGACGGTCCCCGCAGTGGTGTGAGCGGTGGCCAGGCCGTAATCGATGTCGGCCCGAATGGTATGCAGGGGAACCCGTCCCTGGCGATACCACTCCCGACGCGCGATCTCCGCGCCTCCCAGCCGTCCGGCACAGGCGATGCGGATACCATCCGCGCCCAATCGCAGCGCAGAGGTGACCGCCTTCTTCATGGCCCGCCGAAAGGCCACGCGCTTCTGCAGCTGCAGGGCGACGTTCTCGGCGACCAGCTGCGCGTCCAGCTCCGGATGGACGACCTCTTCGATGTTGAGATAGATCTCCTTGGCTGTCCGCAGCTGGAGCTCGTTCTTCAGCTTCTCCACCTCCGAGCCCTTGCGACCGATGATGATGCCCGGTCGCGCAGTGGCGATGGTGATGCGGGCCCGGTTCACGGATCGCTCGATGTCGATGCGGGCGATGCCCGCGTGATAGAGCTGATCCTTGATGAAGCGGCGGATCTTCACGTCCTCGTGCAGCAGCGACGCGTAGCTCTTGGTGGCGAACCATCGCGAGCTCCACGTTCGCGTGGACCCCAGCCGGAATCCGATCGGGTGCGTCTTCTGCCCCATCGCTTAGTCCCCGTCCTTGGGCGGCGTGGGTCGCGGCCTGACCCTGCTCGCGGGGCGGTCCCGCCGCTTCGCCGCCCCTCCGGGCCTGACCTCGTCGCTCACGGCGATCGTGAGGTGACTGGTCCGGTGCTTGATGAAGAAGGCTCGCCCCATGGCCCGCGGCGACACCCGCTTCATGGACGGTCCACCGTCCGCGATGGCGCCCACTACGCGAAGGTCATCGAGGTTCCGCACCTGGTGGTTGTTCTCTGCATTGGCCACCGCCGAGCGCAGGACCTTCTCGATGAGCCGCGCCGCCGCCCGCGGCGTGTAGCGCAGGGTGGCCAGGGCCTCGCTGACTGGCTTTCCGCGGATCTGATCGAGCACCAGCCGTGCCTTGCGCGCGGAGAGGCGCACGTATCGCGCTCGGGCCTGCGTCTGCACGGCGCTCTACTTCTTCCCCGTGGGAGAGGCTGACGCCTTCTCGGCTGTTCCGTGGGCCCTGAAGGTCCGGGTGAGGGCAAACTCTCCGAGGCGGTGCCCGACCATGTTCTCGGTGACGTACACGGGAATGAACTTCTTCCCGTTGTGGACGGCCAGCGTGTGCCCCACGAACTCCGGGGGAATCGCCGACCGACGCGCCCAGGTCTTGAGAACCCTCTTCTGCCGGGTTGCGTTCAGCTCGTCCACGCGCTCGAGGAGTTTGGCGTCAATGTACGGGCCTTTCTTCAGCGAACGTCCCATCGATCGCTCCTACTTCGTCCGTCGGGTCACGATGTTGCGGTCGGACGGCCGAGCGCCACGCCGTGTCTTGTACCCCTTGGTGGGCTTGCCCCATGGTGTCATGGGGTGATTGCCCTTTCCTTTTCCCTCGCCGCCGCCCATCGGATGGTCGACGGGGTTCATGACCGTGCCGCGCACCGTCGGACGGAACCCAAGCCAGCGCGAGCGGCCGGCCTTGCCGACGGACACGTTCTCGTGATCGAGGTTGCCGACCTGCCCTACGGTGGCCATGCACGACACGAGCACGGTACGCACCTCACCGGAGGGCAGCTTGAGGGTGGCGCGATCGCCCTCCTTGGCCAGCAACTGGGCCTGCGTGCCCGCGCTCCGGCAAAGCTGGGCCCCCCGGCCCGGCTGCAATTCCACATTGTGGACGAGGGTGCCCAGCGGAATGTTGCGGATGGGGAGCGCGTTGCCCGGCAGGATGTCCGCCTGCGGCCCCGACATCACGGTGTCGCCGACCTTCACGCCGAGCGGCGCAATGATGTACCGCTTCTCCCCGTCGCGATAGAACAGAAGCGCCAAGCGAGCCGACCGGTTCGGGTCGTACTCAATGGCGGCGACCCGCGCGGGAATCCCGAATTTCTCCCGGCGAAAGTCCACCTGCCGCAGCTTGCGCTTGGCCCCGCCTCCGCGATGCCGCACGGTGATGCGCCCGGCGGCGTTGCGGCCGTTCGTCCGGCGCTTGGGGAGGAGTAAGCTTTTCTCCGGCTCGGTCTTGGTGATCTCGTCGAAGGTGAGATAGGTGAGGTAGCGGCGCGCCGGCGACGTCGGCTTGACGATGCGAATGCCCATTGGTCAGGCGCCCTCCACCAGGTCGATCTTGTGCCCGGGGGCGAGCTTGACGAGGGCCTTCTTCCAATCCGGTCGGCGCCCCTGAAACCGCCCCATCCGCTTCAGCTTGCCCTCGAAGGAGGCGGTGCGGACGGCCGACACCTTGACGTTGAAGACGGCTTCCACGGCCGCCCGGATCTCCACCTTGTTGGCGTCGGGCCGGACCTGAAAGGCCACCACGTTTTGCTCTTCCTTCTGTCGCATGTGCTTCTCGGTCATCAGGGGTCGAAGGACGATCTGGCGGCTGTCGCGGTTCATGGCGCGAGGGCCTCCTCGAGAGCCAGCAGCGCGGCGCGCTCGACGACCACGCGGCGCGCCCGCAGTAACTGGTACACCGACACGTGAGTCGGCCCCTCCACGGTGATCCATGGCACATTCCGCGACGCGCGGAACAGAGGTTCGGCGAGGGTTGCCGTCACCACCAGCGTGGGGACGGGGGTCACGCCAAGCGCGGCCAGGCGGCGCACCAACGACTTCGTCTTGCCGTCCCCTCCGTCCAGCGCGTCCACCACGATGACTTCACCGGCCTCGATCTTGGCCGCCACCGCCGCTCGCAGGGCCTCACGGCGCATGGTCCGGGGCAACGCCTTGGCATAGCTGCGTGGCGTCGGCCCAAATGGCTTTCCCCCACCCTTCCATTGCGTGGCGCGGATGGAGCCCTGGCGCGCGCGGCCGGTTCCCTTCTGGCGCCACGGTTTCTTGCCGCCTCCCGAGACCTCGCTTCGGCCCTTCGTGTCGTGAGTGCCGACCCTGCGGTCGGCGAGCTCCCGCTCCACGCTCTGGTGCAATAAGGGTCCTCGGATCTCCACACCGAACACCTCGGGGCGAAGCTCCAGCGTCCCGGCCGGCCCTCCTTGGGCGCTAATCACGTTGACGGTCGGCATCCCCTACTTTTTCTCCACGGCCTTCTGCTGAGCCTTGCTGAGCTTGACGCTCTTGCGCACGAGCAACAATGACCCCGTTGGTCCCGGGACCGCGCCGCGCACGAGGAGCAAGTTCTGCTCGGGCATCACGCGGACCACGCTCAGGTTGAGCACCGTGCGCTGCTTTCCACCCATTCGCCCGGGCAGACGGTGTCCAGGCCACACCCGCGACGGATCGGAGGAGGCGCCGATGGAGCCCGGCGCGCGGTGGAACATCGACCCATGGGTTGCCTCACCACCCAGCCAGCCGTGGCGTTTGACCCCCCCTTGGAACCCCTGTCCCTTGGTGATCCCCACCACGTCCACCAGCTCGCCCGGGGCGAACACGTCCACGGTGACGGTCTGGCCCACGGCGTAGCTCTGCACCTTTTCGGTTTTCTCGAGGCGCACCTCGCGCAGGACCCGCAGCGGGGCGACGTTGACCTTCTTGAAGAACCCCGCCTCGGGTTTCGTCACGTTCTTTCGCTTGGATTCGAAGCCGAGCTGGAGCGCATCATAGCCGTGGGTGTCCCGGGTCCGAATCCCCACCACCGGGCACGGACCGGCCTGGATCACCGTGACCGGGATGTAATTCCCATCCTCGCCGAAGACCTGGGTCATCCCCATCTTGCGGCCGACCAGCCCTTCTTTTTTCGCCATGTCCCGAATCCTAGAGCTTGATCTCGACGTCGACCCCGGCTGGGAGGTCCAGCTTCATCAGGGCGTCGACGGTCTGGGGAGTGGGATCGACAATGTCCAGTAGCCGCTTGTGGGTCCGCATCTCGAACTGCTCGCGCGACGTCTTGTCGACGTGAGGACTGCGGAGTACCGTCCAGCGATTGATGATCGTGGGCAGCAGCACAGGACCCGCCACGCGGGCTCCCGTCCGGCGCACGGTTTCCACGATTTCCTTGACCGACCGATCGAGCAGGTGGTGATCGTAGGCCTTGAGCCGGATGCGGATCTTCTGATCGGCGGTCACCGTGGCCATCGTCTACTCCACGATGTCCGTGACCACGCCGGCCCCCACCGTCCGTCCCCCCTCCCGGACGGCAAACCGCAACTCCTTCTCCAGCGCAATCGGCGTGATCAGCTCCCCCGTGATCGTCACGTTGTCCCCCGGCATCACCATCTC
>JBKPAK010000113.1:0-15558 GCA_046726415.1 Candidatus Methylomirabilota bacterium
GAGATGGTGATGCCGGGGGACAACGTGACGATCACGGGGGAGCTGATCACGCCGATTGCGCTGGAGAAGGAGTTGCGGTTTGCCGTCCGGGAGGGGGGACGGACGGTGGGGGCCGGCGTGGTCACGGACATCGTGGAGTAGCTCGGGATGCGCGATATCGTCACCCTGGCCTGCACCGCCTGTCAGCGCCGGAATTACTCGACGACCAAAAACAAGCGGACGCACCCCGACCGCTTGGAGCTGAAGAAGTTCTGCAAGTGGTGTCGTAAGCACGTTCCCCACAGGGAGACCAAGTAGAGAATGTCGAGGGCTCGCTCGAGCGCGGGCGTTGCCCGCGCCACGAGTCGGAATTTCGGAAGCGGCCGGATGGCCGCTTCCGAGGTAGGGGTGTAGCTCTAACGGCTAGAGCACCGGACTCCAAATCCGGGGGATGGGGGTTCGAATCCCTCCACCCCTGCCACTTCTCGAGGGGAAGGACGAGGTCAACGCAGCAATGGAATTCGTGAGACGCGTCCGGGAATTCGTCCAGGAGGTCCTCCTGGAGTTTCGCCGGGTGACTTGGCCCAGCCGCCAGGAGCTCATCAACTCCACGGTCGTGGTCCTGGCGCTCACGGTGATCGTCGCCTTTTTCTTGGGCGGAGTCGACATCGGTCTGTCGAAGATCGTGCAGAGGATCTTGCGGTGAGCAGTCACACGACCGCGAACAAGCAGTGGTTCGTCGTGCACACCTATTCGGGTTTCGAGAACAAGGTGGCGGAAGGTATCGTGTCCCGCGCCAAGATCTTCGGCATGGGTGAGCGGATCACCCGCGTGTTGGTGCCCACCGAGAAGGTGGTCGAGGTCCGGAACAAGCAGAAGCGCGAAAGCGAGCAAAAGTTCTTCCCCGGTTACGTCCTGGTCGAGATGGAGCTGGCCGACGACACGTGGCACCTGGTGCGCTCGACGCCCAAGGTCACCGGCTTCGTGGGTTCGGGGACCAAGCCGGTGCCGCTGGAGCCCGACCAGGTGGACGAGATCATGCGCCAGATGGAGGCGGGGGCGGAGAAGCCGAAGCCCAAGTCGGTGTTCCAACGCGGTGACAAGGTGCGCGTCATCGACGGCCCCTTCGTCAACTTCCAGGGCGTGGTGGACGACATGAACCCGGAGCGAGGGCGCATGAAGGTGGTGGTGCCGGTCTTCGGGCGGCCCACGCCAGTGGAATTGGAGTACTACCAAGTGGAGCGACTCTAGATGGCGACGTGCGACCGAGTGGAGCGACTCTAGATGGCGAAGAAGGTCCAGGCGATGGTGAAGTTGCAGATCTCGGCCGGCAAGGCGAACCCGTCGCCGCCGGTGGGGCCCGCGCTTGGCCAGCACGGCGTCAACATCATGGAGTTCTGCAAGGGATTCAACGCGCAGACCAGCAGTCAGGAGGGCCTCATCCTCCCCGTGGTGGTGACAATCTACCAGGATCGATCCTTCACCTTCGTGATCAAGACGCCGCCGGCAGCGATCCTTCTGAAGCGAGCGGCCGGCATCGCCAAGGCTTCCGCGGTGCCACACCGGGACAAGATCGGCAAGGTGACGAGACAGCAGGTCCGCGAGATCGCCCAGCAGAAGCTCGTCGATCTCAACACCGACTCGGTGGACGCGGCCATGCGCATCGTCGAGGGAACCGCCCGCAGCATGGGCATCGACGTGGTGTAGCGAGCCGCAGGACGGCGCGGGGCTGGGGCCCCGCCGTCCGAGGCGAGCCGAGAAGATGGTGTAGCGAGCCGCAGGACGGCGAGCCAAGAGAATAGTTGAGGAGAGTCGATATGGCGCCGGTGGTGAGCAAGCGGTACGACGCGGCGGCGAGCAAGATCGAGAGGGAGCGCCACTATACGGTCGAGGAGGCGATCGAAGTCGTCAAGCAGATACCGTCGGCCAAGTTCGACGAGTCGGTGGATCTGTCCTTTCGGCTGGGAGTGGATCCCAAGCACGCCGACCAAATGGTGCGCGGCGCGGTCGTCCTTCCCCATGGGCGGGGGCGGACTGTGCGGGTCGCCGTGTTTGCCAAAGGCGAGAAAGAGCGCGAAGCGCGCGAGGCGGGCGCCGATGTGGTGGGGGCGGAGGACCTCGTGGAGCGCATCCAGGGCGGCTGGATGGAGTTCGACACCGCCGTGGCCACCCCGGACCTCATGGGGCAGGTAGGCCGCCTCGGCAAGGTGCTCGGGCCGCGCGGGCTCATGCCGAACCCCAAGCTCGGCACGGTCACCTTCGACGTGGGACGTGCGGTGCGCGAGGCAAAAGCGGGCAAGGTGGAATTTCGCGTCGACAAGGCCGGCAACGTGCATGTCTCGGTGGGCCGGCGGTCGTTCGGTCCGGAGCAGCTCGCGGCCAACGCCATGACGGTGATCGAGTCGATCATGCGCGCGAAGCCGGCGGCATCGAAGGGGACGTATCTCCGGTCGCTGACTGTGTCTACCACGATGGGTCCGGGCATCCAGCTCGACGCCCAGCGCATCGCCAATCAGTTCAAGAAGTAGTGGGGCGAGGAGCGGAACTGTGCCGACGCAAGAGAAGGTCACGGCGATCGAGGATCTCAAGACGCGGCTCGAGGGCGTCAACTCGGTGTTTCTCACCGAGTACCGCGGCCTCACTGTGCAACAGCTGTCGGAGCTGCGCAAGCAGCTGCGCGCGGTGTCGGCGGAGTACAAGGTGGTGAAGAACCGGCTGGCGCGGATTGCCGTGTCGTCATCGGATCTGGCCGCCATCGCTGCGCATCTCACTGGGCCCACTGGCTTCATCATCGCCCGCGACGAGCCGGTGGCGGTGGCCAAGGCGCTGCAGACCTTTACCCGAACCGTTCCCGCCCTTGCCATCAAGGCCGGCTTCGTCGAGGGCCAGATGCTCGGCCCTGACGATATGAAGGCGCTCGCCGATCTGCCTCCGAAACCGGCGCTGCGCAGCCAGCTGGTCGGCGCCGTCCAGGGTCCGCTGGCTCAGCTCGTCGGCCTCTTGGAGCGCGTGCAGAGCGACCTCGTCTACGTCCTCGAGCAGCGGGGCAAGGGCGCGACCGAGGAGTCCTAGAACGTCAGCAGAAAGGAGCCCGTTCCATGGCAAGCGTTGAGGAGATCGCGGAACAGCTCGACAACCTGAGCCTGCGCGAAGCCGCTCAGCTCTCTAAGTTGCTTCAAGAGAAGTGGGGAGTGACGGCGGCGGCTCCCATGGCCGTGGCGGCCATGCCCGGGATGCCGGGCGCGGGAGCCGGCGCACCGGTGGTCGAGGAGCAGACGGAGTTCGACGTCATCCTGTCGGCCGCCGGCGACAAGAAGATCCAGGTTATCAAGGTCGTCCGCGAGCTGACCGGACTGGGACTCAAGGAGGCCAAGGATCTCGTGGACGGCGCCCCCAAGGCGGTGAAGGAGAAGGTGACCAAGGCGGAAGCCGAGGACATGAAGAAGAAGCTCGAGGAGCAGGGAGCGGCCGTCCAGGTGAAATAGTCGGAGGGCCTCGACGGCCTCCTTCAAGCTCCCGATTTTGCGCGAGGTGCCACAGGGCACGCCGGCCCGGCCGGCGTGCCAGGGGCGACAGACTCTGGTGAGGGCGGAGTGAGCGCCCTCAGGAGAATATATGGCAGGCACGATTCAGTGCGGGCGCCGGGTTCGCAAGGACTTCGGCAAGATCCCGTCCATCGTCGAAATCCCGAATCTCATCGAGGTTCAGAAGCGCTCGTACGAGGCGTTCTTGCAGAAGGACGTTCCGCCCGACCGGCGGGAAGAGGCCGGCCTACAGGGCGTGTTCAAGTCGGTCTTCCCGATCGACGACTACAACGGCAACGCGCGCCTGGAATTCGACTCATACCACTTCGGGGATCCGAAGTACACGGTCGAGGAGTGTCACGACCGCGGCATGACGTTCGCCATCCCGTTGAAGGTCACCCTGCGCCTGGTGGTCTATGACCAGGACAAGGAATCCAAGACCAAAACGATCAGGGAACAGCGCGGCCAGGAAGTCTACCTGGGCGAACTGCCGCTCATGACCGATAAGGGAACGTTCATCATCAACGGTACCGAGCGCGTGGTGGTGAGCCAGCTCCAGCGCTCGGCCGGCGTCTTCTTCGACGACGACAAGGGCAAAACCCTGGCGTCGGGGCGCTCGCTCTTCTCGGCGCGGGTTATTCCCTATCGGGGCTCGTGGGTCGAGTTCGATTTCGACGCGAACGAGCTCCTCCACGTCCGCGTGGACCGGCGGCGAAAGATGCACGCGACGGCCTTTCTGCGCGCCTTCTGGTTCCTCGAGAAGGGCATCATCCTCTCCGACGAGGAGATCCTGACCCAGTTCTATGACATGGAAGATGTCCTGTCCTTCGAGGAGGGTACGGTCTGGGTGAGGCTGCATCCGGACGCCCATCTGGGCGCGCGGGTCGCGGACGATGTCCGTCCGCCCCGGCACCGGGAGCCCCTGGCGCCCGCCGGGCGACCGCTGTCGGCCAAAGTGATCGAGAAGCTGGTCGAGGCCGGCGTCGACAAGATCCCGCTCCGCGCGGAATCGCTGGTGGGGCGCCGGACGGGTAGCCGCATCGTGGACACCGACAGCGGCGAGGTCCTGGCCGAGGTCAATACCGAGATCACCTCGGCGGTCCTCCAGCAGATCATGAGCCGGCGGGTGGCCCCCTTCAAGCTCCTCGTGCTCACTCCCGGGAAAATGGACACCTCGCTCCTGGAGACGCTGGTACGGGACCACGTCAAGAACCCGGACGAGGCGCTGGTGGAGATCTACAAGAAGCTGCGGCCTGGGGATCCGCCCACCGTGGAGTCGGCCCGGGCGCTGTTCCGGGGCATGTTCATCGATCCGCGCCGGTACGACCTGGCCCGGGTCGGGCGCTTCATGATCAACAAGAAGCTGGGCATCGATGCCCCCGCGCATCTCAGGACCCTCCGCGGTGAGGACATCGTGGCCATCATCCGACACCTCATGATGGTGCGGTTGGGCAGCAAGCCCGTCGATGACATCGACCACCTCGGTAACCGGCGGGTGCGGTCGGTGGGCGAACTGCTGGAGAACCAATTCCGCGTCGGACTCACCCGCATGGAGCGGGCGGTGAAGGAGCGGATGTCCATCTCAGACATCCAGAACCTCATGCCGCACGACCTCATCAACGCCAAGCCGGTGTCCGCGGTGGTGAAGGAATTCTTCGGGTCCTCCCAGCTCTCTCAGTTCATGGACCAGACCAACCCTCTCGCCGAGCTCACTCACAAGCGTCGGCTCTCCGCCCTCGGTCCGCGGGGACTCAGCCGGGAGCGCGCTGGCTTCGAGGTGCGGGACGTGCACCCCACCCACTATGGGCGCATCTGTCCCATTGAGACGCCGGAAGGTCCCAACATCGGCCTCATCTCGTCGCTGTCCACCTACGCGCGGACCAACGAGTTCGGCTTCATCGAGACGCCCTATCGCAAGGTGGAGAGCGGGCGAGTCACTGACGAGATCGTGTTCCTCACGGCTCTGGAGGAAGAGCAATTCACCATCGCCCAAGCCAATGCGGCCATCGATCGGAATGGTCGCTTCGTCCAGGAGCGCATCTCGGCGCGCCGGAGCGGTGAGTTTCGGATGGTGGTGCCCGAGGACGTGCACTTCATGGACGTCTCGCCCAAGCAGCTGGTGTCGGTCGCGGCCTCGCTCATCTCCTTCCTGGAGAACGACGATGCCAACCGGGCGCTCATGGGCTCCAACATGCAGCGTCAGGCCGTTCCGCTCCTGCAGCCGGAGGCCCCCCTGGTGGGTACCGGCATGGAACACATCGTGGCGCGGGATTCGGGCGCGGTGATGGTCGCCAAGCGGCCAGGCGTGGTGGAGTACGTCTCGGCCGATCGCATCGTGGTGCGGGCGGAGAGCCGCTCCAAGAAGGCCGATCCCGTGCAGGATCTTCCCCTAGACATCTACAACCTGACCAAGTACCGCCGGTCGAACCAGAACACCTGCATCAATCAGAAGGCCATCGTGCAGAAGGGGCAGCGGGTGCAAGCCGGTGACGTGATCGCCGACGGGCCGGCCACCGACCAGGGCGAACTGGCCCTTGGGCGCAACGTGCTGGTGGCCTTCATGCCGTGGGGTGGCTACAACTTCGAGGACGCCATTCTCGTCTCCGAGCGCCTCATCAAAGAGGATCGCTTCACGTCCATCCACATCGAGGAGTTCGAGATCCAGGCCCGCGATACCAAGCTGGGCAAGGAGGAGATCACCCGCGACATCCCCAACGTCTCGGAGGAAGCCCTCAAGGACCTCGACGACTCCGGGATCGTCCGCATCGGGGCCAAGCTCAAGCCCGGCGACATCATGGTGGGCAAGATCACCCCCAAGGGGGAGACGCAGCTCACCCCCGAGGAGAAGCTTCTCCGGGCCATCTTCGGCGAGAAGGCGGGAGACGTGCGCGACACCTCCCTCACCGTGCCCCCGGGCATCGAGGGGACGGTGGTTGACGTCAAGGTCTTCTCGCGCCGAGGCGTCGACAAAGACGAGCGAGCCAAGTCGATCGAAGAGGAGGAGATCGGCCGGCTCGAGAAGGACTATCAGGACGAGATCGCCATGGTCGAGATGGAACGCGACCAGAAGCTCAAGAACCTCCTGGTCGCCAAAACGCTCGTCCTCGACCTGTTCGATCCCACCAACAAGCAGAATCGACTGGCCAAGAAGGGCGACCGCATCGAACGCGCCACCCTCGAGAACTTTGGCTGGAACGACCTCAAGAAGATCAGGATCAAGGAGGACGAAGGCCTCGCCCAGACCATCCGGCGCATCGAAGAGCTGGCCGAGGAGCAGATCGCCCTCTTCGACACGATGCTGGAGGAGCGCATCGGCCGTCTCCGTCGCGGCGACGACCTCCCCCCCGGCGTCATCAAGATGGTGAAGGTCTATGTGGCGGTGAAGCGCAAGCTCTCGGTGGGCGACAAGATGGCCGGGCGCCACGGCAACAAGGGCGTCGTGGCCAAGGTGCTCCCCGAGGAGGACATGCCGTTTCTCGCCGATGGCACCCCCGTGGAGATCGTGCTCAACCCCCTGGGCGTGCCGTCGCGCATGAACGTGGGGCAAATTCTCGAGACACACCTGGGCTGGGCGGCCCGGGCCCTCGGCCTGTGGGTGGCCAGCCCCGTCTTCGACGGCGCCACGGAGGCCGAGATCAAAGAACACTTGGACGAAGCCCGCTTGCCCCGCTCGGGCAAGTCGGTGCTCTACGACGGTCGCAGCGGCAAGCGATTCCACCAGGAAGTGACCGTCGGCCAGATCTACATGCTCAAGCTGGCCCATCTGGTGGATGACAAGATGCACGCGCGTTCCATCGGTCCCTACTCCCTGGTCACCCAGCAGCCGCTGGGCGGCAAGGCGCAGTTCGGCGGCCAGCGATTCGGCGAGATGGAGGTGTGGGCGCTGGAAGCGTACGGGGCGTCGCACACCCTCCAAGAGATGCTCACCGTCAAGTCCGACGATGTGGAGGGCCGAAACCGGATCTACGAGGCCATCGTCAAGGGTGAGAACTTCCTGGAGCCCGGCACGCCGGAGTCATTCAATGTGCTGGTGAAGGAGCTTCAGAGCCTCGCCCTGGACGTCGAGTTGGTCATGAAAGACGGCAAGAAGGCTTCCTGAATGGAGGCACGTGCAGCAGACATGAGGCCCCGGATGAGAATGGGCATGACCGAGCCACGCGCGCCTCGGACAGCCCATCTGCGGTCCGAACTGACCTCACGGCACCCGCGACAAACGGAGCCACGGGTACCTGGAGCGGCCCACCCGCGGTCTGAACCGGGCACCCGGCACCCGCGACAAACGCTGCCACGGGTACCTGGAGCGGCCCACCCGCGGTCTGAACCGGGCACCCGGCACCCGCGACAAGCGCTGCCACGGGTACCTAGAGCGGCCCACCCGCGGTCTGAACCGGGCACCCGGCACCCGCTACAAAGGAGAGTGTGAATGCTGACGGATCGGCCATTCGGCAGCCTGATCAGAGAGGAGAAGCCGTCCCGCGATCTGTGGGGCATCCTCGATCGGCATGCGAAGCCCATCACGTTCGACTCCATCCGCATCAAGCTCGCCTCGCCCCAGAAGATTCGCGACTGGTCCCACGGCGAGGTGAAGAAACCGGAGACCATCAACTACCGAACGTTCAAGCCGGAACGCGACGGTCTGTTCTGTGCGCGCATCTTCGGGCCGACCAAGGATTACGAATGCGCCTGTGGCAAGTACAAGCGCATGAAATTCGCGGGGGTGGTGTGCGACAAGTGCGGGGTGGAAGTGACGCGGGCCCGGGTGCGCCGCGAGCGGATGGGGCACATCGAGCTGGCCTCCCCAGTGTCACACGTGTGGTTCTTCAAAGGGCTGCCTAGCCGCATCGGCCAGCTCCTGGACATGTCCCTGCGGGATCTGGAGAAGATCCTCTACTTCGAGGAGTATGTCGTTCTCGATTCGCGCATCAACGGGGTCAAGAAGCGGGATCTGGTCTCCGTCGACCGGATGCGGAAGCTCCAGGATGAACACGGTCCAGACGCCCTCAAGGTGGGGATGGGCGCCGAAGCCATTCGGGAGCTGCTGCGCGACCTCGACCTCGACGGCCTCGCTCGCGATCTGCGGGCGCAGATGCTGGGCGAGACCTCCGTCCAGAAGCGCAAGAAGATCGTCAAGCGACTGAAGGTGGTGGAGGCCTTTCTCAAGTCGGGCAACCAGCCGGACTGGATGATCCTCGAGGTCGTCCCGGTGATTCCCCCCGAGCTGCGTCCCCTGGTGCCGCTCGACGGGGGGCGCTTCGCCACCTCAGACCTCAACGACCTCTACCGCCGCGTCATCAACCGGAACAACCGGCTGAAGCGGCTGATCGATCTCAAGGCCCCGGAGATCATCATCCGCAACGAGAAGCGCATGTTGCAGGAAGCCGTCGACGCCCTCTTCGACAACGGGCGGCGCGGCCGGGTGATCACCGGACCTAACAATCGCCCCCTCAAGTCCCTGTCCGACACCCTCAAGGGCAAGCAGGGGCGGTTCCGGCAGAATCTGTTGGGCAAGCGCGTCGATTACTCCGGGCGCTCGGTGATCGTGGTCGGTCCCTACCTCAAGCTGCACCAGTGCGGGTTGCCCAAGAAGATGGCCCTGGAGCTGTTCAAACCCTTCATCCTGCGCAAGCTCGAGGATCGCGGCATCGCCTCCTCCATCAAGGCGGCCAAGAAGTACGTGGAGAAAGAGCGGCCGGAAGTGTGGGACATCCTCGAGGACGTGATCAAGGAGCACCCGGTCCTCCTCAACCGGGCCCCCACCCTCCACCGCTTGGGCATCCAGGCGTTCGAGCCCATTCTGGTGGAAGGCAAGGCCATCGAGATCCATCCCCTCGTGTGTACGGCCTTCAACGCCGATTTTGACGGCGACCAGATGGCCGTCCACGTGCCGCTCTCCATGGAGGCCCAGCTGGAGGCCCAGTGCCTCATGCTGTCGGCCAACAACATCTTGTCCCCCTCGAACGGGGCCCCGCTGGCCGTGCCCACCCAGGACATGGTGCTGGGGATCTACTACCTGACCAAAGAGCGCCTGAGCTCTCCCGAGCATCCGGTGCGCGGCGAGGGTCGACTCTTCGCCGACGCCGAGGAAGTTCGGGTGGCCTACGACAACGAGGATGTCGATCTCCAAGCCCGCATGCGCGTGCGCTGGAATGGCACGACCATCGAGACCACGGTGGGGCGGACCCTCTTGAACGAGATCGTCCCCGAATCGCTGCGCTTCGTGAACCAGGAATTGAAGAAGAAGCAGATCACGGATCTGGTGGCGCGGTGCTACAACAGCCTCGGCAACGAAGCGACGGTGGCGTTCCTCGACGAGCTCAAGGACATCGGGTTCCGCTACGCGACCCTGTCCGGACTCAGCATCGGCATCGACGACATGCACGTGCCTCCCGCCAAGGAGCGGCACATCAGCGGTGCCCGGCGCGAGGTCAACGAGGTCGAGCAGCAGTACCAGGACGGCGTGATCACCAACGGCGAGCGCTATAACAAAGTGGTTGACATCTGGGCCCACGCCACCGAGTTGATCGCCGAGGACATGTTCCGCGATCTGGAGGCGGGCGAGCAGGGCGGGGAGTTCAACCCCATCTACATGATGGCCGACTCCGGGGCCCGCGGCTCCAAACAGCAAATCCGACAGCTCGCTGGCATGCGCGGGCTCATGGCCAAGCCATCGGGGGAGATCATCGAGACTCCCATCACCTCGAACTTCCGCGAGGGGCTCACCGTGCTGGAGTACTTCACCTCCACCCATGGCGCCCGCAAAGGGCTGGCCGACACCGCGCTGAAGACGGCGGACTCCGGCTACCTCACCCGGCGGCTGGTCGACGTGGCCCAGGACGTCATCGTCAGCGAGTACGACTGCGGCACCGTGAAGTTCATCGAGGCCACCCCCCTGGTCGAGGGTGGCGAAATCATCCAGTCCCTCCGCGACCGCATCCTGGGCCGAGTGACGGCGGAGGACGTTCGCGATCCGCTCACCGGCGAGATCATCGTGCAGGCCAACAACGAGGTCACCGAGGAGCTGGCCCAGAAGATCGAGGAGACGGGGCTGGAGCGCGTGCGCATCCGGTCGGCCCTCACCTGCGACACCAAGCGCGGCATCTGCGTCATGTGTTACGGACGCAACCTGGGCTCGGGCCGTCTGGCCGAGCTCGGTGAGGCGGTGGGCATCATTGCCGCCCAGTCCATCGGAGAGCCGGGGACGCAGCTCACCATGCGGACCTTCCACATCGGCGGGACGGCCAGCGGTCGCGTCGAAACCAAGCACGAAGCCAAGAACGCCGGGACGGTCAAGCACCACAACCTGCGCACGGTGGTGAATCGCGACGGCGACCTGGTGGCCACCAACCGCAACGGCGAGATCATCGTGATGGATGACCGAGGGCGCGAACGCGAGCGCTATCCCGTCGTGTACGGCGCCAAGATCAAGGTCAAGCCCGAGCAGCGAGTGAAGGCGGGGACGGTGCTGGTGGAGTGGGATCCCCACACCACCCCCATCCTCACGGAATTCACGGGCAGCGCGCAGTACGTGGACATTGTCGAGGAGCGGGAGGCCCAGGAGGCGGCCAAACGCGGAGAGGCCGTCAGCGCCACCGTTCGCGAAGAGATCGACGAGGTCACCGGCCTCGCGCGTAAAGTGATCATCGAAGATCCCAACGCGCGCTTGCAGCCGGGCATCGTCATCCTGGCCCCCGACGGCGAACGCACGAGCGGTCCTCGCGAGCGTCAGCGCTACCCGCTGCCGGTGGGCGCCCACCTGCTGGTGGCGGACGGCCAAGACCTCTTCGCCGCGGACATCATTGCCAAGATCCCGCGGGAAACCACGAAGACCAAGGACATCACCGGTGGTCTGCCGCGGGTGGCCGAGCTGTTCGAGGCCCGCAAACCCAAGGAGCAGGCCATCATCACTGAGATCGATGGGCGGGTGGAGATGGGTGGCTTCGTCAAGGGCCAGCGGAAGATCATCATCCGCGCCGACAACGGCGAGGCCAAGGAGTATCTCATCCCGCGGGGCAAGCACATCAGCGTGCACGAGGGAGACCGCGTCAAGGCCGGCGAGGCTTTGATGGACGGGTCGCCCAATCCCCATGACTACCTGGCCGTGCTGGGGGATCGCGAGTTGCAGCGATATCTCGTGAACGAGGTGCAGGAGGTCTACCGCCTGCAGGGCGTCACCATCAACGACAAGCACATCGAGATCATCGTGCGCCAGATGCTGCGGCGCGTGCGCATCGAGGAAGTGGGCGACACCGACTTCGTAGTCGGAGAACTGGTCGACAAGTTCGTCTTTCAAGAGGAGAACGAGCGCGTGCTGAGCCAGGGCAAGCGGCCGGCCACCGCGCAGCCCATTCTGTTGGGGATCACCAAGGCATCTCTGAGCACCGATAGTTTCATTTCGGCGGCGTCCTTCCAGGAGACGACGCGGGTGCTCACCGAAGCCGCCATCTCCGGCAAGACGGACGAGCTGCGGGGGCTCAAGGAGAACGTCATCGTGGGTCGGCTCATCCCGGCGGGGACCGGGCTCAGCCATTACACCCGGGTCGAAGTCCTCACGCCCGGGGGCGAGGCCGTGAAACCGCTCGACCAGGTGCTGAGCCTGGAGCCACTCCCCGATGAGGTGGCCGACGGTGAAGACGGCTCCGTGGCGGCCGCCGTCTAGATTCAAAGGACCATCGCTCAAATCGCCGAGGAGCAGTTGAGGCGGGCCGGAGCGCACGCTCCGCCCGCCGTCGCCAAAATGGCGGTGGGGGTCTCGGGGGAGCGTCGCTCGCTCGCCCCGACGTTGACACAGACTGCTCTTTCAGTTATAAAGTTAGGGTTTTGTCGCTGTTTCCGGGTGATGGAGAGCCATGCCGACGATTAATCAGCTCGTGCGCAAGGGTCGTGAGGCGGTGCGCAAGAAGTCGAAGACCCCCGCCATGCAGGGATGCCCGCAAAAGCGGGGCGTCTGCATCCGGGTCTACACCACGACGCCCAAGAAGCCCAATTCCGCCCTCCGCAAGGTCGCGCGGGTACGGCTCACCAACGGTCTCGAGGTGACGTCGTACATCCCGGGAGTGGGACACAACCTGCAGGAGCACTCCATCGTGATGATCCGAGGCGGGCGCGTGAAGGATCTGCCCGGGGTCCGCTATCACATCATCCGCGGCACCCTGGATACCGCCGGGGTCGCCAATCGCAAGCAGAGTCGGTCGAAGTACGGCATGAAGACGCCAAAGGGCGGAGCGTAGGCGATGCGTCGCGCGGGAGCGGCAAAACGCGAGGTGCTGCCCGATCCCAAGTACGGGAGCCGCCTGGTCGCGAAGTTCGTCAACATCATGATGATCCGAGGCAAGAAATCGGTGGCCGAGCGCATCATGTACGACGCCCTGGGGACCGTCGAAGAACGGGCGAAACAGGAAGCGCTCAAGATGTTCAAGACCGCCATCGACAATGTGAAACCGGCGGTCGAGGTGAAGTCGAGGCGGGTCGGCGGCTCCACCTACCAGGTGCCGGTGGAGGTGCGGCCCGATCGGCGGACCTCGCTGGCCATGCGGTGGATGATCGGAGCCGCTCGCAACCGCCCGGAGCGGAGCATGGCCGAGAAGCTGGCCGCGGAGCTGCTCGACGCCGCCAACAACCGAGGCTCGGCGGTGAAGAAGCGAGAAGATACGCACAAGATGGCCGAGGCGAACAAGGCGTTCGCCCACTATCGCTGGTAGCGACACCGGTTCCAGATGAGGGAAGCGGCGCGGGCGGCTTCCCTCCTCTGCGCTTGGTGAGCAGAAAAGAAGAGGAACGACGTGCAGCGGCAGTACTCGTTGGAGCAGACGCGCAACATCGGGATCATGGCCCACATCGACGCGGGCAAGACGACCACCACCGAGCGGATCCTCTACTATACGGGGCGGTCCTACAAGATTGGGGAGGTCCACGAGGGCACCGCGACCATGGACTGGATGGTGCAGGAGCAGGAGCGGGGGATCACCATCACCTCCGCCGCCACCACCTGCTTCTGGCGTGACTGCCGCATCAACATCATCGATACGCCCGGCCATGTGGACTTCACCGTCGAGGTGGAACGATCGCTGCGCGTCCTCGACGGCGCGGTGGCCATCCTGGACGCGGTGGCTGGGGTGGAGCCTCAGACCGAGACGGTATGGCGGCAGGCGGACAAGTACGAGGTCCCGCGTATCGTCTACGTCAACAAGATGGACCGGATCGGCGCCGACTTCTACCGGTGTCTCGACATGCTGCGCGAGCGCCTGGGCGCCCACCCCGTCGCCGTACAAATCCCCATCGGACGCGAGGACCACTACCAGGGGCTCGTCGATCTGGTAGATGAGGTCGCCCTGGTGTGGGACGAGAGCGACGAAACCCTCGGGAAGGAATTCAAGAAGGCGCCCGTCCCCGCCGACATGGTTGACCTCGTCAAGGAGTACCGCGAGAAGCTGATCGAGGGCCTGGCCGAGGTCGACGACCACCTCATGGAAAAGTACGTCGGGGGCGAGGCGGTCACCAGCGAGGAACTGCGGGCGGCCATCCGCAAGGGCACCATCGCCATGACCCTCTTCCCCGTCCTGTGCGGTGCCTCCTTCAAGAACAAAGGGGTGCAAGCTCTGCTGGACGCGGTCATCGACTACTTGCCCTCGCCGCTCGACATCCCGGCCGTGCAAGGGATCAATCCCGAGACGCACGCGATGGAGGAGCGGAAGGCGGCCGATGACGCGCCCTTCTCGGCGTTGGCCTTCAAGATCATGAATGACCAGCACGTGGGCCAGCTCGTCTTCCTCCGCGTCTATTCGGGCACGCTCTCCGCCGGTTCGGGAGTGTACAACTCCACCACGGACAAAAAGGAGCGGGTGGGACGTCTCCTTCGCATGCACGCCAACAAGCGGGAGGACATCGAGGCGATCGCCGCCGGCGACATCGCGGCGGTGGTCGGTCTGAAGGTCACCACCACGGGAGATACGCTCTGCGATCCGGATCGGCCAATCGTCCTCGAGTCCATGACCTTTCCCGAGCCGGTTATCGCGGTGGCCATCGAGCCGAAGACGAAGGCTGACGAGGAGAAGCTGGGGTTGTCGCTGTCCCGGCTGGCCCTCGAGGACCCTACGTTCCGCGTGACCACGGAGACCGAGACGTCGCAGACCCTCATCCACGGGATGGGTGAACTGCACCTCGAGATCATCGTCGACCGCCTCCTCCGCGAGTTCAAGGTCGAGGCGAACGTCGGCAAGCCCCAGGTGGCCTACCGAGAGACGATCCGGAAGCCGGGGGTGGCCCAAGGCAGGTTCGTCCGCCAGACGGGCGGCCGCGGCCAGTATGGCGACGTATACCTGGAAGTGGAGCCCGCGGCCGGCGAGGGATTCAGCTTCGAGAACAAGATCGTGGGCGGCACGATTCCCCGAGAGTACATCCCGGCCGTGGAGAAAGGGGTTCGCGAGGCCTTGGAGACCGGAGTGCTCGCGGGCTATCCCGTGGTCGACGTGAAGGTGCGCCTGACCGATGGGTCCTACCACGAAGTGGACTCGTCCGAGATCGCCTTCAAGATCGCCGGCTCCATGGCCTTCAAGGAAGCGTGCCGCCGAGCGAAGCCGGTGCTGCTGGAGCCGGTCATGGGGGTCGAAGTCGTGACTCCGCGGGACTACGTGGGTGCGGTGATCGGCAATCTGAACAGCCGGCGTGGCCGCATTGTCTCCCAGGAGATCCGGGGCGGCTCTGAGGTGATCCGGGCCAGCGTGCCGCTCGGCCAGATGTTCGGCTACGCCACCGATCTCCGATCAATGACGCAGGGCCGCGCCACCTATACCATGCAGTTCGCCCGCTACGAGGAAGTCCCGCCGGCCATCGCGGAAGAGATCATGGCCAAAGTGGCCGGCCGCCCCGCCGCGCGCGCCGGATCCCGCTAGAACACCGAACCAGAGGAGCTGAAGTCATGGCCAAGGCGAAGTACGAGCGGACGAAGCCGCACGTGAACGTGGGGACGATTGGGCACATTGACCACGGCAAGACGACGCTGACGGCGGCGATCACGAAGGTGCTGCACACGAGGAACAAGCTGATCGCGGTGCGGGAG
>JBKPAK010000114.1:0-37731 GCA_046726415.1 Candidatus Methylomirabilota bacterium
GCCCAGGCCGTGCCACTGTACACCGACTGGCTCTGGTTCCAGGAGGTCGCCTACACCCAGGTCTTCACCACGATCCTGTCGGTGCGCGGCGCCCTCTTCACCGCGGTCGCCGTCGCCGTGCTCGTCTTCCTCTACGCCAACCTGACCTTTGCCGTGCGGACGGCGGCCCCGGACGTCCTGTGGGAGCTGGAGGACCAACTCGGTCTGCCCGGTCGCGTGGTCATCGAGCCGCTCATCCGGCGCTTCTTGCCCCTCGTGGTCACCATTATTTCCCTCGGTTCCGGCTTGCGCGCCAGTGGTCACTGGGAAACGGTGCTGGCATACCTGAACGCCGAGCAATTTGGGGTCACCGATCCGCTGTTCGGCCGTGACCTCGGCTTCTTCGTGTTCACGCTGCCATTCTGGCGGTTGCTCTATGGCTGGGGGGTAGCCCTGGTTACCGCGACCCTGCTCCTCACGTTCGTGCTGTACGTGCTCCAGCGGAGCCTGGTGCTGACCACCCGCGGACCCCGGCTGGCCGCGGGAGCCCGGGCGCATCTGCTGAGCCTCATCGCGCTCCTGCTCCTGCTGCGAGGGGCGGGATTCTGGCTCGACCGCTTCGACCTGGTCTACTCGCCGCGCGGAATCGTCTTCGGCGCCACCTATACCGACATCCACGCGTCGCTGCCCGTCCTCGGAGTTCTGGCCGTGCTTTCCGTGCTCTGTGCCGCCACCTGTCTGCTGCAAATCGGCCGACCCCGGCTCCGGCCCGTCATCGCCAGCCTCATTGTGCTCGGCGTGGTATGGGTGGGCGGGCTCGGAATCTATCCTGCGCTGCTGCAGCGCTTCCGGGTCACCCCCAATGAACTGGAAGCGGAGCGCCCGTTCATCGCCCACAACATTCGGATGACGCGGCAGGCCTACGGGCTGGACCGCATCCTGGAACAGGAGTTTCCTGCCCAGGAGGACCTCGACGCCCGCGCGGTGGAACGAAACGAGGCCACCGTCAAGAACATCCGGCTGTGGGATTACCGCCCCCTGCTCCGCACCTACGCGCAGCTCCAAGAGATCCGCACGTACTACAAGTTCGTCGACGTGGACAACGACCGCTACCGGGTGGGCGGCGAGTACCGTCAGCTCATGCTGTCGCCGCGGGAGCTGTCATACCAGCATCTGCAGTCGCGCATCTGGATCAACGAGCACCTCACCTTCACCCACGGCTACGGCACGGTCGTGGGGCCGGTCAACCGGGTGACCCCCGAGGGACTGCCGGAGTTCTTCGTCAAGGATATTCCTCCGGTATCGACGGGAGGCTTTCCGGCCATCGCCCGGCCCGCGATCTACTACGGCGAGGTCAGCAACGAGTACGCGCTGGTGCGCACGCGGTCCCAGGAGTTGGACTACCCGGCGGGGGACCAAAATGTCTATGCCACCTACCGCGGCCGGGGGGGCATCCCTATCGGCTCCTGGCTCGGCAAGGTGGCCTTCGCCGCGCGCTTCGGCGAGATCAAAATCTTGTTGTCTAACGATCTCACCGCGGACAGCCGCATCATGATCTACCGGACGGTGGCGGAACGCGTTCGTCGCATCGCGCCGTTCTTCCGCTTCGACCGCGATCCATACATCGTGATCACCACCGACGGACGACTGGTGTGGCTCCTCGACGGCTACACCACGTCCGACCGCTATCCATATTCGGACCCTGTGCGAACCGCCGACTGGACCGGGAATTACATTCGCAACTCGGTGAAGGCCGTGGTGGACGCCTACGACGGCAGCGTGAGCTTTTACGTGGCCGACGCATCGGATCCCATCGTGCGAGTCTACGCGCGCTGCTTTCCCGGGCTTCTGCAGCCGCTCGACCGCATGCCGCCCGATCTCCGCGGGCACATCCGCTATCCGGAAGACTTCTTCACCATCCAGGCGCGGAAGTACGCCACCTATCACATGGAGGATCCTCAGGTTTTCTACAACAAGGAGGACCTGTGGGCGATCCCCCGGCGAAGCGTGGAGGGACGAGAGCGCGAGATGGAGCCCTACTACACCATCATGCGTGTCCCCGGCGAGCAGCGGGAGGAGTTCATCCTGCTCACCCTGTTCAACCCGGCCCGCCGCGACAACATGATCGCCTGGCTGGCCGCGCGCTCCGACCCCCCGCACTACGGTCGCCTCATCGCCTTCAACTTCCCGAAGCAAAAATTGGTGTTCGGCCCGCGCCAGATCGACGCGCGGATCGATCAGGATCCCGTGATCTCCCAGCAGCTCTCGCTGTGGAACCAGCGGGGGTCGACGGTCATCCGTGGCTCGCTCCTGGCCATTCCCATCGACCAATCCCTGATCTACGTCCAGCCGTTGTACCTCGCGGCGGCGGAGCAGGGCGCGCTCCCGGAGCTGCGGCGCGTCATCGTGGCGTACGGCAACCAGATCGCCATGGAACCGACGCTCGAGCAGTCGCTCGGCCGCATCTTCGGGGGGCGGGCCGCCCCCGCTGCGGCAGCCTCGGCGCCGTCGCCCACTGCCGGCCCGCCGGGCGGCACGCCGACCTTGGCCCAGCGGGCGTGGGAGATCTGGACCCGAGCGCAGGATGCGCTGCGGCGGGGGGACTGGGCGGCGTACGGGGCCGAGCAGAAGCGGCTGGAGGAAGCGCTGCGCGCCCTCATCGAACCCGCTCGCTGAGCGACCCGGCGCCGACGCTCAGGTGCGGGCCCGGACGAACAGGGCGGCACCGAGGCCGAGGAAAATGATGTTGGCCGTCCACGCGCCCAGGAGCGGCGGCAACAACTCGGCGCGCGAGAAGGCCAGGGCGACGCGGTCCAGCACCAGATAGCCACCCATGATGGCGATGGCCAATCCAATGCCGAACAAGCGACCGCCGCGCGGCGACTGCAGGGCGAAGGGAATGGCGATGAGGACCATGATGAGACCCTCGAGGGGCGACGACAGCTTGGCGTAGAGGTCGACGAGATCCTTTCTCACCGGGAAACCGGCGGCCTCGAGTCGGGTCACGTAGTCGCTCAGCTCCCGATAGCTCATGGCCGAGGTGGTTTTCTGGATTTCCGTAAACTCCTCAATGGTCTCGGGCAGCTCGATGGTGGTGGCCGCAAAGGGGACGGTTTCGATTTGTCCGGTCGGGGAGATCTCACGGTAGGCCCCCTCGCTCAGCTCCCAGCCTCGCCGGCTCCAGTGAGCGCGCCGCGCGTCGAGCCGCTGCTCCAGCCGAAAGTCGCGGTCCACTTCCAGCACGGTCATGCCGTAGAGATCGGCCGTGCCCGGCGCGACCAGCTCCACGCGATAGAAGCGGGAATCGGCGCTGCGCAGCCAGAGGCGCGTGCGCGTCTGCAGATGGCGCGGCTGCTGGCCCCGGATCTTGACCCGATCGACTTCGTTCCCCATCTCGTTGAGCTTGGGAAGGACCAGCTCCTGGAAGAGACCGCCAGCCACCACGACCAGGAAGCCGACGCCCAGGATAGGAGCAGTCACGCGGTACAGGCTGACGCCGGCCGCCATCAACGCGGTCAACTCATGGTATCGCGAGAGACCGAGGAAGAGGAAGATCGTGGCCACCAACATCACGATGGGGAGCGCCTTGTACACTTCGGCGGGCATGCGGTAGATGAAGTGCTCCAGGATGTACACGATCGACGGCTTGATCCGCAGATACTTGTCCAGATCCTGGATGAGATCGATGACCACGAAGAGCGCCGCCGCCACGGCCAGCCCGGTGCCGGTGTAACCGAGGAACTCGCGGACGAGATAACGGTCGATGATGTGAGTGGACTCCCGCGGCTCGAGCGGTCGCCTCCGCCAGCCCAAGATCGGCCGCGCGGGCACGCGCTGGCGGGCCGTCGCCAGGGCGCGCCACAGCGGCGCGAGACTGACCAATCGGCGACCGCGGGCAGTGGTCATCAGGACCGCGAGGCCGGCGGTGCCGAAGAGGATATTGGGGAGCCAGATGGCCAGCCAGACGGGAAGGCGGAGTCGGAGGGCGCTGCCCTCGAATGTCGTGAGGAGAAGATAGTACATGACGAGAATCACCAGGGTACTCACCAGGGCAATGCTGCGACCCCCGCGGAGCGACCGCACCGCGAGCGGGAAACCCAGGAGGGCGAACACCAGGGCGGCCACGGGCAGGGCCCGCCGCTTGTGCCACTCCACCAGAAAGGGCACGCGTGCCGCAGGATTGCTCCTCAGCTCGACGAGCTTCCGGTGCAAGGCGGTCTCGGTGAGATCCTTCTCGGGCTTCTCGCCCCGCATCGGCCCCAGCGACGAATCGAGGGGGAGAATCGTGTCGTAGACGGCGAAGCGCGCGTACCGGTAGCGCGCGGCGCTGGCCGCCCCGCTGGCTGGAAGATGGGGATCGACGGGGACATCGACGGGCATCACGTCCGCCTCGTTGACGGCGCCGCTGATCAAGCGCAAGGTGATCCGGCGGTTCTCTTCGTCGGTCAGGAGCCGTCCTTCGCGGGCCGTGATGATCCGCGAGAGCTTCGGGTTGCGCTCGTCGGAGAGGACGACGCCCCGCAGAGCCATCTGCGATGGGCTCACGTCCTCGACATAGATCGTGACGCCCGGGAACGTGCTGTTGAAGACCCGCTCCTTCAGGCCGCTCACCGCACGCGTCCGGAGGATCTTGAACACTTGACGCTGGAACTCGCGGCTGGCGAGCGGCGCCAGCACCACGGTGAACAGAGCCCCGGCGAGCGCGACGGCCAGCGCCGCCACCAGCACCGGGCGAAAGAGACGAATCACGCCGAGGCCCGCCGCTTGGCAGGCGACGATCTCGAGATCCCCGGCCAAGCGCCCGCCGGCCAGCAGCACGGCCACGAGCAACGCCATCGGCAGGGTCAGGGCGAGGAAGGAGGGGAGGATGAAGACGAGCAGCTGCAGGACGAGATGGAAGGGTACGCCCTTGGCGATGACGAGGTCGGTGAGGTGGTAGAGCCGATCGATGAGCAGAAAGAAGGTGAACAGCACCAGCGCCACCAGAAAGGGCCCGACCAACTCACGGAAGAAATAGCGGTCGAGAACGGGCAACCGTGGCAATCTCATCGGTCGAGAACGGGCAGCCGTGGCACTCTCATCGATCGAGAATGGGCCGCCCCGGCGTTTTCATCGGTCTGTTGTACCATAGGCCCGTGAGGGGCGCGGTGGGTCGCATCGTCGCACGATCGATGCTGGTGAGCGCGCTCCTCGTCGCTGTTCTTCCGTCGCGCCCTGTCGGCGCCGTCGGCGCGCTCGACCGCCTCGATCGCTTCCGCGAGCTGGCCTCCACACTCGATCCGGACGCGGAGAACACCCTCAGCGAGGTGTACAGCTTGCTGGACAGCGAGGTGATCGAGAGCCTCGGTACGGGCGGCGTGTTTGCGTCACCGGAATTTCTCCGAGACCGGCTGGAGGCGTTCACGGAAACCTGGGGGGGCCTCGCCGTGCGCGTGCTGCCGCTGAAGCGTGTGGTAGTCGCCGCGTTCCGCTTCACCGAGTTGCCCACCGGGAGCTCGGTGCGCGTCTACGGACGCCTCCGGGGCGAACCGGCGCTCTTGGCGGCCATGGAGGGACCCGGGTGGCCGGTCGTGCGTCCCCTCGCAGCCCGGGACGGGGTCAGCCAGTTCCTGGTCGTGTGGGAGGGGCCGCCGGCGGCAAACGGGACGAGACCGCTCCGCTTCGACGTGGTACAGGGAATGGGCGAGACCATACGGGTCTCGTGGAGCTCCTCCGCCCCATTTCCCGAGGAATTGTCGGCGCGTTGGTATGCCGTGCGAGGCAGCGAGATCACCGTGCGCTATGAGACCAGCTATCCAGGGTGGACGCGGGGCTGTGAAGGGCAGACAGAGGCCGAGGATGTCTATCGGCTCAACCCAGGGGGCGGGGTGTTCATTCGCGCGTCTCACCGCGACGTCAACGCCTGGCACCGGGACCTCCACCGGACGGCGTCGCGCCTCTTCGAGGCTCTCGCCAAAGGTGACCGGGCGGCGCTCGGGACGCTAGTGCCCGACGCCGCCCTGCGGGCGCGGCTGCCCGCCACCTTGCGCGGCGAGCCCGCCTGTGATGGGCCGCTCGGTCCGGACGGCATCGTCTCCATCGCCGCCGTCGCCGGCGCGCGCACGGGCGCCGAGCCCTGGTCACTCACCTTCCGCCGGTCGGGCGGCCGCTGGCGTCTGGTCACGGCGGCCCCGATGCGCCCGTGATCCCGAGGACACGCGGCGTCCATGGCTGAGCTCCCCAACCGCTACGACCCCCGCGCGGTCGAGCCGCGCTGGTACGCGTTCTGGGAGGAACGTGGCTTCTTTCGCCCGGAGGCTGGGCGAGGGGGTAAGCCTTACTGCATCGTCATGCCCCCACCCAACGTGACGGGCTCGCTCCACTGGGGCCACGCGCTCGACAACACGCTTCAGGACATCCTCGTGCGCATGAAGCGCATGGATGGCTTTCGCGCGCTGTGGGTTCCCGGCATGGACCATGCGTCGATCGCCGTCCATGTCGTTCTCGATCGCCAGCTCGAAGCGGAGGGCACGACACGGCAGGAGATTGGCCGCGAGGCCTTTCTCGAGCGCGCCTGGACGTGGAAGGCGGAGTCGGGCGGCACCATCATCCGGCAGCTCAAGCGCCTAGGCAGCTCCTGCGATTGGACGCGGGAACGCTTCACGATGGACGCGGGGCTCTCGCGCGCGGTGCGCGAAGCGTTCGTCCGACTCTACGAGGAAGGGCTGATCTACCGCGACGACTACATCGTCAACTGGTGCCCGCGCTGCCAGACCGTCCTGTCCGACCTCGAGGTCGAGCGCGAGGATCGCGACGCCGAATTCGTCTACATCAAATATGGCCCGCTCACGCTGGGGACCGTGCGCCCCGAGACCAAGCTCGGCGACACGGGATTGGCGGTCCACCCGAAGGACGCCCGCTACGCCGCGTATGTGGGACAGACGTTGGAGATCCCCTCGGTCGAGGGACCGATCCGGATCAAAGTGGTCGCCGACGAAGCGGTGGATCCCGACTTTGGCACCGGCGTGATCAAGGTCACGCCGGGCCATGACCCGACCGACTTCGAGATCGGCCGGCGCCACAACCTGCCCGTCCGCACGGTCATCGGTTTCGACGGGAAGATGACGGCGCTGGCCGGGACGTACGCCGGCCTCGACCGCTTCGAGTGCCGGCGGCGCATCGTGGAAGACATGAAGGCGCTCGGCCTCATCGAGCGCATCGAACCGTACCGTCACGCGGTCGGCCTCTGCTACCGCTGCAAGACCGTGGTGGAACCGCTCGTCTCCCGGCAGTGGTACGTCAACGTGAAGCCCTTGGCCGAGCGAGCGAGCAAGGCCGCCCGCGAAGGGCGGATCACGATCATCCCGCGTGGCTGGACCAAGACCTATGATCACTGGATGGACACCATCCGGCCCTGGTGCATTTCGCGCCAGCTCTGGTGGGGTCACCGGATTCCGGCCTGGTACTGCGAGCGCGATGGGAGCGTGCACGTCGCGCGCACCGACCTCACGGCGTGCCCGCAGTGCGGCGGGGCGGTGCGGCAGGATCCGGATGTCCTCGACACGTGGTTCTCCTCAGGCCTCTGGCCCTTCTCCACCCTCGGCTGGCCGGACGACACGCCCGAGCTGCGGACGTTCTATCCGACGGAGGTGCTCGTTACCGGCTACGACATCCTGTTCTTCTGGGTGGCGCGGATGGCCATGCTCGGCCTGCACTTGACGGGCGAGGTGCCCTTTCGGGACGTCTACATCCACACCCTCGTCAGGGACGCCGAAGGACAGAAGATGTCCAAGTCGAAGGGCAATGTCATCGATCCACTGGAGGTGATGGACCGCTTCGGCACCGACGCATTTCGGTTCACCCTGGCCAGCCTCGCCGTGGCCGGCGTACGAGATATCCGGATTGGCGATGACCGCATCGAAGGTTACCGCAACTTTGCCAACAAGCTGTGGAACGCGGCGCGGTTCCTCCTGGCCAACCTGGACGGCTACCAGCCGTCAGCCGCACGCAAGACACCCTCCGCCCTCGCTGACCGCTGGATCGTGAGTCGACTCAACGGGACGACCAAGGCCGTACGGCGCGCCCTGCGTCGCTACCGCTTCAACGACGCGGCCTCCGCTCTGTACCAGTTCATCTGGCACGAGTTGTGTGACTGGTATCTGGAAATCGCCAAGCTCTCCCTGTATCGCGGGGAGGATCCCGCGGCCCGCCAGCGGACCCAACACACGCTGGTGACGGTGCTGGAGCAGACGCTGCGTCTGTTGCATCCGTTCATGCCGTTCATCACGGAGGAGATCTGGCAGCAGCTGCCCCACCGCGGCGAGTCCATCATGATTGCACCGTATCCGCGGCCCCGGGTGTCGCGCGCCGATGCCGCCGCCGAGCGGGACATGAGCCTCGTCATCGAGTTGGTCACCGCGCTCAGAAACATTCGCGGCGAGATGCAGATCGCACCAGGGGTCGGCCTCAATGCCACCGCGCGTGTCGCCGGGGAGCACGCGGGGATCTTTCGCGACCAGGCGGCTCTGGTCGAGGCGCTGACGCGGACCCGGCTCCGCCTCGATCCGGGCGCCGTCCGGCCACCCGCCACCGCCCTCGCGGTGGTAGGGGCCACTGAGGTTTATATCGATCTGGCCGGCGTGGTGGACCTCGTCGCCGAACGGCAGCGGCTGGCCAAGGAGACCGCCAGGGTCGAGGAGACGATCGCGTTCCTCACGCAGAAGCTGGACCGGTCGGAGTTCCTGGAGCGCGCCCCGGGGGAGATCGTGGAGCGTGAGCGGATGCGACTGGCCGAGCAGCGCGCGTTGCTGGACAAGCTCGAGGCGAGCCGGCGCTGGATCGATGACGGCGGGCGCTGACCCCGGCCTGCGGACGCCTCCTCACATCATCCGATGCGGCGTGGTGGACTCCACACAGGCGGTGGCCTTTGCGCTGGCCGAGCGCGGCGCGCCCGACCGGACCGTCGTGGTCGCCGATTCTCAACTCGCCGGGCGAGGACGGCAGGGACGCCCGTGGCGTGACGAGCCTGGAGCGAGTCTCCTCCTCTCCCTCCTCGCCCGCCCGCGCCTGGCCCCGGCGCAGTGGCCGCTCCTCTCCCTGGCGACGGGCGTGGCGGTCGCGCGGTCCCTTCATCGAGTTGCCGGAATCGCCCCGCGCCTCAAGTGGCCGAACGATGTCCTCGTCGACGGCCGCAAGGTGTGCGGCATCCTGCTCGAGTCTCGATCCGGGCCCCCGCCGACCGTGGTGATCGGAGTGGGCATCAACCTCTTGCAGAGACGCTTCCCGGCCGAGTTGGAGGGGCGGGCGACGTCCATCCTTCTCGCCAGCGGCCGCAGAGTCGAACGGGAGTGTCTCCTGATGGTCTTCCTGGAAGAGTTCGACGACTGGCACACCAGGCTCGAGCGCGAAGGCTTTGCCCCGGTCCGGGAGGCCTGGAAGGGTCACAGTGCCACGCTCGGACGTCGGGTGGTCGGGAAGGGGGTGAGCGGACAGGCGGTGGACCTGGACGAGCACGGGGCTCTCGTCATCGACGACGGCGCCCGACGGTATCGCATGATCGCCGGGGAGCTCGAGGAGGCGATCGATGCTGCTCGTCGTTGAGGTTGGCAATACCAACACCAAGATCGGGGTCTTCGACGGCGACCGGTTGCTGGTCTCCTGGCGGCTGACCAGCCGGCGCGAACAGACCGCGGACGAGTACGGCGTGTTCATCGAGACGCTCCTGCGCACCAGGGGCATCGGACCGCAAGATATTCGCGGGATCGCCATTTCCAACGTGGTGCCGCCGGTGGAGCAGACGTTGCGCTGGATGTCCGAGAAGTACTTCGGCATCGAGCCCTTCTCGGTGGAGCCGGGTCAGGATTGTGGCCTCACCCTGGCCGTCGACAACCCCCGCGAAGTGGGGGCTGACCGCGTGGTGAAATCCGTGGCCGCCCGCGCGCTGTATGGCTGCCCGCTCATCGTCATCGATTTCGGAACGGCCACGACCTTCGACTGCGTCAACGCGCGCGGAGAGTTCATCGGCGGGGCCATTGCCCCGGGCTTGGCGACGTCGGTCGATGCGCTCCTCAGCCGGGCCGCGCGGCTCTATCGCGTGGAGCTGGTGCGCCCGAAGGCGGCCATCGGGCGCGACACCACCACGAACATCCAGTCGGGTGTCATCAACGGGTATGCGGGATTGGTGGACGGCCTCGTCGAGCGCATGAAAGCTGAGATGGGCGGTGCCCCCCAGGTGGTGGCGACGGGAGGGCACGCGCCTCTCATCGCGGAGGCCACGCGCTCGATCGATATCGTGAACCCCGATCTGACTCTCGAGGGATTGCGCATGCTCTTCGAACGCGCTCAGGCGGCCCGCGCCGACGGGTCGTAGCGCGCCGCCCGACGATCGCGCCGAGCGGGGCAACGATGGCGATTGACCCCGCGGCGGCCTGATCGGTATACTACGCCAAATATAGTAGGTGCCAGGGGCGGCATCCCTATATTTGGGATGCCGGGCGGCTTCAACCGGGTAGACAAACGCGGCGGGTTGAGCGGGTGGACAAGGAGGACGGCCGATGGGCATGTGGGTGGGACGGGGACGGAAGGCGCGGGTGGCGTACGGCTTCGACGATATCGCTCTCGTTCCCGGCGCTCTCACCATCAATCCGAACGAAGTGGACATTACGTGGGAGCTGTGCGGCCGCCGCTTCGACATCCCGATCATCGCCGCCGCCATGGATGGTGTGGTGGGACCGCGGCTGGCCATCGAAATGAGTCGGCTGGGCGGACTGGCCGTCCTCAACCTGGAGGGCGTCTTTTCCCGCTACGACAATCCGGACGAGGTCATCCAGCGCATCGTGTCGGCCAGCCAGGACGAAGCGACCCGCATCATCCAGTCGATCTACGGGGAGCCCATCAAAGAAGAACTGATCCAGCGCCGGATCGAGACCATCAAGAAGGGCGGCGGCAGCGTCGTGGTCTCGTCGATCCCTCAGCGCGCCGAGCGCTTCGCCGCACTCGCCGAGGAAGCGGGAGCCGACATCTTCGTGGTGCAGTCTACGGTCACGACCGCGCGCCACGTGGCCACGGAGTACACCCCCTTCGATCCGAGGCGCCTGAAGAAGCAGCTCGCCATTCCCTTGATCATCGGCAACGTGGTGACGTACGAAGCGTGCTGTGAGCTGATGGACTGCGGCGCCGACGCGCTCCTGATCGGCGTCGGACCGGGGGCGGCGTGCACGAGCCGCGAGGTGCTGGGGTTGGGGGTCCCTCAAGTCACGGCCACTGCCGATGCGGCGGCGGCCCGCGACTTCTACTACAAGCAGAAAGGCCGCTATGTGCCCATCATCACGGACGGGGGGATGACCACGGGCGGCGATGTGTGCAAGGCCCTGGCCGCAGGGGCCGACGCCGTCATGATCGGGTCCGCCTTCGCCCGTTCCGTGGAGGCGCCCGGTCGCGGGTACCACTGGGGAATGGCCACTCCGCACTCGAACCTTCCGCGCGGGACGCGCATCAGGGTCGGGATCGCCGGATCGCTCGAACAGATTCTCTTTGGGCCTGCCTTCACTGAAGACGGCACGCTCAATCTGGTCGGGGCCATCCGCACCTGCATGGGCTCGGTCGGCGCGGCCAACATCCGTGAGCTCCAGCTGACTGAACTGATCATCTCCCCGGCCATCAAGACGGAAGGGAAGGTCTTCCAGCAGGCACAGAAGCTCGGGCGCCCGCGGTAAGGCCCGCGGGGCGCGTCGTGAGCACCGTCGACGCGATCGCGGTTCTGGACTTCGGTTCGCAGTACACGCAGCTCATTGCTCGCCGCATCCGGGAACTGTCTGTCTACTCGGAGATCCTCCCGCCGACCGTCTCGGTGGAGGCGCTGCGGGAGGCCGGCTATCGCGGCATTATTCTGTCCGGCGGGCCCTCGAGCGTCTATGACGACAAGGCGCCGCTTCCGCCTTTGGCGGTGTTCAAAACGGGTGTGCCTGTCTTGGGGATCTGCTACGGCATGCAGGCCATGGGCTATCTCCTGGGCGGCCAGGTGGTGCCGGCCGATCGCCGCGAGTACGGCCAGGCGCGCATCGCGCTGTGCGGCTCCAGCCCGCTCTTCAACGGCGTCGACCCAGATCGCGACGATCGGCTCACGGTGTGGATGAGCCACGGCGACACCGTGATGGCGCCCCCACCGGGTTTTACCGTGCTTGGCGCGACGGACAACTGCCCGGTCGCCGCAATGGCCGACCACGCGCGGGGCTTGTACGCCGTCCAGTTCCATCCCGAGGTGGCCCACACCCCTCAGGGGACCCGCATTCTCGAAAACTTCGTCGAAATCTGCGCGGTGGCCCGCTCGTGGTCCATGGCGTCATTCGTCGACACCACCGTGGCGGCGATCCGAGCTCGGGTAGGGCGTGACCGCGTGCTCTGCGCATTGTCCGGTGGGGTCGACTCGTCGGTGGTCGCCGTCCTGGTCCATCGCGCCATCGGCGACCAGCTCACCTGCGTCTTCGTCGACAACGGCCTCCTCCGCCAGGGCGAGGCGGCCGCGGTGGTCCACACCTTCCGCGACACCTTGAAGATCAATCTCGTCCACGTCGATGCGACGGCCCGGTTTTTGGCCCGCCTCGACGGCATCGCCGACCCCGAGGACAAGCGCAAGCGCATCGGGCGCGAGTTCATCGCGGTCTTCGAGGAAGAAGCGCAGAAGCTCGGCGCGATCCGGTGGCTGGCCCAGGGCACGCTCTATCCCGACGTCATCGAATCCATATCGGCCAAGGGGCCGTCGGCGACCATCAAAACCCACCACAACGTCGGGGGGCTGCCCGAGCAGATGAACTTTCGCCTGCTGGAGCCTCTCCGAGAACTGTTCAAGGACGAGGTCCGGCGGGTGGGGGAGTTGCTCGGTCTGCCGGCCGACGTCATCTGGCGACAGCCGTTCCCCGGACCCGGCTTGGCTATTCGCGTCCTCGGTGAAGTCTCGGCGGAGCGTCTGGACCGGCTCCGCGCGGCGGATGCGATCGTCCAGGAGGAAGTGCGCCGCGAAGGTCTGGAGCGCCAGGTGTGGCAGGCTTTTGCCGTGTTGTTGCCCGTGCACACGGTCGGAGTCATGGGCGACCTCCGGACCTATGGCCAGGTCATTGCCCTGCGCGCCGTCACCAGTCAGGATGCCATGACGGCCGACTGGGCCCGGCTGCCCTACGATCTCCTCGGGCGGATCAGCAATCGGATCATCAACGAGGTCACGGGAGTGAACCGCGTCGTCTTCGACGTCTCATCGAAGCCCCCCAGCACGATCGAGTGGGAGTGAGATCCCGTGCACCACGCCGAGTTCGTCCACCTCCACGTCCACTCCGAGTACAGCCTGCTCGACGGCGCCGCGCAGCTCGAGAAGCTCGTCAAGAAGGCCAAGGCGCTCGACTTTCCGGCCATCGCCCTCACCGATCACGGGAACCTCTTCGGGGCCATCGATTTCTACCTGGCCGCCGAGAAGGCGGGGATCAAGCCCATCATCGGCTGCGAGCTCTATATCGCGCCGGGGGGACGCAGGGAGAAGGCGTCGCAGGACGGCGGCTACGAAGGCGCCAACCACCTCACGGTCTTGGTGCGCGATGTGGCCGGCTATAAGAATCTCATCAAACTGGTGTCCAAGGCCTATCTCGAGGGCTTCTACTACAAGCCGCGCGTCGACAGGGAACTCCTGGCCGCCCACGCCGATGGGCTCGTCGTGCTTTCCGGGTGCTTGAATTCCGAGGTTTCGCGGCTCATCTCGGCGGGGGACAGCGCGCGCGCCCAGGAGACGGCCGGCTGGTACCGGGATGTCTTCGGCCGCGACAACTATTTTATGGAAGTGCAGGCGCATGGTCTGGATGAGCAGGCCCGCGTCACCGCAGAGACCCGGCGGATTGCCCGCGCCATCGGGACGCCCCTCGTGGGGACCAACGACTCGCACTACCTGGAGGCCGGCCACGCGCGGGCCCACGAAGCACTGCTCTGCATCCAGACCGGGACGACGCTCAACGATCCCAGTCGCTGGCGCTTCTCCACCCAAGAGTTCTACATGAAGTCGGCGGAGGAGATGGCCCGGGTTTTTGCGGAGATCCCCGAGGCGAGCCGGAACACGCTGGCCGTAGCCGAGCGCTGCAATCTCGTCCTGGAGTTCAACCGCTTCCACTTGCCCCGCTACGTCGTGCCCGAGGGGCACACGCTGGAGAGCTACCTCCAGGAGTTGGCGCGGGCAGGGCTCCGCCACCGCTACGGGCCATCGCCTGGCGACGCCACCGAGGCGCGCTTGGCCCACGAGCTCGCCGTCATCGAGAAGATGGGATTTGCCGGCTACTTCCTGGTGGTATGGGACTTCATTCGTTTCGCCCGCCAGAGCGGCATCGCCGTCGGACCGGGACGCGGTTCCTCGGCCGGCTCGCTGGTCGCGTATTGCCTGGGCATTACCAACGTCGATCCGCTTCGGTACGGACTGCTCTTCGAGCGCTTTCTGAATTCGGAACGCATTTCGATGCCCGACATGGACATCGATTTTGCCGACGACCGCCGGGACGAGGTCATTCGCTACGTGGCCGACCGCTACGGGCGCGACCGCGTGGCTCACATCATCACGTTCGGCACCCTCGGCGCCAAGGCGGCCATTCGCGACGTGGGCCGCGTGCTCGGCATGACCTATGCCGACGTGGATCGAATCGCCAAGCTCGTTCCGGGGTTTCCGCTCAACATCGCGCTCGACGACGCGGCTCAGAAGTCACTGCCCCTTGCGGAGATGATTCGCACGCAGGCCGCGGTCAAGGAGCTCTGGGAGATCGCCAAAGCCCTCGAGGGGTGTACCCGCCACGCGTCGGTCCACGCGTCGGCCGTGGTCATCTCCGACGAGGCCCTCGACGAGCACATCCCGCTCTACAAGGACCCCAAGCGGCCCGAGCTGATCACGGGATACGCTATGGGGCCCATCGAGAAGCTCGGTCTCCTGAAGATGGATTTCCTCGGGCTGCGCACGCTCACCGTGCTGACCAACGCCGCCCTGCTCATCAAGGAATCCTGGGGCATCGACATCGATTTCGACGCCGTACCCCTCGACGATGCCAAGACCTTTCAGCTCCTCAGCGAGGCGCGCACGTTCGGCGTGTTCCAGCTGGAATCGCCCGGCATGCGCGACGCCCTGCGGGGCCTCCGCCCCGAGCGCCTGGAAGACATCATCGCCATCGTGTCGCTCTACCGGCCAGGGCCCATGGACTTGATTCCCGACTTCATCGATCGCAAGCACGGCCGCGCGAAGATCAAATACGAGCATCCCGCCATGGAGAAATTCACGCGGGAGACGTACGGGATCATGGTCTACCAAGAGCAGATCATGCAGATCGCCTCGGAGATGGGCGGCTTCACCATGGGGGAAGCCGACACGCTCCGCCGGGCCATGGGCAAGAAGGACCGCGATCTCATGGCCACCCAGAAGGCCAAGTTCGTCGGCGGCTGCGTGGAGCGGGACATTCCGTCGGCCAAGGCCGAGCGCGTATGGGAGCTGATGGAGAAGTTTGCCGGCTATGGGTTCAACAAGTCGCACGCGGCCGCCTACGGATTGGTGGCCTACCAGACGGCCTACTTCAAGGCCAACTATCCGGTGGCGTTCATGGCCGCCCTGCTCACCTCGGAAATGGGCGACACCGACAAGATCGTGAAGTACATCGACGAATGCCGCGCCATGGGGATCGAGGTACAGCCTCCCGACGTCAACAGCTCAGCGGTGCGCTTCTCGGTGGCCGGCGATACCATCCGCTTCGGCCTGGCCGCCATCAAGAACGTCGGGGAGGCGGCCATGGAGTCGATTCTCCGCACGCGGGCCAGCGACGGGGCCTTCCGCTCCCTCGAGGACTTCTGCGGCCGGGTCGACTTGCGGCTGGTTAACCGGAGAGTCATCGAAAGTCTCATCAAGGCCGGGGCCTTCGACTCCCTCCAGCTTCCCCGCGCGCACCTGATGGTTCAGGTCGACGTGGCGCTGGAGCGCGGCCAGCGGCAGCAGCGCGAACGGGCCGAGGGACAGGCCTCGTTCTTCGATCTCCTGCCGGCCGCCCCCCCCACGCCGCCGGCGGATACCACAGCGCTGATCCCCGAGTGGGACGACGATCAGCGGCTCGCCTTCGAGAAAGACGTTCTGGGGTTCTACGTGTCGGGCCACCCACTGGCTCGCTACCGCAGTCAGGTGCAGGCCCTCGACGTCATGTCGACCAGCGAACTGGCCGCCAAACCCACCGGGTCCCCCGTGCGGCTATTCGGTCACGTGCTCGAGCTGAAGGAAACCACGACGAAGCGCGGCAACCAGATGGCCTTTCTCACCCTGGAGGACATCGAGGGCACCGTCGACGTCACGATATTCCCCGAACCCTTCAAGGCGGCGACCAGCCGCCTGCGCTCCCGCGAGCCGGTGCTCATCCGGGGCCGGCTCGACGACAGTGACAAGGGCCGGGTGGTGTTGGCCGAAGAGGTTCGCGGACTCGACGAGGTGCTGCGTGCCCCCCTTCCCCGCTCGACGGGGAAGGGGGGACCCCACGCCTGTCGGCTGCGTCTGCCCACGCCGACGGCGAGCGCCGCACTCACCGCGCTGGCCCGTCTCTGTACCGAACACGCCGGTCCCATTCCCCTCTTCATCCACGTACTGCTCGCCGAGCAAGAGGTCGTGCTCCGCAGTCAGGCCTTCCGTGTCAGCGCCACGCCGGCTTTCGTGAGCGCGGTAGAGACCATTTTGGGCCCGGGCGCCGTCGTCGTGGACGATGCCGGATCCGCTTGACTTCGAGCAACCGCTCCGCGACCTCGAAGCGCGCCTGGCGGAACTGCACGCTCGCCAGGAACCCCGGCGGCCGGGTGATGAGATTGCGCGTCTCGAGGAGCGGCTCGCTCGCCTGCAGGCGAAGATCTACGGAACTCTCACGGCGTGGCAACGCACGCAGGTCGGCCGGCACCCCCGCCGGCCGCACACCCGCGACTTCTTCCGGCTCCTCTTCGAGGATGTGGTCGAACTGCACGGTGACCGGTTGTACGGGGACGATCCTGCCGTGGTGGGAGGCCTCGCCCGCTTCGAGGGCCGCTCGGTGGTGGCCATCGGACACCAGAAGGGGCGGGACACGCGGGAAAAGATCGCCCGCAACTTCGGGATGCCGCACCCGGAAGGCTACCGCAAAGCCCTTCGCCTCATGCAGCTCGCGGAAAAGTTTGGCAAGCCGGTTCTGACCTTCGTCGATACTCCGGGAGCGTACCCGGGAATCGGCGCGGAGGAGCGCGGCCAGGCCGAGGCGATCGCCCGGAATCTGCGCGAGATGGCTGCCCTGCGCACGCCGGTGGTGACGGTGGTGACGGGCGAGGGAGGCAGCGGTGGCGCCCTCGCCATTGGCATGGGCAATCGGGTTCTCATGCTGGAGTACGCGGTGTATTCGGTCATCTCTCCGGAAGGGTGCGCGGCCATCCTGTGGGGCGATGCGGCGAAGGCTCCGGAGGCGGCGGAGATCATGCATATCACCGCCGGCGATGCCCTTCGCTTGGGGGTGATCGACCGCATCGTGCCGGAGCCGCCGGGAGGGGCCCACCGCGACTGGGAGAAGACGGCCGACGCGGTCCGCGCTGCCGTGCGGGAGGCACTGACTGGCCTGGAGGGCCTCTCGCCGGAGGCGCACGTGCGCGAGCGCTACGACCGGTTCAGGCGGATCGGTGTCTTCGAGGAGGCGTCAGGAGGGCTGCCGCGCAGTCCTCGTCGGTGACCAGGACGTTCATGAAGCGCCCGCGCAAGGCGCCGCGCACGGCCTCCACCTTGGCCCGCCCGCCAGCCACCGCCACCACGTAACGGTCGTCCCGCCGCGACAGCGCCTGCAGCCGACTGCCCTCCACGGACAGGATGCGCCGCATGAGCACCCGCAGCTCGGGGCGATCGACGATGCCCCCCTGGGCATCGAACGGCTGGTAGTTGATCTCGCCCACCACGCCGAGCTGGCGCAGACGCCGCACGCTGACCCCGTAGGCTTCGGCGGCCGCGCAGAAACCGGGGGTTTGCTCGCCGATGAGACCGATTCCCACCAGGGCGATATCGATCTCCTGCGCGGCCTCGTAGATGCGGCGGACTTCGGGATCGCGCAGGAGTCGGCGCCGTTCGCGCTCGATGTCGTGGAGGGAGATCAGGTGCTGCACGGGGAGGGCATAGGCCTGCACATGCGGGCGGTACTTGGCAGCCATCATGCCCACCAGCGTATTGGGAAAGAGATCGACAAGCTTGAGTGTGCTCTCGCCGGAGAGGGGAAACAGCTCGAGGTCGCGGAAACGGCGCTCGCGCAGGTGCCGAATAGTCTGATACAGGGTGAACCCGCACGACAACCCCACCCGCATCCCGTCGCGCCCCACCTTTTCGAAGTACAGGGCCGCCGCGCTCCCCAGGGCCTCGCGGGTATCGCCGCGGCCGCCGGAGGCCACCACCACCGCGTCGCGCAAACCAAACTGCTGGAGGAGAGTGGTCTCCAGCTCTTGGGTGCGAGGCAGGTCCAGTTCCACCCGGACGAGTCCGTCGTCGAAAGCGCGCTTGAGCAGCCGCGACACGGTCGCCGCGGATACCCCCAGGGCCACCGCGATATCCTTCTGGCTCTGTCCCTGGCGGTAGTAGAGCTGCAGACACTGCACGAGTTGGCGCAGTTCCGTGGAGGGGTGCGGCACCACCGCTTGGGGCGGGTGAAAGATCTTCCCCATGACGCAATATCTTCCTTGACCCCCTGAGTGTACGTCGCTATCCTCGAAGCCACGAGCATTTTTCACCCCATCCCCAAGGAGGTGCCCATGGGCGCCAAGCGCTACGGTCCCGCCGCCGGCCAGTCGGGCGTCGCGTTGTCGGAGTACCATCAATCCATGGATGAACTGGCGGGGCTCCCGCTCACCGTCGCGGAGAAAATTCCCGTCACCAACACCCCGAACATCTTCTCCTATCGTTCCTACATCTTCGCCAAGAACCCGGCCCTCGTGCAGCGCTACATCAAGGCTACCAAGGCCGACGTGGGCGGGGTGGGCGGACACGTGGTGGCCGCCGACGAGGTGAAGTCCGTGATCGCCAAGTTCGTCCTCGAGAACAATAGTTATCGCGGGGAGGCCATCTTCACCTCCCTCATCGTCACCCACACCGGGGACGATGTGGCGGTGACGGGGATCATGGCCGAGACGGTGGACATGAGCGTCGTGGACGAGCTGATGTGGGACGCGTTGCAGGAGGGGACGACCAAGGCGGCCGAGCTCGGCCTCTACGGGCCCGGTCAGGACCTGGTCGCCGACGCCTTCACCGGCAACCTGCGCGGGGCCGGGCCGGCCACGGTGGCGCTGCCGTTCCCCGTGCGCAAGGAGAATCCGTCGCAGACCGTCCTCCTCTCGTTCGCCGACAAAACCGAGCCCATGGCCTTCAACTATTTCGCCACCGGTGCCTACCTCCTCCCGCGATTCAACACCGGCCTGGTCATCGCCGCCTCTAAGATGAAACGCGGCTATCTCATGGAAGTGGTGGACCTCGACACCAAGGCGCAGGCCATCGAGGCGGGAGCCCATCCGCGCGATCCCCGGGCCCTCGACGGGAAGATGGAGGAATTGGCCAAAGGACTCCAAGAGAGGATCGTCGTCCTCCGCGCCCCCGAAGATCTCTACGACATCGAGGGGCTGACGCGCTCGTCGCGGTTCGTCATCGCGCGGATCTGGACGCGCAACGAGCGGGGCGACGCCGAGCAGCTGGGCTACGTCTGCTCCGCCGAGCGGTTGCACAATATCAAGACCAAGAAGGGCTTCACCTACGGCGGTAAGGATGATCCCGTCCTCATGGCCTTCGCCCAGGGCGACTGGCCGGCGCCCGGCGAGATCACGTCGCCCTGGGCGGCCTGCCCGATGGTGGCCGGTGACTGTCGGGGAAGCCACAACCTGCACATCCTGCCCATGCCCATTAACTCGCAGACATCCTACTGGTCGGGGCCGATCCTGTCCGCCATCACGCTGTCGTGCAACATCCACACCGGAAGGATTGGCGCCATCTCGGACCAGTTCGCGCTGGGCACCCCGTGGGACCAGGTGCGGCGGCAGGCCTCGGAGCTCGCCATCCAGTTCCGCAACGCTCACGGCATCAAGCAGCCCGCCACCCTGCACGAAGACGAGTTGGAGTACCAGGAGGGGTGGAAGGAACGGCGAGCGCGCCTCGAGGGCCAGTTCGTCTCGAAGCCTCCCCTCACGTTCAGCAGCAACGGCCACGGCCAGGGCAAGCCGGCTGCGGCCACGGCCAAGGGTGGCACCCGTCCGGAGGACATCGACTAGCTGCCCGCCTCCGTCTCGCCGCAGGGCGTCTCGCCATCGGGGCGAGGCGCCGTGCGCGCGAGGCGGTCGCGTCTCAGTTTGAGATCCGCGCGAGGTCGCTTCATTGACTTCCCCTGAAGCGGATGCTACGGTCAGTCGGGCACGCAATTTCCATCACTTATGGCCAAGCTGCACCTGATCACCTACGGCTGTCAGATGAACGAGTACGACTCCGAGCGCGTCGCTGGCCTCCTGCGCGATAGCCACTATGAGCTGACGGATCGCGAGGTTGACGCCGACGTGATCATCCTCAACACGTGCGCCATCCGCGAGAAGGCCGAGGAGAAGGTGTTCTCCAAGCTCGGGGAACTGAAGGCGCTCAAGCACCGCAAGCCCGACCTGGTGGTGGGGGTGATGGGCTGCATGGCCCAGCTCCAGGGGGAGGCTATCCGGCGTCGGGCGCCTATCGTCGACCTCGTCTTCGGCTCGCCGGCCATCGCCCGCGTCAGTGACCTGGTGGCCAGGGCCCAGCGCGAAAACCGTCCCATCGTGGAGACGGGGGAGGCGCCGCTGGTCAAGATCACGGCTCGGCCGTCTGGCGTGAACCGCCTCAAGGCCTACGTCACCGTGATGGAGGGGTGCGAAAAACACTGCGCCTTCTGCGTGGTCCCGGTCACGCGAGGTCGCGAGCGCAGCCACCCGCCGGCGGCCATCCTCGAGGAGGTCCACGGCCTGGCCCGTGAGGGCGTCCGCGAGGTGACCTTGCTGGGGCAAACGGTGAACGCTTACGGGCGCGATCTGACGCCCGCCACGGATCTGGCCGCGTTGCTGGCCCAGGTGAGCGCGGTGGAGGGGATCGAGCGGATCCGCTTCACCACGTCGAATCCCTACAATATGACGCGTCGGCTGATGCTCGCCATGGCCGACCTTCCGAAGGTCTGCCGGTACCTGCACCTGCCCCTGCAGTCCGGCTCCAATCGCGTTCTCGAACGCATGAACCGCGGATACACCCGGGAGCAGTATCTGGAATTGATCGCCGAGCTGACGGTCCTGGTGCCGGACATCGCACTCTCCACCGATCTCATCGTGGGATTCCCCGGCGAAACCGAGGAGGATTTTCAGGACACGCTCGACATGGTCGAACGGGTGGTCTTCGACAACGTCTTTGCCTTCCGCTACTCTCGGCGCCCGGGAACCCCTGCCGCCATCATGCCCGACCAGGTGGCCGACGGGGAGAAGGCGTCGCGGAACATGCGGCTGCTCGAGGTGGCGAGCCGAATGGCCGCGGTGCGGAGCCAGCGTCTGGCCGGTCGCGTGATGACCGTCCTGGTCGACGGCGCGTCGCGGAAGAACCGCGACGAGGTGGCGGGACGGACGGTGTGCAATCGGGTGGTGAACTTCGACGGTCACGGGCGCGTCGGCGCCGGTGATCTGGTGCCGGTGCGGATCACCGAAGCCTTGCCCCATAGCCTGCGTGGGACGCTCGTGGCGTCGCCGGAGGATGCTGCATGTTTGTCGAAATGAAAGTTCGCGGACTCGCGCTCGATCCTGTGTCGAACATGCCGATCATCATCTTGCGCGACGAGGAGGACAAGCGCGCCTTGCCCATCTGGGTCGGCATCTTCGAAGCCAACGCCATCGCCCTGGAGCTGGAGAAGATTCCCACGCCCCGTCCCATGACCCACGACCTCATCAAGAACATCCTGGAGACGATCGAGGCGCGGGTGCTCAAGATCGTGGTCACCGACCTCCGCGAGAACACGTTCTTTGCCGAGTTGCACCTGCAGATCGGCGAGGGCGAGTACACCGTGGATTCCCGCCCCTCGGACGCCATCGCGCTGGCCCTGCGGGTGGCGGCGCCCATCTTCGTGAACGAGGAGGTCGTCCGCAAGGCCAAGAGTCTGGAAGTGACCAAGGAGGCCGAGCCGATCAAAGCGGACGACCCCGACAAGCTCCGCGAGTGGTTGGAGAACATCAAGCCGGAGGATTTCAAGTAGGCCGGGCGTGCGCGTCGCCCTCTTCACCAACAACTACCTGCCGTTCTGCGGCGGCGTCACCATCTCCGTGGAGACGCTGCGTCGAGGTCTCGAGGCGAGTCGCCACGAGACATGGGTCTTCGCGCCGCGCTTCCCGGGCGCGTTCCCCGACCAGGGTCGGGTGGTCCGCTACCCCTCGCTGCCCGCCGCCACATATCCGGAGTTCGCCCTGGCCGTGCCGTACTCCATGCGCATCGCGCGCCTCGTGCGCGGGCTGGACCTGGACGTGCTACACGCCCACCATCCGTTCCTCCTGGGTCCCGCGGCGCTCCGGTTGGCCCGACGGCTCGGGCGCCCGATCGTGTTCACGTACCACACCCGATACGAAAAGTACGCCCACTACGTGCCCCTCTCCCGTCGACTGGTGGAGTCGGCGGCCCTGTGGCTCAGCACCCGCTTTGCCGCCCGCTGCGATGCGGTGATCGCGCCATCCGCGCTCATCCGCGACGAGCTGGCGGACAGAGGCGTCCGGGCACCCATCGCGGTGGTGCCCACTGGCGTCGATCTCCAGCGTTTCCAGCCGGGCGACCGAACTATCGCCCGCCGCCTCCTCGGCCTGCCCACCCAGGGCGCGCTCCTTCTCTACGTGGGTCGACTCGACCGCGAGAAGAGCGTCGACCGCGTCCTGCTCGCTTTCGACCGGGTGGCCAGCACGGTTCCCGACGTGCGGCTGCTCCTCGTGGGGCAAGGTACCGAGGCGCTCCGTCTGCGCGCCGTGGCCAGGAGCCTCAGTGCCGCCTCGCGCATCGTGTTCCTGGGGGCCCGGCCGCACGACACTCTGGGCGAGTGTTACCGGGCCGCCGATGCCTTTGTCTTCGCCTCGGAGACGGAGACCCAAGGGCTCGTGCTGGCCGAGGCGGCCGCCTGCGGCCTTCCGGCCGTGGCGGTGAGTGCCCCCGGTTGCGACGAGGTCGTGCGAGATGGCGAGACGGGCCTCCTCACCAAAGGTGACCCCACCGCGCTGGCGGAGGCGATGATCGGCCTCCTGCTTGACGAGCCGCGCCGCGCGCAGATGGGGCGCACGGCGCGCGTCGTCGCCGAGCGAGCCTTCGACGTGCGCCGCCAAATCGAGCGCACCCTGGCCGTCTACACCGAGGCGGGCGCACGTGCCGCGCGGAGCCGGGGAGTGTCGAGCGGGTGAGCCCGCGGGCCGAGACCCTCCGCCGAATTCAAGCGGAGATCGCGGGCGAGAAGGCGGCCGCTCTCGGCCGCGCCGGTGAGCGGCTCGAGGCGGCCTTGCGGGAGGTCACGGCACACGCCCAGCGGATCCGTGAGGCTCCGGACGCGGCCGCCCGCGCCCGCCTGGGCGCGGCGTACGAGCAGGCGCGGGCTGGGGCGGTCGAGGCCCGAGTGGCGCTCCTCGTTCAGCGCGAGGCGTTGGGTCTGCGCCGCCATGCCGTGGTGGAGCAGCAGTATCCTGAGCCGCCGTCCTTCCGACGCCTGCACGGCGCGTCGTGATCTGGAACCGCGAGGCCGAGACGCTCCCCACGGCGCGGCGGCGAGCGCTCCAGCTCGAGCGTCTCCAGGCGCTGGTGACATGGGCGCACCGCAGCGTGCCGTTCTACCGGGGTCGCCTCCCGGCCACGCCGGTACGTTCGCTGGAGGAGCTCCCGAATCTTCCGTTCACTCGAAAACCCGATCTGCGGGCCCATTACCCGTTCGGCCTCCTTGCCGTGCCGCGGACCGAGCTGATCCGGATTCACGCCTCATCGGGGACGAAGGGCAAACCCACCGTGGTTGGCTACACCCGCGAGGACCTGGACATGTGGCGGGAGGTCATGGCGCGAGCCATGGTGGCCGCGGGGGCGCGATCCGGCGACCTCCTTCACATCGCTTTCGGCTACGGGCTCTTCACCGGAGGCCTGGGCTTTCACGACGGCGCCGAGCGGATCGGCATGGTGGTCCTCCCAGTTTCGTTGGGCAACACGGCGCGCCAGCAGCTGCTGCTTCAGGACTTTCGCCCAGCCGGGCTGGCCGCCACCCCGTCGTTCGCTCTCCACATCGCTGAAACCCTTCGGGAGCAGGGAGGACATCCGGATCGACTCGGTCTGCGCTACGGGCTATTCGGCGCCGAGCCCTGGACGGAGGCCCTCCGGGATGCGCTGGAACGCGCGTGGGGTTGCCCGACCTACGACATTTACGGGCTGTCCGAGATCATCGGGCCCGGAGTCTCCGGGGAGTGCGAGGTGCGCGAGGGACTCCACATCGCCGACGACCATTTTCTGCCGGAGATCGCCGACCCTCGATCCGGGCAGCCCGTCCCGGCCGGAGGCGAGGGCGAGCTGGTGATCAGTACCCTCACCAAGCGTGCGATGCCGCTCGTCCGCTACTGCACCGGCGATATTACGTCGCTCCACCCTGAGCCGTGCCGTTGCGGGCGGACCACAGTACGGATGGCGCGGGTGAAGGGCCGGACGGACGACATGCTCATCATCAAGGGTGTGAACGTGTATCCCTCGGAAGTGGAGAGTGCGCTGCTCGCCATCGGCGAGCTGGATCCGCACTATCAACTCGTGGTCGACCGCTCGGCGACGCTGGCCAACCTGGAGATTCGCGTCGAGCCCGCGGCGGCGTTGCTCGCCCAGGCGGGCTACGCGGTGCTCGAGGCCGACAGCGCCGCCGGACGAACTCTGCGGCACGAGATCGGCGAGCGCCTGCGCGCCGCCATCGGCCTGACTGTGGAGGTGACGCTGGTCCCCCCAGGCACCGTGCCGCGATCAGAGGGCAAGGCGGTACGGGTCATCGAGATTCCGACCCCGTAACTCGCGGACATCACCTTCTGGTTCGACGCGCTATTTAACATAATGCCCCTTATCGGAAGTTAATCCGCCGAACGAGCTATGCAGTTCTTCGTCGATCGTGGGGCTACGGAGCGACGCCGAGTGCGGCGAGGCGACCTCGCGCCTCATCGCTCAGCCGGCTCTTGCGATCCTCGACGACGCGCCTGTAGGTCTTGACCGCGTCCTCCTGCCGGCCGGCCAGTTCTTGCACGCGCGCGAGGTCCATCATCAGGTCGTCGTGAAGGAACTCTCCAGGCTTGAGCGATGCGAGGGCCTTCTCGAAGGCTTCGATAGCCTTCAGATACTCCTTCTGGACCTCCCAGGTGTACCCCACGCTGACCAGCGCAAGCCTGGCCAAGGTCGGTGACGATCCCCTCGCCGTCAACTCGTAGGCTGATCGTGACGCAGGATATTGTTGTGCTTCATACTTGAGATTTGCCAATTCATAGGTTACTTGAGCGACCGCTGACGCGGGAGGCTGCTGGTTCAGCGCCGCTTCTAGATCGCGCACCGCCTCGGTTTTTGCGGCTGGATCCGAGTTCGGAGCGAGGCCTGACTGGACCTTGATCATGGCGCTGGCAAAAGCCTCGAGGCCGCGGCGCTGCTGGATCGAGATCCACTGCCACGCCGACAGGACGGCGCCCCCGAGCACGACCACCACGGCGCCCACAACCGCCAGCACGCGCCAGGACGGGATCCTCATCCAGCGGGAGAATTGTAAGTTCCGTGGGATCGGGAATTGGGGCATCAGCGCTCCAGTACCTCGCGCGGCGAGGAAGGTGGTTCGACCCACACCTCGCCCTTCACGGTCGTGCCCGCACCGGCGCTGAGGCTGCCGCTCTTGAGCGTGCCGGTCAGCGAACCACTGCCCAGGATTTCTACGCGGCCGGCGGCCGACAGATTGCCACGCACGGCTCCGGCGATGACGATCTCGCTGGCCGTGATGTTCGCCTCCACCCGTGCCTCCGGCCCGATATGAACGGCTCCGTTCAGGACGACCTCGCCTTCGAACTGTCCGAGCATGGTGAGGGCCCCCTCTCCTCGGAGTTCGCCCTTGATGGACACCCCACGCCCAATCACGGTCGCTCGACGAGGGTTCGGGGATTCATCGAACGCGTCGATCCCATTCCGGTCAGAGAGGCCGAGGAAGTGCCACAAGGCCTTCACGCGGCAATGCTAGGCAGGGGGCCTGGAGGTGTCAAGGCGCCAGCCGGACATACAGGGCGCCGTCACGCACCGTCACCGGATAGCATGCGATTCGCACTGCGGGGTTGTTGGCGTTGGCGCCCGTCGTCACGTCCCAGGCCCACCCGTGCCAGGGACAGGTCACGACGCGGCCGTGGACGTCGCCCTCGCCGAGGGGCCCACCGCGGTGAGGGCAGGCGTTGTCGACGGCGTAGTAGCCACCGTCGACGTTGAAAATCGCGAGCGCCTTGCCCCCGACGTGAACCAGACGGCCGGTGCCGACCGGGACGTCCGCGACCGCGATCGCCCGGGTCAGTCCTGTCTCGCCGGCCATCGTCATCGCCCTCGGCTTTGCGCCCCGCTCAGGCAGCGGTGGCGATCACGCTTCGAATGGCCGCCAGCAACTCGGCGGACCGAAGGGGCTTGGCGAGGATCTGTCGGGCTCCCAGGCTGGCGGCCGTTTGTCGGTCGAGGGCCTGGCCGATGGCGGAGGTGATGATCACGGGAACATCGCGCCAGCGTGGGTTTTCGTGCAACCGAGCCAGCAGCTCGAGGCCACTCATCTGCATCGGAGGCATCAGGAGGTCCAGCACGATCAGGTCGGCGTGCAAGGTGTCGAGGCGCTCAAAGGCATCGTCGGCACTTTCGACCGCGACGGCGTCAAACCCTCCCTCGCGAATGGCGTCCCTCCACAACTCGCGGAGAGGCGCCTCGTCCTCGACGATCAGCACTCGCTTCATTGGGGCCTCCGGGATCGGCGGCATTCCATAGCCCACCCTATCATTGTCCGCGCGGACCTCCGAATCCTTCCTCTCCTCTCGCACGATCCAATAGCCATGGCTCGGGCAGGACCCTGACGGCACTAGCCCCGTCATGAGGCGCTCCACGCCGCCCAGGCCAGGGCCAGCCAGCCGAGGAGAAAGGCGAAACCACCGATCGGGGTGATGGCACCGAGCCAGCGCGGCCCACCCGCGCTGAGAAGATAGAGGCTGCCGGAGAACACGATCGTTCCGGCCACGAACAACCAGCCGGCCGCGGTGACGGCAGGGCTCGGCCACCGTCCAGCGATCCACGCCACCGCGAAGAGCGCCAGCGCGTGATACATCTGGTAGCGCACGCCAACCTCGAACACGCCGAGCTTCTCGGCCGAGAGGCGCGCGGTCAAGCTATGTGCGGCAAAGGCGCCGAGCGCGACGGCGGTCAGCGCCGAGAGCGAGCCCAGCCCCGCGAACAGGCGATCCATCCCCGTCCTCCGTCACGATGCACGGCCGACATGGTACCCTGCCCTCGGTCCGGTCAGATCGATGATGTCGCGCATCGCCCTCGTGTGGCTCGCATTGGCGCTGGTGCTGGGCGGCTGCCAGTCGCCCGGGCCGCTCTTCCCGCCGGATCCCACGCCCCCACCGCCGGACTTCGATCGCTCGGACTGCTGCCGAGAATAGTCGGCACGGCCGCCCACCCCGCGCCCATACGCCGACGCCTGGCCGCTGAAGATCAGGACAGTGCCGAGAGGAGCGTGACATGCGTTCCCGCGATCAGCGATGGTGGGTCGTCGCCGCGCTGTTCACGGTGACGTTCACCCTCGCCATCCCCTTCGCCGCCTTCGGTGTCTTTCTCCCGGCCCTGGCTCAGGAGTTCGGCTGGAGTCGAGGGGCGATCTCGGTGGCGCTGTCCATCAACCTCCTGCTTGGGGGCGCCGCCGGATTCGCGGTGGGTGCCCTCGCCGACCGGTATGGGCCGCGGGCGCTTCTGGCTGTCACCGCCGCCCTGGCCGGTGCGGGTTTCGCGCTCACCTCGATGGTTCACGCCCTCTGGCACTTCTACCTCCTGGTCGGCGTCCTGGGTGGCATCGGCATGTCGGCCTTTTACGTGTTGAGTACATCCACCGTGGCCCGCTGGTTCGAACAACGCCGCGGGCTGGCCATCGGCATTGTTCTCACCGGCTTCAATCTTGGGTTCGTCGCGGGAGGGCCGGCGGCGGCGTGGCTCATCGAGCATGTGGGGTGGCGAACCGCCTACGTGACCCTGGGCGGCAGCGCGGGTCTCGTCGGCGCGGTGGCCGCGCTGGGCGTGCGCTACCCGGCACCGGCGGCGGCCTCGCTCGGCATACGCTACCCGGCACCAGCGGCGGCCGTGCTCGACCGCGCACGGCCCGCGCTCATTCCCGTCCGTTCCCTCCAGCGCGAGTCGGGGGCTAGCCTCCGCGAAGCCATGGTCGATCCGCGCCTCTGGTACCTCAATGTGTCCTGGTTCCTGATGGGCCTGCTCTTGACGACGCTGTCGGTTCACGTGGTGCCCTATGCACGTGATCACGGGATCGACCTCGAGCGGGCGGCGCTGGCACTGACGTCGTACGGCCTGGGTTCCGTCGTGGGGCGGCTCGTCTTCGGGCCCGCCTCGGACCGTCTTGGCACCACGTCCGCGATCCGTCTGGGCTTCGCCATCCAGATCATCGCGCTGGCCGCCCTGGTGACGACTCCCTCGGCCCAATGGCTGCCGCCCTTGATGATGGCGTATGGGATCGGGTTCGCCGGCGCCGACACCGCGATCGTGAGGGTCATCCCCGACGTGTTCGGGCTGCGAGCGCTCGGTGCCATCATGGGTGTCCTGAGCCTGGGCTGGCGCTGTGGGGCAGCGCTCGGGCCCGCCGCCACCGGCTTCGTCTATGACGCGACCCGTTCCTACGCGCTGTCGTTCGGCGCTGCCCCGGGCCTGCTCGTGGTCAGCGTGCTCCTGGTCACCGCCGCGACCTCGGCCCGCCAGAAGTAGTAACGGCAGGGATTCGTGCCCGCTCCCCGCCGAGGGCGTGGGTGTTCTCCCACGGGAACCGCGGCGCGTCGGCGTTGAACCAGCCGTCGCCAGCGATGGTGCGGATGTGTTCGGGACCGAGGACGAGCACGGTGTCGCCGAACCCACCCGGCCGGTCGCTGGCAATGACTCGCCGCTGCCGGCGATCGCAGCCAGCAGGCCCTCCGCGCGGCGAGGCGCGGGTGTCAGCCACGATCTTCGGCGCCTCGAGCGGAAGGGCTGGGGCCACCGGCTTCCCCAGTCGTCGCCCGAACGACCGCTCGTCGCGATGGCGGCGCGGGGCCGCGCCAGCGTCGGTGGCTCAGCGGGGAGCCCGTCGGTGACGCCGCGGGCGTGTAGCCTCTCGACCGAATCGCCGATGTCGGCCATGGCGATGGTCTCTCCGGGTATAGTTGGGGCTGCCAGGGGGCCCGAACGCGGACGGCGCGAGGATCGACCGGACGTGGGTGAGCCGGATTCAGTGGGCCGCGTGGAGCGCGGTTCTGATGACATAGGCAAACGATGCCACCAGCATCGCCAGGAGCACCAACGAGCCGAGATCCAGGAGCATGCGGAGCTGCCGGTCTTCCATGCGCGTGACCTTCCGTCGCGTGAAGTGGGCCCCGTCCGTGGCCGGATGAGACGCTCGCAGGAGACTATCGCGGCGGGGTCGCTTCCGTCAAATGCATGGGATCTGCGGCGCAGTGTCGTCGACCGCGGCGCTCCTGGCTGGCACTGACGGGAGGAGATCCTCGATGCGGCACTTCGCGATCGTGAGCTTGGGACTGATCCTGGCAACCCAAGGCGCGCTCCAGGTAACGACGGCCACGACCACCGAGAGCACACCTGCGCAGATCGGCTATGGCGTGGGCAGCGTGCTCGGGACCCTCGTCTACGCGCCCGTCAAGGGGACCTTCTGCATTCTGGGCGCGCTCGGCAGCGCCGTGGCGCTCCCCTTCGGCGGCCCGGACAGCGCTGGTCGGGTAATCGGCGCCAGTTGCCGTGGCACCTGGGTCATCACGCCGGCTGTGGTGCGAGGACGCGAGCCGGTGCAGTTTGTAGGCGACACGCAGTAACCCCCCCCGACCCTTGGAATTCACTCGAAGGAAGGGGTAGGCGACCTTGAGGAATTGCTCGAAGTATCTTCCGCTCGATTCTAAGAGATTCCTTGAGGTGCGCGTGACCCGTTTACGCAGTCCCCGCCCGCGCGGCGTAGCGTCGGTAGCACCGTACGGCGTTCTCCCAGAGGAGCTTCCGCCTGGCTCGCTCGGAAATCGAGATCCACCCGAGGACGGCCTCCACCGACTTGGGAAACCAGCTCTCCGAGTGGGGGTAGTCGGTGGCGAACATCAAGGTATCCTCGCCGAGCGCCTCGAGCGCATGCCGCAGGGACTGCTCTCCCTCGTGAAGCTGGATGCTCTGGAAATACTGCGGGCCGCGGATGTACTCGCTCGGCCTATATTTGAGCGGCGGCAGCGCGTGGCGGGCCATCTCGGCCAACTCGTCGAGGCGAGAGGCCCAAAACGCCAGCCAGCCGTGCCCGCACTCGAGCGAAGTCAGGCGCAGGGAGGGATAGCGGTCGAGAACCCCGGCGCCGATCAGCGCCGCCATATTGCGCTGGGCGTTCCACACGTGTCCGGCCGCGCGCTGCAGGAAGACGTTGTCCCACGTGTCCCAGGTGCCGGGCGGATACGGGACCGTCATGGTGAAGGAATGGATGACCACCGTGAGGTCATACTCCTCGGCCATCGCCCAGATGGGCTCCCACTCGGGATCGTCCAGCGAGAGCTCGGGTGGGCAGATGGGAAAGATGCCAACGGGCCAGGGCTCTTCGCCACAACGGCGAATCTCAGCGACCGACGCCGCGACGTCACGCGCGGAGACGAGGATCACGCTCGTGAGTCGGTCGGGATAGGGCGCGCAGTAGTCGGCGAGGAACCGATGGTAGGCTTGGTAGGCGGCCAACTCCAGTCCCACGTCCGCCAGGCTGCAGAATGCGGGCAGGCCCCCGGAAGGCAGGATCATGTTCACATCGACACCCTCGATGTCCATGTCCTTGACCCGGGCATGCGGGTCGAAGCTGACGCGATCACTTGGAAACGGAGGTCCCTGCCAGCGCACGTCCCATGGAGTGCCACCGTCCTTGAGGCCCCGCGCCGCCGCGCTCGGGGGACCGACGCGCTCCCGAGAGCCGAGGCGACGATCAAGTGCTGGCCGCTTGCCGACCTGATAGCGGGACATGCCCGCCTTGGCGGGGGCGCGCCGGACCAGTGGCCCGAGCGCCGCCAGGCGCGCGCGATCGGCTGCCGAGAGATATTCCTCGATGGGCTCGGCGGGCTCGATGATGTGCGTATCAGCATCGAAGATCCGATAGCCTGCGCGTGCCATCAGCGCCTCTCCTTCATGGTCGGATGATCACATCAACCAGGGCGGGACGGCCCTCGTCCTTCACCACGCGCAACGCGCGGCGGAGGGCCGGCCCGACGGCGGCCGCGGCGTCGATGGGCCCCTCGGCATGAACGCCGAAGCCGTGGGCAATCTTGGCGAAGTCTGGGGCGGGATCGTCGATGCGGATCCCGACGACTTTGTTCTCGATCGGCCGGCCCCGTGCTTTGGCCACGGACTCCTGGTGCTCCTCGTCGTTGCCGTAGGTGCGATTGTTGAACATGACGGTGAGGAGCGGCAGCCGGTGGTGGGCCGCGGTGTAGAGCCCACTCACGACGTAGAGGAGGTCTCCGTCGGCCTGCAGATTCACGCAGAGCTTTCCCGAACCGCGATGAGCCAGGGCCACACCCAGCGCGGCCGGGAGTCCATATCCGAGCCCGGCGCCACCGCTGCCGCCGTAGGCGCGCTGCGGCTGCCAGTCCCAGAGCCGGGGCGCCCAGCCCTTGGCAGTGCCGTTGGCGAGAATCCAATCCTCGTCCTTGACGGCTTCCCACACTTCCGCGGCGAGCACCGAGGCGCCCACCGGCTTCCACGAGCGCTCCAGGTCGACGGTCAGCCGCGACTCGGCGCCGAGCTCCCGATGGCGCAAGGCGAGGCGTACGGCCCGCGCCTGACGCTCTGCCGCGCCGGGATCTCGCGCGAGGCGATCCTCCACCGCGGTCACCAGGGACGGCAGAGCCGTGGCCGCGTCGGCGGCGATCGGGACGTCGACGGGAACAAGCGACTGGAAGGTCTGCGCCCAGCTCCGGGCAGCGTAATCCTCGAGCGAAATCGAGATCACGCGGGTCGCCTCGTTCAGCATCCGGACTTCACGCGTCGTCCGATCTGTCTGACCGAGCGCGCCGAGGAAGTTTGACACTGCGAGGGCGAGGACCACATCGGCCTCGCGGATGACCTCATGGCGCGCGCCGCTCATATCGAGAGGATGATTGCCCGGAACACTCGGTCGCCCCTGGTAGTCGGCGGCGAGGTCGACGAGCGGCGCGGCCAGCAGCTCGGCGAGACGGCAGAGGGTCTGCACCGCTCCGGGGCGACGTCCGAGTGACTGCACCACAATCACGGGAAAGCGCGCTTCCACGAGCCGTCGAGCGGCCGCGTCGAGAGCCTGTGGATTCGCGTTCGGGGGCGCGGCGGGTCGGAAGCGCGCGACATCCGGGATTGGTACCGGACGTTCCAGCGCGTCCTCCTGGAGGGCAGCGTCGAGGCATAGGTAGACCGGACCCTGCGGTTCGGTGCAAGCCAGACGCCACGCGCGCAGGAACGCCTCGGGGAGCGCCCCAATGCTCGCCGGCTGGTCGTCCAGCTTGACGTAGTCGCGGACCTGCGTGCCCTGGACGAGCGCGGTGTGGATCCAGTCGATCCACGGCCGGCGCCGCGTGGTATCCATCGGCCCCGTGGCGCCAAGCACCAGGATGGGGACGCGATCGCAGAAGGCATTAAAGATTGCCATGCTCGCGTGCTGGAGGCCGACGATATCGTGCACGACGGCCGCCATAGGCACTCCCCTCGCCTTGGCGTAGCCGTGGGCTAGCGCTACGGCGATCTCCTCGTGGGTGGTGAGGATCAGCTCGGGCGTCCCGTTACCGCCCCGGTAGTTCACCAGGGAGTCGTGGAGCCCGCGAAACGTCGCCCCGGGGTTGATGGCGACGTGCTCGACGCCAACGGCTCGCAACAGGTCGACGACGAGATCGGAACCGTAGTGGGGTGTCCTCGTCACGCCTCTCCTCGCTGGGCTAGGTGTTCTGCCGTCTCAGATGTCTCCTACCGTCCCCCCTACCGCACCGCGAGACGGTGGGGCCGAGTGTACTCCAGCGCGTTCCTTCAAGTCCCATCGGAGCGATCCGAGCCCGTGGCCCGGTCTTGGCCGCCCGGCCGGGTCCCAATCGACCCCGACGAGGGCAACGCCGCCGCGGGGCGTTTCCAGGTGCGCCAGTATTGGGTGGCGCTGCTCGTCGGGTTTCGGCCTGCTCTTGCTGGGGCATCCGCAAGGTCGCGCGTGGACAAATACCGGCCACCAGCTGCGCCGGAGTAGTATTCCCTGAAGCTGTCCCCGCCCCGGGGGTCTCAAGACGGTGTCGGCCCCGGGAAGCGGCGGTGGTTCTCAACCGCGGACGCGATGAAGGCAGGGGGCCGATGACAACGGAGTTCACGGTGATCCTCGAGGACAGGCCTGGGACCCTCGCCCGACTTGGTACTGTCCTGGGCGACGCCCGGGTCAATATCGAGGCGATCCAAGGGATGAGCCGTGACGGCAGAAGCGTGATCCATTTCGTTCCCCGTGACCCGGCCACCGCCGCGGATGCGCTGAACGCCGCGGGCATCGCGTTCAGCCAGCGAGAGGTGCTGGTGGTCAGGGTACTCGACGAGCCCGGCACGCTCGGCGAGGTCGCGCTCGTTATGTCGCACGCGGGAATCAACATCGATGCGGTCTACGTCACCAGCCGTGGGCATGTCGTCTTCGGCGTCGACGACCTGGACGGCGCCATTCAGGTTGCGGGAGGCATGGCCGTCATGACGCTGGAGTGACTGAATTCGATTGCCACCTAGGCCACCACCCGAATGAACGGTCGGCGGCCGGGTAGGCCGAACCAAACCGAGACCTCGCGCGCCCGGAACTCGATATGAAGCGTTCACACGCGTTCCCGAGTCGGTCTGCTAGACTCCCGCCGATGTCCGGTTTACCAAGAACGCCCCTGATCGGCCGGCGTCAGGCGTGGTCCGCGAAGTGGCGCGCGGATCGGGGGCGACAGCGGAGAGGACGTTCGGCAGACCCGCGACCGGGAGATCGCCGATCTACTCCGAGCGGCCCCGGCGACGCTGAAGGGCTCGCGATGAGAGCGCATGCTCGCCGCCCTGATCCCGGCTATGATCGTTCTCGCCGCTACGCTCGCCGCGGCAGCGCAGCCGGCGGGTGGGTCCGAGGATCGGGTGCATGGGGCCGAAAGCGGGACCGATCCCCGTCGAGGATGTGCGCGTCGCCGTATCAGGCGCCCCTCGCCGTCCAGGACTCCGAGCTCCACGTGCTGGAAGAGGCTTCCCAAAGACCGGGGGTCCCACTCTCTGTGCACAACGTGGTCCCCCTCGCATTGGCGGGCGAGCCCGCCGAGCGGCTGACCGCTCGGGCGCTCGGCGAAGGGACGAACTTCGGGATGCTCGTGGCGGAGATCCTCGAGGCTGAGGCGCGGCACCGCTGACAAGAATGGACAGACCGCGGGCGGGCGGACTCAATGAAGCTCTTCTGAAGGGGATCCACGTGCTTCTCGTCGACGATGACGCGGACTCTCGCGCCGTTCTCGAGGAGGTGTTCAGCTTCTGCGGCGCGCTCGTCACGGTCGCCGCGTCGACGGCAAGTGCCTTGGCCTCACTCGAGCGAGTCGTTCCCGACATCATCCTCAGCGATGTCTCCCTGCCGGGCGAGGACGGGTACGCCTTCCTGGGCCACGTCCGGACCATGCCCTCGGCGAGTCACGTGCCAGCGATCGCCACCAGCGGCTATCCTGTCGAGGAGGAGCTCACCCGGGCCCGCCTCGCAGGATTTCAGGCTTATCTCGAAAAGCCCCTCAATCTCGAGGAGCTGTGCGTCCTCATCAGAGAGCTGGTCGCCGGCGCGACGCCCGCCACCACCACCAGAGAGGCAGAGGGCGAGTAGTGGATCCAGCGCGGCGACCCCTCGTGGCGTGCTCTGCTGTTACCGGAGGCAACATGTCACCTCGGAAACTGGCCACGGTCCTTCTACCGTCGCGAACCCGACAAGGGCTCACCCAGGAAGAGCTGCCGAAGGGCCCAACGTCGCGAGGGCTACATCGCCGTCCTCGAGACTGGCGGCAGTTAGGCACCAAGGACCCGGGCGAATGCATCCTCGGTTTGGAGTGGGAACGGATCGACCTGGCCACGTCGCGGATCACGCTCTACCGGACCAAGAGCGGCAAGCCCCGTGGTGTGCCGATGAACAGCGCGGTCTACGACGCGCTGGTAGCGCTCCAGCCCGGCGCCAACGGCCGCCACGGACGCCTCTTCCAGCGGAAGTCGGGCGGCGCCTGGGGCCAGATTCGCACGGCGTTCGAGACCGCGATGAAGAGAGCCGACATCAGGGAGTTCCGTTCCACGATCTGAGGCACAGGCCGCCAGCCACATGGTGATGCGAGGTGCTACCCTCAAGGACGTGCAGGAGATCCTCGGTCACTCTGACTTCAAGATGACGCTCCGATACGCGCACCTCAGCCCGCGCACACTCGCAAGGCCGTCGACCTGTTGGACGGCCTGACCCCGCGGGCAGAAATGGCGCCCAGAATGGCGCCCAGGGCGGTAGAATCCGAAAAGCGTCTCGTAAGTCCGCGTGCCCCCGGTAGCTCAGGTGGATAGAGCAGCAGTTTCCTAATCACACCCATCGGTGTTGTGGCTTTCTTCGCGCTTTCGCGGAGTTAGCCGCAACACCGCGTCACTCCTCACTTTCCATGGACTCCCGGCGTCTCTCATCTGACGACAATTTTATCGACAGGCGAGGCGTCTTGCGCGATTCTGTACGCGGTTCAGCACATGGCCAGCACAAGGAACGGTCGCCCTCGCCAGCCTCGAGGCGGTTCCGCGTCGGCGCTGCATGCCTGCCTTCGCGAGGAGCGCGAGAAGGACCCAGCCGTGGAGCCTGCCTACGTGCTCCGCCTTCTCGCGGGGCTCGTCACCGATCGCATTACGTGCGCGCGGCTCTCGGGATCGGCTGCCGATCATGCGACGTGCCCGCCCGCCGCCGACGTGCTCCGCCTCGACTACGCTGTGCTGCCCCTGATCAATCGGCGGAAAGCGGCGGAGCCGACACGCCGTAAGGACAGGGCGGACTTCATGCTCAGGAACAAGCAAATCCATTCCGTCATGAACCACGTCCGAGCGCTTGAGGGCTTGGGAGGGCCGAGCCTTTGCCAGGAGTGTGGAGCGAGGACGGCCGCACAGCGAACCGTGTGGTGCGCCTCGGCCGGCCTAGTGGCATGTGCCGACACCCGGGGGCGGCAGCAGCGCATCCTCGACGAGCTCAAAGCCGCCAGGCTCCCCCTGAGAGGCCTCCGCCCCCTCGTGACGGCCCGCGGGGAGGACAGCGAGCTCGGCTGGCTCGCGACCTACGCCCTGCCCCTCTGCGAGTATCTCGGCCAGGCGATCAGTCAACCCACGGATAGCCTCGACGTCTACCGAAGGGTGAGCCGCATCCTCCGCGCCGCCTCTAATAAGCGCATCACGCCGGCGATGGTGAAGGACCGCTGCCTCCGCGCTCGCAAGCTTAAGTAAGCCTCACCTCTCAGTTCATTCGCACTCGTTTCTAGAAACTCGTCTCAATGAACCCACTATTGTTCCCTGCTACGTCCTCTCATATCGTGAGCCAGCAGAACGCGCCACGCGCACGGGGGACCGTAAATGAGCGAGGAGAAGGCGCAAGAGGCTCCGCCGGACTACTTGACGGCGGAAGAGGTCGCGGAGCGGGTGCAGGTGTTCGCGCCGACTGTGTATCGGTGGAGTTTGGACGATCCCTCGATGCCCACGTTGCGGATCGGCCGCACCGTGCGCTTTCCTGCCGAAAGGCTTGAGAAATGGTTGCGCTCGCGCGAGCAAGGCCCGGGGCGGGCGCGCGCGGCGGCGGCCGGGCACCGGGCGGACGATCGCGTCGCGCGGCGCAAGTCGTCGTGATCCCTTCTCCCTTCGACGACCGCGCGGACGCGCCCGGGGTCGACCGCTTGCGGATGAGTCGTCGTGAGCACGTGGCCGCGGCCCGCCTCAGGGTCGAGCGACTGCTCGACCAATGCGGATGGCGGTGGCATGCCGCGGCGTCGCGCATTCTCGACGAGCTGATCGTGCTCGAGGAGGCCGCACAATGAGCAGCATCGGCGGCGCGCGCTCCATGGTCCGCCCACCCGCCGAGCTCGCGCCGTTGATCCGGCGTGAGCTGGCCCAAGGCACTGCGCACTATCGGGAGGCCGGCCGGCTGCTGCTGGAGGCGAAGAAGGCGCTACCGCACGGGGCTTTCAAGCGGTGGGTGCAAGACCACTGCGCCGTGTCCTATCGGCAGGCGTCGAACTCCATGCGGATGGCGGCCAAAGATGAAACGCGTTTCACCTGGGAAGTCAACGTCAACGGCGACCCGGCGACGTGCCACGCCCACTACCACTACACCTTTCGGGACGTCAACGCCGACCCGACGACGCGCCGCCAAATCCACCCGAAGCGGCCCCGCGATGAAGCGGAAATTGATCGGATGCGCGAGCTGGCCCACATGGTCATTACTGCGGGCT
>JBKPAK010000115.1:0-5029 GCA_046726415.1 Candidatus Methylomirabilota bacterium
CGTCCGCTCGTACGGCTGAACTTCGACCGGCAGCGGTATGAAGCCGACTTCCGGTTCGGCCTCGTCCGCTTCCGCGAGAATAGCGAGAGCGTGGCGCTCTACCGCGGCGAGGCGGACGAGCACCGTGGTTTCCGCGAGCAGTTCGAGGCGGTCGTGATGAACTGGTGGGAGATCATGCGCCGGCAGAAGCGGCTGACCTACTTTACCGCCGGCTACGGGCAGGCGGCGTGGATCTTTCCGTCCGTCGTCGCGGCGCCGCGCTACTTCCGCGGCGAGCTTGCCCTTGGCGGGCTCATGCAAACCGTCGGGGCCTTCAACCAGGTCCAGGATGCGCTCAGCTTCTTCGTCGTGTCGTACAAAGAGGTCGCGGCTTGGTGCTCGGTGGTCGAGCGGCTCGTCGGGTTCGAGCGCACCCTCGAGGACATGCGCGTCCAAGCGGCGACCAGGGAAGGCATCCGACGCACCGACGGGAGCGCCACGCACCTGGCCCTGGAGGGTGTCGATCTCTATCTCCCCGATGGTCAACCACTCATCGAAAATGTGAATCTGTCGCTCAAGCGCGGTGACACCGTTCTCCTGGGAGGTGCTTCGGGGTCGGGGAAGAGTACGCTTCTCCGTGCCATCGCCGGAATTTGGCCGTTTGGGCGCGGCGAGATCCGCGCGGCGCGTGACGCCCGGATCCTCTTTCTCCCCCAGAAGCCGTACCTTCCGATCGGCACGCTCCGGGACGTGGTGAGCTATCCGAGGCTGGCCAGTGGCGTGGACGACGTGACGCTGGGCGAGACGCTCGAGGCCGTGGGGCTGCCCGAGCTGACGGCGCGACTCGACCAGGCCGGCCATTGGGCGCTCCAGCTCTCCCCCGGCGAACAGCAGCGCATCGCCTTCGCCCGGGCCTTGGTCCAGAAGCCCGACTGGCTCTTCCTCGATGAGGCGACCTCGGCGGTCGACGAGGCTACCGAGGAGCGCCTCTACCGGCTCGTGCGCGAGCGGCTCGCGGGGACGACCGTATTCAGCGTGGGCCATCGGGCGACCCTGCGCCCCTTCCACGCCCGCGAGCTCCTCGTACAGCCCAATGGAAGCGGCTCCCCCTCCATCGTGGACGTGACCACTCGCGCGGATCGGCTTGACCTGGCCCCGGCGCCCTTACGCGCGACGATGCGGCGGTGATGTCCGGGAACGGACACCATGACCTTGAAGCCCCGAGCCACCAGGGACCCCTCGGCGTCGAGGACACGCGGGCTCCGACGCCCGGCACCGCGGTCGCCCCGCCCTAAGCTCGCTGGCGCTTCCGGCGAGCCGGTCGTGGTACTTCCAGATCGCCTGCTGCCCAGAGGGCTTCGTGATGCGCGAATTCACCGCGTTGGAGAAGCCGCCCCGATGTTGCGTTCTGGTATTGCCCTCCTGAGTCTCGCCATGCTGATGGTGAGTTGCGCGAGCCACTCGGTCGTGCCGAAGGAGCAGGGCGTCGCGATCACTGCCCGCGAGCGAGCTCTCTCGCCCCACTCCAACGCCATCCAGGAGGCCATCCGACAATCCGGTCGTCTGGGGGCCTTGGTCTTTCTCGATGCCACGGATGGCCGCTTGGTCATCCTGCCCGGCGACAGTCCGACCGATGCCTGGACGCGTTACCTCGCCGCTGCTCCGGAGAGCGGCCGGAGCCGACGCGCCTCGGTGCCGGCGGTCGTCAGCTTTGTGTACAGAGCGGACATCCCCAAGGCTCCCGAGACGGTCACCTCGGTCGTTCTTCAAGAGCATCGCGACGAGAGGCAATCGGCCGATGCCCTGCAGGCGTCACTGGCTGAGCTCCGCGACGAGCAACGGCGCATCGAGGAAACACTGGCCGCCGTTGCCACTCGCATCGCCCAGCTCTCCGAGTCGTTGGCGGCGACCAGGGAGGAGGCGCAGCAGTCGGTGGCCGCCGTCCGAGAGGACATGCAGAAAGCCCTCACCTCACTGGCCGAGGATCTGGCGGCGGCCCGTCGCTTTATGCTTCAGACGGCTCAATTGGGCTGGATCAATCACGAGCTGACCGTCGAGAACGCCAATGTCATACGGAAGGTCTCGGCGGCCAGCCAGGAATTGACCGTGACGTCCGCCCGACTGGCTGATGCCATGCGCCAGCTGTCGGACGAGCTGGCCAGCCAGCTCAAGCAGGTGGCTGATCGGCTCGATAGCATACAGGGCAAAATAGGCACCATCAAATGAGGCCGGCGGTGTCCCCCCGTCACATCGGCGCGGGGTGTCTGATGACCCTGATGACCGTCCTCCTGCTGTCCCTGACCTCCCTCCCTGGCGCGGCGCAACGGCCACCCAATCCCGATGACAAGCCGAAGATCGGAAGCGACTGGGAGAAGGTTCGTCAGAACTATGAGAGAGCGCTCCGGGTTCACCGAGAGCAGATCGGGGCGATCGAGGCCAAGGAGCGCCGGCTGTCCGACCCCCAAAAACGCGCAGAGAAAATCACCAAGGATGCGGTGACCGAAGCTAAGGCGTACCTAAAGGGTGCGGGGAAGGGCAAGGGATTGGCGCACACGGCCGAAAAGGCGGCCAGTCAGGTGTCGACGTTGGCCGAGCTGGACAGGGCCCAGGCTGAGCACCTCGACAGCGTAGGTGCCGAGTGGGGAGCGAGAGGGGCGGAACGCAAGAAACTCCAAGAAGCCAGCGCGGCGTTGGAGAAGAACATCGACCTCGTCCGTTCGGACTTGGCCGTGGTCACCGAGACCGCCGAGGCAATATCGACGCGCGTGCGGCAGTCCGGCGTGCTCGAGAAGGCCGTTCAGGGCGAAGCCGCCGCCAAGGAAGTCGGGGAGCGGCTCAGCGCGCGATGGGAGCGCGAGCGAGCCGCGCTGGAGCGAGAGCGCGAACAGCGGGAGCGCGAAGCAGGTGAGCGCACCCGGGGCGGGAGGATACCGTGAGGCGATCGCCTTTCTTGCCGATTCGGAGGGCCGTGGCCCTCACCGGAGACCGGCGCTAGGGATAGCGGCGCGCTCGAATTGTAGGCGATGCGCCTTCGCGTAGGCGCCGCGTCGCGCCAGGAGATCCTCATGCGTTCCGGATTCCGCGATCCGCCCCTCTTGGAGGACGACGATGCGGCTCGCCTCCCGCACGGTGGACAGCCGGTGGGTGATGATCAGGGTGGTGCGGCCTCGCATCAGCCGACGGAGCGTCTCCAAGAGCTGGGCTTCCGTCTCCGCGTCGAGGGCGCTGGTCGGCTCGTCGAGGATTAGGATCGGTGTGTCCTTGAGGAACGCGCGGGCGATGGATAGCCGCTGCCGCTGTCCACCGGACAGCATCACCCCTCGCTCACCGATCGAGGTCTCGTACCCACGAGGGAGTGCCATGATGAAGTCGTCGGCCTCCGCCGCGCGCGCGGCGGCGCGGATCTCTTCGAAGGTCGCCTTCGGTCGCCCGTAGGCGATGTTCTCCCGGATCGTAGCGCCAAAGAGCACGGGTTCCTGCAGCACCAGTGCGATGTTTCGGCGCAGCGAGGCGATGGTCAGGGTCTTGAGGTTCCGCCCGTCGAGGCGGACGCCGCCGGCATGGGGATCGTAGAAGCGCAAGAGCAGGCCGGCCAAGGTGCTCTTCCCCGCGCCCGAAGGACCGACCAGGGCCACCGTCTCGCCGGGAGCGATGTCGAGCGTGACGTCGCGCAGGACGGGGTGGCCGTTGGGATAGCCGAAGCTCACTCCCTCGAAGCTCACGTGCCCGCAGGCGCGACCCGGGAAGTCGACGGCTTCGTCCGCGTTGGCCACGTCGGGCCTCGTATCGAGGATGGCCAGCACCCGCCGCGCACCCGCCGTCGCGCTCTGGATGGTACTGGCCGTGTAGGTGAGCATCTCCAGAGGGCGGTAGAGCATCGCCACGTAGGCGGCGGTCAGGACGACATCGCCGGCGGTGATTTGGCCTTGGAGGGCCCGCCGCGCGGCGAGAAGAATCACGGCGGCCGCACCGGCCGCCATCAGCGCGCTGGTCACGGCCTGGGAACCCGTCTGGACTGCGGTGAGCCGCACGTTCGCGGCCAAACTAGCCTGCGCGTGCTCGCGGAACCGCGCCCCCTCGAACTCCTCGCGGCCAAAGGCCTGCACCGCCCGGATTCCCACGAGGGTCTCCTGCACCCGGGCGCTGACGTCGCTCTCGCGCTCGTGTACGCGCATCGAGTGGGCCGTCATCGGACGGTCGAGCAAACGGATGAGCAAGACCAGCGGCACACACACGGCGAGCGCGGCCCCGGTGACGACGATGTCCTGTTGGGCCATCGCGATCAGAATTCCACCCACCGTCATGAGCGCAGTGAGGGCCGGCACCAGTCCCGAGTTGAAAAGCGTCTGGGCCGCGTAGCTGTCCCACGTCACGCGATAGAGGGAATCGCCCACCGGCGTGGCATCGTGAAAGGCGAGAGACAGCCGCTGGATATGGTCGAACAGCCTGCAGCGCAGGCGAAACACCATCCGCAGCCCGACCGCTACCAGCACGTTCGTGCTCAACATGGTGAGGAGCCCCGCAAGCAGGCGGAGGGCCACAATCGCGGCGCAGAGCCAGCCCAGGACGAGGAGCCGCCCGCCAAGTCCTGGCTCCAGATAGTCGGCGACTCCCGGAAGCACGTGAGCGAGACCAGGCGGGAGCGGTCGCTCACCGAGTACGCTGTCCACGATGAGCTTGAGCGGCCACGGCTCCAGGACGAGCACCACGGAGGAGGCAATCACGAGCGTCACCCCCGCGGCGATGCGAGCAGCCTCTCCCCGGAGCGTCTGCCCAAGCAAGCGCCAGAGCACGGCGAGTGTTCGTTCCCGATCCGGTCTCACGCCAGTTGCTCCGTCAGAGGGATGGCCTGGAGAATGCCTCCGAGAGCCCTCCCCGACTCGTAAAGCGCGCCCGCGAGCAGCCCCATCAAGCCCGCTCCGAGCACAGTCGCTGGCACCCAGGCCTGACCGGCCACCGCCATGGTGGTCAACAGCGCGAGCAGCGCGAGGGTTCCCAGGGTTATCGCCGACCAGCGTGGCCACACCTTGAACCGGATGAGCTGCCGCCC
>JBKPAK010000116.1:0-12167 GCA_046726415.1 Candidatus Methylomirabilota bacterium
AGCTGCACCATCTCCGCCTTCGGCAAGTCGCCCTCAGCCGCGCCATTCTCCACCTGCGGCCGATAAGGATCGGCGGCCGCGACGGGGTGGTCCGCGCTCAGCGATCGGCCGCGAGCTTGCTGGGACCGCTGTTCGGCCGGAGGTGTTTCAGGTCCCCGAGTTCGCGGAGGGCGTTCAGCATCTCGACGGGGATTGGCTGCGAGCTGAGCGTGCCATCCTCGTTGATGCGAGCGTAGACACGCGTGGCCCGGCCCTCGCTGACCGGGGCGCCCGTCACCGCGTTCTTCGCCTTGCAGTTCCAGTGCAGGGTGCGCTCGCCCACCTCGGCCAAGGTGATGGTGGTCACGATGCGGTCGCCGTAGGCGGCGGGCCCGATGAAGCGGAAGTGAATCTCGCCCATCACGAACGTCGTGCGGTCGTTCTTGATCATCTGCTCGACGGGATAGCCGATGATCCGGAACAACTCGTGCTCGGTGTCGTTGAACCAGGCGACGATGCGGGGATAATAGACGAGGCCGAACGGGTCCGACTCGCCCCAGTTGACGCTGATCTCCTTCCAGTACATGGCCATGGTCTCGTGACCTCCGTCGGTGGCTGCGGCGGCACCGATCGAATCGACCAAGACTACCGCATCCGGGCAGATGAATTACAATCGCCGCGTGAGGACCTGATCAGCATCTCCTCCGGCATCCCGAGGGAGGCACAGATGGCCAAGCGAGGGTTCCGCGTCATGGACGGCGACCTGCACGTCATCGAGCCGCGCAACCTGTGGGAGGACTACCTCGACCCCGCGTTTCGCGGCCGCATCGTGACGGTGCCGGACACCTACGGACAGATGCGGGCGCACGTGGACGGCAGGATCTTGCCGCCGTACGCCGACCGGCCCGAGCGGCAGCGCGCCTGGTCGCTGCGCATGGAACGCCCGGGGTGGGAGCGGCTCCGTCAGGGCACCCCGCCCAAGGATGTGCTGGAGGCGATGGACATCGAGGGCGTCGACGTCGGCATCCTGTTCCGGACCTGGGCGACCCAAGCCATCAACATCGATGGCCTGGAGCCCGCGTTTGCCGCGGCCATGAGCCGCGCGTGGAACCGCTGGATCGCCGACTTCTGCACAGAAAGCCCCGAGCGCCTCAAGCCATCAGCCCTGGTACCGCTCCAGGACATCGATCTGGCACTGGCGGAGGCCCGCTTCGCTGTCCATGACCTCGGGGCCATCACCCTGGTGCTGCCGTCCCATCTCGTCAACGGCCGTCCGATCTACGACCAGTACTATGACCCGCTGTGGGCCGCGGCGCAGGAGATGGACGTGGCCGTGTCCTTCCACGGCAATCACGCCGCCTACGCCGAGCACCTCGCGAAGCGCTACCTGGACAACCTCGTCCTCAGCCACGCCTGCGCCCAGCCCGTCGAGATGATGCTGACCCTGGGGGCGGTGGCGACCGGCGGGGTGCTGTCGCGCTTCCCCCGGCTGAAGATGGCATTTCTGGAGGGGAACTACAGCTGGCTGCCCTGGTGGCTGTGGGCGCTCGACGAGCGCTGGGAGGCGTGGGGCGACCACGCGCTGTTCGGGCAGGACGCCAAACCCTCCGAGCTGTTCTTGCGCCAGTGCTTCGTCTCGGTCGAGCCCGAGGAAGAGCTGTCGAAGCACGTGGTGGCCGAGCTGGGCGACGACAACCTTGTGCTGTCGACCGACTGGCCTCACGACGACTCTCGGTTCCCGCACTCCATCGAGGCCTTCCTCGGCCAGGCGGATCTGTCGAGCGATACCAAGCGCAAGGTGCTGTGGGACAACTGCGCGCGCCTTTACAAGCTCTAGAAAGCCTTCACGACCCGGGCAGGAGGAAGAGCGATGGGCCGAACGTACAAGATCATTGACGCCGACGGGCACATCCTGGAACCGGTCGACATCTGGGACAACTACATGGAGCCGGCCTACCGGGAGCGCGCTCCGCGCCTGTTCGTGGACAAGGACGGCAAGGAGCGCCTGCGGGTGGAAGACAAGGTCCTGGGCGGCCCCAAGGGCCTGGGACTCATCGGGGCGATCGGCGCCCGGGACGGGACGGTGTCTGACGATACCGCCAAGTACGCCGAGGGGCGTCGAGGCGGGTTCGATCCGCACGCCCGCGTCAAGGATCTCGACGTCGACGGCATCGACGCCGCTTTCCTTTATCCCAGCCTCGGCTTGTTTTCGGGAGCGGTGAGCGACCCCAATCTGGCGGCAGCGATGTGCCGGGCCTACAACCGTTGGCTGGCCGACTACTGCTCGCCCTATCCCGACCGTCTCTTCGGGGTAGCCATGTTGCCGATGCAATCCATCGAGCTGGCCATAGACGAGATGCGTTTCGTCCGTCGCGAGCTGGGTATGAAGGGCGCGTTTCTGCGGCCCAACCCCTACAACGGCCGCATGGCCGGCCACCCGGACTACGAGCCGTTCTGGGCCGAGGCACAGGCGCTCGACATCAGCATCGGTTTCCACGAGGGCGGCGCCAGCGGGATGCCCACCGTGGGCGTCGACCGGTTCGAAGGGCGCGGCGCCAAGCACATCGTCTCGCACACGATGGAAATGATGCTGGTGGCTCTGAGCGTCATCTGGGGCGGCGTGTGTGAGCGCTTTCCACGGATCAGAATCGCCTTTCTGGAGTCCGGCGGCGGCTGGATCGCGCCGTGGCTGGACCGGATGGATCGCCACTTCGACGACCACGGATTCAACGACTCCGGGCTCACGACCCGGCCCAGCGAGCTCTTCCAGCGCAACTGCTGGATTTCCTTCGAACCCGTCGAGCGCAGCCTGGACGTGCTGGCGGATTACATCGGTCCCGAGAAGATCCTGTGGGCCACGGACTACCCGCATCCCGACGGGTTCTTTCCCGGTGCCCCCGCGATGATCGCCGGTCGTCCCGGCCTCTCCGCGGCGACGAAGCAGGGGATCCTCGCCGGGGGCGCCATGCGGTTCTACGGCCTGGCCTGAGGCCCCCCACACGGCGAAGGGAGCGACACGTGAGGAGGATTCGATGAAGGTCGGCATTGCGCTGAACATGTTGACGAAAGAGGGGCACTCCGACGCCTCGGTGCTCACCGAGCACATGGCCCTGGGCGACCTGGCCGAGCCGCTGGGCTTCGACTCACTCTTCGCGTTGGAGCACCACTTTACGGGCTACGCGATGTCGCCCTCGCCGACGCAGCTGCTGAGCTACTACGCCGGCCGGACGAAGCGCATCACCTTGGGGACGGCAGTCATCGTCCTGCCGTGGCACGATCCTGTGCGGGTGGCCGAGGAGATCGCACTGCTCGACATCCTGTCCGGGGGCCGATGCCTGTTCGGCTTCGGGCGCGGGGCGGCCAGCGTCGAGTACGCGGGCTTCCGCATCCCGATGGACGAGGCGCGCCCTCGCTTTGTGGAAGCCGCGAAGATCGTCGTGAAGGCGCTCACCCACGAGGTCTTTGACTGGGACGGGGAGTTCTTTAAGATTCCCATGACGTCGATTCGGCCGCGCCCGATCTCCCATCCGGAGCGGCGCTTCTACGCGTCCTCGGTCAGCCCGGAATCGGCGGACATCATGGCCAAGCTGGGGTTTGGCGTGCTGGTCATCATGCAGAACGAGTGGCCCAAAGCCGCGGCGGACATCGAGCGATACCGAGACCTGGCGATCAGCGTCGGCCACACTCCGCGCCCGCCGATCATCCTGACGAACATCTCGGTCGCCGAGAGCCGCGACGAAGCCCAGGACCGCGCGGTGAAGTACCTGTCGCGCAAGTTCGACTCCATCGACAATCATTACCACTTCTCCGACGGGCACCTGGCCTCCGTGAAGGGCTACGAGTTCTACGGCAACATGGCGAAGACCTACGCCAAGATGAAGGACGAAGGATATCGGCGAAAGGCGACCGAGTTCTACGTGAAGATCCAGGTGGTGGGCACGCCAGCCGATTGCATCGAGAAGATCGCTGAGCTGCAGCGTCTCACCGGGCTCGACCACCTCGTCACCGAGTTCGCCTTCGGTGGTATGCCGCACGAGGAGGCCGAGATGAACATGCGCCTCTTCGCCGATCGCGTGATGCCGGTGCTCCAGCGCGACCGGGCCTTTGCCGGGGCCGCAGCAGGATCGCCGGCGGCCGCTGTGCCGGGCGGCGCCGACATCTTCGCGCCGGCCTGATCGCACCTTCTTACCGCGACCAATCCACGAGGGAGCGAGACGACCATGCGGATCGGATTCATCGGACTCGGTAACATGGGCGGACCCATGGCCCTGAACCTGATCAAGGCCGGCCACGCGCTCGTTGTCCACGACGTGCGTCGGGAGGCTGCCGCGCCCCACCTGGAGCGCGGCGCCAAGTGGGCGGATAGCCCCAGGGCTGCCGCCCGCGAGAGCGAGCTGATCCTCACCTCGCTCCCCGGCCCCAAGGAAGTCGAGGCGGTGGCGCTCGGCCCTGATGGGATCATCCACGGTGCGGTGGCCGGTACCGTGTATGCGGACCTCTCGACCGGCTCGCCGACGGTGATGAGGAAGCTCCACGCCGCGTTCAAAGAGAAGGGCGTTCACGTTCTCGACGCGCCGGTTTCCGGGGGCGTGTGGGGCGCCCAGCGCGGGAGCCTTCAAGTTATGGTCGGCGGTGACGAATCCATCTACCGCGAGGTCAAGGCGGTCCTCGGGGCGGTCGGCGACAAGGTCGGTTACATGGGCCCGATCGGCGCGGGGACAATCGCCAAGCTCGTCCACAACATGATCAGCATCACCACGCGGACGATCGTCGCCGAGGGCTTCACGCTCGGCGTCAAGGCCGGCGTCAAGCCGGAAGCACTCCTGGAGGCGATTCGTGGCGCCTCGTTTGGCCAGGGCTTGCTGCTCTCGCAGATGCTCCCCAACGTCGTCTTCAAGGGCGATTTCGACACCGTGCGCTTCGCGCTCAGGCTGGCCCGGAAGGACATCGGGCTGGCCACTGAGCTGGCGCGTGAGTACGACGTGCCGATGCCGATGGCCGCGGTGGCCGAGCAAATCATGATGGAGGGGCTGGCCCGGGGCTGGGGTGACAAGGACTCGACGTCGCCCTGGCTCCTCCAGGAGGAAGCCGCCGGTGTCCAGGTGCGAGCGACGAAATGACCGGTTGACTCGCCCCTGAACGACACTCAGCAGGCCCGCATGGTGAGGCCGGGAGGCACGAGACGATGCCAAGCGTTGAGCCCGGGAGTTTGAACGGTCTGGTCGACGTCGACCGGGGAGTCGTCAGTCGCGAGATCTTCGTGAGCGAGGAGATCTACCAGCGCGAGCAGGAACAGATCTTCGCCCGCGCCTGGCTCTTCATCGGGCACGAGAGTCAGGTCCCCCGTCCCGGGGACTACTTCGTCTCGTCCATGGGCGAGGAGTCGGTTATCCTTTGCCGCGACCGCGCGGCCCGGCTCCACATCTTCCTGAACTCATGCCGGCACCGTGGCATGAAGGTTTGTCGCTACGACGAGGGCAACACGGTGGAGTTCCTGTGCCCCTACCACGGCTGGAGTTACGGCAACGACGGAGCCCTGGTCGGCGTGCCCCACGCGAAGGACGCCTACGGAGCGCAGCTCGACCGCAGCCAGTGGGGCCTGGTCGGGGTCGCCCAGATGGAAAACTACAAAGGGACGATCTGGGCGACCTGGGATCCCACCGCGCCACCGTTCCTCGACTACATCGGGGGTTACAAGCTCTACCTCGACCTCCTCCTCGACGCTTGGGACGGGCGCGAGGGCGGCACCGAGGTGATCGGCGGAATCCACAAGTGGCAGATCCCGAGCAACTGGAAGTTCCCGGCTGAGAACTTCTCGGGCGATCGCTACCACGGAGTGAGCCACCGCTCGGTGGACATGGTCGGCATCGGCCCGAGCGGGAAGGGGCGCCGCGACAACCAGGAGCGGAACGAGTCGCGGTGGCTCGATGTGTCCTTCCCGGACCTCGGCCATTCGATGATTGCGTTCCTTCGGCCTCCGGACTCGCCGATCGCGCCCGCCTATCAGGACGCCCCGTCCGTCGCCGACTACTTCCGGCGCTGCGAGGAGGAGCGCAAGCGCCGGCGAGGGGAGCTGTGGCGGCTCTTCGGCGGCCCCGGCACGGTGTTCCCCAACATGTCACCTATCGCGCGGCAACCCCGCACGCTCGCCGTCTGGCATCCGCGCGGCCCGCACCGCACGGAGGTCTGGCGCTGGTACCTCCTCGATGCCGACGCGCCGCCGGAGGTCAAGGACGCTCTGCGCCACTACTACATCCGCTACTCGGGCCCGTCGGGACTGACCGAACAGGACGACATGGAGAACTGGAACTACGCGCACGCGGCCAGCCGCGGCACCATCGCCCGCCAGTATCCCTACAACTACGAGATGGGCTTGGGGCGCGGGACGGACGCGTTCGAGGACCACGGACTGAAGCTGCCTGGGGTGATCAACGAGGTGCCAGTGGGGACGGCGAGCGAGAACAACCAGCGTGGCTTCTACTTCCGCTGGCGCCAGTTCATGGAAGCCAAGACGTGGGCGGACCTGTCCGGCGCTCGGCGCCGCGCCCTGTGACGAAATGGAGCGAGAGACGAACAGCCCGCCGTCGAGGATGAGTCCGGAGGCAAGCGGTCCGCCCACACCGCTCAGGCCAGAGGTTGACCGTCCGCGATCCGCCCCGCGTCCTGGGGCAGGCGGCCCGCCGGATCTCCCGCGGCTGCTCGTCAAGGAGGAGATCGAGGAGTTCCTCTACCAGGAAGCCGAGCTGCTGGACGAGCGGAGGTACGAGGAGTGGCTCGACCTCTTCACCGAGGACTGCCACTACTGGATGCCCATGCGGCGCAACGTCCCCCGCGACGAGCTCGAGCGGGAGTTCACGCGCGCCGGCGCCGACGTCAACTGGTTCGACGAGGGCAAGGACACCCTCACCCGGCGGGTGCGGCAGATCCTCACGGGCGTGCACTGGTCCGAGGAGCCCCCCTCGCGGATCTGTCACATGATCTCGAACGTGCAGATTCTCCGCGCGAGCCCGGCCGGCTCGTCGCCCACTGAGGTGGCCGTCAAGAGCCGCTTTCTCGTCTATCGCAACCGCGTGGAGACGGAGACCGACGTCCTGGTGGGCAAGCGCGAGGATCTGCTCCGTCGGGTCGACGGGAGTTGGAGGATCGCCCGCCGCAAGATCGTTCTGGACCAGAACGTCCTGCTCGCGAAGAACCTGACGTTCTTCTTCTGAGTCATTGGCGCCGGGGAGCCCACACGCTCGTGCCGCCGAAGCGCCGCTCCCAGCGTGGAACCACCTCCTTGTTGTAGACATTATCCGGGACTTCGCCGCGCAGCGCGCGGAGCACCGATTCCGTCGCCCAGCGGATGCCGGGACCGAGACCGCTGCCCGCGTTGGACGAGACCATGTGGGGAGAGAGGAGCACCATGTCCCCGAGGTTCCGCAGCGGGCTGTCCGCCGAGAGCGGCTCGTGCTCGAAGACGTCGAGGGCGGCCCCCGCGATCTGTCCGCGCTGCAGCGCCTCGATGAGGGCTGGCTCGTGCACACAGGATCCCCGGGAGGTATTGATGAGGATCGCGCTCGGCTTCATGAGGGCGATCTGCCTGGCGTCGATGAGGTGCCGGGTCTCCCGGGTGAGCACGACGTGCAGGCTCACGACGTCGGATTCGCGGAGCAAGGTGTCGAGGTCCACGCGCGTCACCCCGTGCTCCGTGAAGGTGGAGTCCGCTACGTACGGGTCGGTGGCCAGGATCCTCATGTTCCACGGCCCCATGAGCGTGGCGATGCGGCGCCCGATCCTGCCCAGCCCGATCAGGCCGAGGGTGATGCCGGCGTAGCCGTCAGGGCGGGACCCGACATACCTTCCCTGGAGTGCGGGGTCGCGCCACCCGCCGCGCTCCTTCAGGTGCCGGTCGCGTTCCCGGACCTTCTTGAGCATGGTGAGCATGGCGGCAATCGCGCCCTCGGCCACGCCGCCCCAGTTCGATTCGGTGGGGCCGTGCGTGACCAGGATCCCCAGCTCGGTGGCCGCCTCGACGTCGACGTCGTCAGTGCCGATCGTGTACTTGGCCACGATGCGGAGCCGATCCGAACTCTCCATGATCGCCCGGCTGATGGGCGCGTTCCGGATCGAAGTGCCCATGAGCGCATCGCAGCCTTTGGCCATGGCCACCATCTCGGCTTCGCTGTTCCCCTGGGGCGTGTCCCAGGAGGCCTTGCCGAGGATCAACTCACATCGGTTCGCTTCGAGCGTCCGGTGCGTCTCCGGCGCTTCGTTCTCGGGGGCGAAGATGAACACCTTGGCCTCGCTCATCGCACACTCCTCCGTGTCGTTGTCGTCCGGCCCGAGGCCGGGAGCCTATCGCGACCCACGGCGTAGCTGATACAAAGGAGGCGAAGGGGCTGTCAAGGCCCCGCGCCGCCCCAACGAAGGAGGCAACCATGGCCGAGTTCCCCGTGATCGATGCCGATGGCCACATCACCGAGTCGAGCGAGCAGCTTCGGCCCTATTTCGAAGGTTCGCCGGCCGAGCGGGCGCTCTGGACCGGTCGGCGCTCGTATTATCCGGAAGACGGCTGGGACCGCTCGCTCGGCGGGCGGCTGGGGAGCAACGTGAGCGATGCGAAGTCGTGGCTGCGCATCATGGATGAGGGAGGGCTGGACACCGCCATCCTCTATCCCACCGCCGGTCTCGGTATCGGGTTGGTGCGGGAGCCGGATTTCGCCGTCGCTCTCTGCCGCGCCTACAACAACTTCGTCCACCAAGAATTCCTCACCGTGAGCCCGCGCCTGAAGGCGGTGGCGCTGCTGCCCTTCCAGGACGTGCCGGAGGCGGTGACGGAGCTGCGCCGCGCGGTCAGCGAGCTCGGGATGGTGGGCGCCTTCGCCCCCGCGGTGGGCCTGCGATTGCCGCTCGGGCGTCCGGAATTTCATCCGATCTACGCGGAGGCGGAGCGACTTGGATCGATGGTGGCCAGTCATGCGACCGTGCGGGGAGCCCATCTGTTCGGGGCGGACGGGTTTGACAAGTTCATCGAGGTGCACACGCTCTCCCATCCGGTGGCCCAGATGATCCAGCTCACCGGCATGATCTTCGAGGGAGTGCCGGAGAAGTATCCACGCCTGCGGATCGGCTTCATGGAGGGCGGCTGCTCCTGGCTCCCGTTCTGGATGGACCGCATGGATGAGGAGTGGGAGAAGCGGGGCGAGGTGGAAGCCCCGCTGTGCACCAAGAAGCCAAGCGACTATGTGAAAGGCGGCCAGCTTTACTTCGCCGCGGAGGGGGACGAGGGCTCGGTGCCCGAGGTGGTGCGCCGACTCGGCGACGACATCGTCTTCTATGCCACCGACGTCCCCCACTGGGACCATGACTATCCCGAGAACCTCCATGAGATGGCGTCGCGGGAGGATTTGAGCCCGGCGAGCCGGCGGAAAATCCTCAGTGACAACGCCCGGCGCATGTACGGAGGGGCGTAGACCAGGAGGGCGTGGACTGGAACACGGTGAGGATGTGCTCAGCCGCTCCGCACGCGCGGGAACACCTCTTCGGCGAGCATGTGAAGCTCCTCGAGAGCAAGGCTCTGCGGCATGCCCGGCCATTGGACGCTCATGATCAGGTGATTGATGCCGGTGGTCCGGTTCAGCGCGAGCATCTGCTCGGCCACCTCGTCGGGTGAGCCGAGCAAAAAGCGGTCGCGGATCAAGTCGTCGAAATCGGCGCCGAGATCGTTGTCGCCCTCGGGCATAGCCCGGCTCTGCCCCCACTGGTCGTAGGCCTGGTACTTCGCGGCCAGGAAGGGCGCGCACAATCGGATCGCCTCTGCCCGCGACCGGGCCACGAACACCTCGCGCCGGGCCGGGAATTCGTCGGGGAAGGGCTTGTCGTACTCATCGAGGGCGCGCTTGTAGACCTCGACCTGGCGGGCGATGGTGTCGAGGCGGTTGTGCGGGTTGACGTACCAGCAATCGCCGAGCCGCGCGGCGCGTCGGATGGCCGGGTCGGCATTGGCACCGATCCAGATCGGTGGATGCGGCTTCTGCACGGGCTTGGTGGCCACGGATGCCCCCCGCAGGGTGAAGTGTGAGCCGACCATGTCCAGCACGCCCTCGGTCCACAGTCGCTTGACGGCGTCCAGGTTCTCCTCGAAGCGCTTCACGCGCTCCTTCTGGGTGGTGCCAAAGGCGAGGAATTCCACGTCGCGGTAGCCCAGGGCGACGCCGAAGATGACTCGGCCGCCGCTCATGACATCGATAGTGGCGATCTGCTCGGCGATGTCGAGCGGCTTGTGGAGCGACAGCAGCACGAGCCCGAAGTTCAGGCGCAGGGCGGGCGCTTCGGCCATCACCCGACAGAGGAAGGGAAACTGTTGAAAATCCTGCCAGGGCGCGGCGCTGTAGTGCATACCCTTGGTGATCGAGGAATAGCCGAGCGCGTCGGCCAGGCGCGCCTGCTCCAGGAGCTCCTGGAACCGCGCCTGCATGTCGTCCCCGCCCGGGAACTGGGCCCGCATCATCAGCCCGAACTGCATGCCGGTCATGGCCGCCGCTGCCTGTCAGCCTCGCGTCGTCGGCGCGTGCGCGCGAGCCAGATTGTTGGGCTCGTGGTCGCCGGCCAGCCAGCGAGCGAGCTCAGCGTGGGCGTCCGTGCGGCGCCGGGCATTGATCTCGGCGACGTTGTCGGGATCCACGGTGAACTCGACCCTGAGTCCGTCCGGGCTCGTGACGTAGAGCGATAGGCAATAGCCGTGATCGGTCTGACGTCGGGGGATGTCGGCGCCGGCCAGGCGCCCATCGATCTCGTCGAAGGTCTTCCGGTCCACTTTGAGGGCGATGTGCTGGAACCGGGCGACTTCCGGGTACACCGCCTTGGATCGCTCGTATATCTCGTCGTCGGCGAACTGGAAGAAGGCCAGCGCGCCGCCGTCGGCCAACCCGAAGAACGTGTGGCAGTACGCGACTTCGCGCTGGAGTTCGGTGTTGAAGACGCGTTCGCACCACGTGGCGACAAGGGGCAGGCCGAGTACGTCCTCGAAGAACGCTCGATTCACCTCCTGGTCACGCACGACGAACGCATAGTGGTGGAGCCGCAGCGGCAATTGCGAGAGCAGGGTTGGTCCCGCCTGAGGGTCACGAGCGCCCATGGTCAGCTCCTCCTGTACAGTGGCATGACGCTTGCCCTGCCGCCCGATTGTATGCCGTTCGGGTTGCGGTGGCGGCCCTCATGGCGTTGGGCCCTTGCCTGGCGGACGCAGGCCCTTTACTCTTCGGCCAGCACCGTCACGGGGTGATCCATGGCTGACCTGGCGCACGTGGGAAGCGGCAAGGTGCGGGAGCTGTACGCCCTCGATGACCAGCGTCTGCTGCTCGTCGCGACCGATCGCATTTCGGTCTTCGACGTCGTGCTGCCGACCGACATCCCAGACAAGGGACGGGTGCTCACCGGGCTCGCCGCCTTTTGGTTTGCTCGCACGCGCGCGATCTGCCCGAACCACCTGCTCGCAGTCCGGCCGGATGGCCGCTCCACCGAGTGCCGGCGCCTCGAGATGTTGCCGATCGAGTGCGTGGTGCGCGGCTACCTGTCTGGATCGGGGTGGAGGGACTACCGGGCCTTCGGGGAGGTCTGCGGGCACCGGCTCCCCCCGGGGCTGCGCGAGTCGGACCAGCTGCCCGAACCGCTCTTCACGCCGGCGACGAAGGCGCGGAGTGGCCACGACGAGAACATCACGCGGGCGAGGGCGGTGGAACTCGTCGGCGTCACGCGCTTCGACGAGGTCGAGCGGGTCTCCCTCGCGCTCTATCGCTTCGCCGCCGACCGGGCCCGGGAGCGCGGGATCATCATCGCCGACACGAAGTTCGAGTTCGGCCTCGATCGCGACGGCCAGCTCGTGCTCGGTGACGAGGTGCTGACCCCGGATTCGTCGCGTTTCTGGCCGGCCGATGCGTATGTGCCTGGCGGCCCTCAGCCGTCGTTCGACAAACAGTTCGCCCGCGACTTCTGCGAGCAGACCGGGTGGAACAAGACCTACCCCGGCCCCCATCTTCCCGTCGCGGTTGTCGCCGGCACCCGAGCGCGCTACGTCGAAGCCTTCGAGCGGCTGACCGGAATCCGCTTCGACGCCTACCTCGCCGAGCCCCAGGTCGCGCTCTCGTGAGTCCGGGGGCCGAGCTCGCCGCCACTCGCTACACGGGCGGGCGCTACGATGGTGCACA
>JBKPAK010000117.1:0-11171 GCA_046726415.1 Candidatus Methylomirabilota bacterium
GCTCTGTTCCTAGCCCGGAACAACTCACGACCATGTGCGATAGGTAGGCCGGTCCTTCCATATGGTCTACCGCCGCCGAATGGGCCGACCTCGCGACCTCCGCCCACGATCCCCGGGCAACGGTACGCTCCACGCGGAGGAGCGAATGGCGGTCCGCACCCAGCCAGACACCGCAGCCACGGCCCCTGGCGAGATACATCGGCCGCTCCGATGATTTGCCTCTAACCGATTCGGCTGCCGTCGCAGACCTAGATCATTGAACGCGTACTCCCCAATCAGGGTCACGAACACGATGCCATCGCGCACAGCCCACAGGACCGGCATGCCGCATCAGGCCATCAGGCGGGAGAGGCGTAGGATCATGGGTCAGCCGTCCAGCACGGGACGGCCGGGTCCCACCGACGGAGCGGATTCGGTGTCCGCGTGGGCTCCCATATGGGGATGAGACTCCACCAGCCCTTCGAGGCACGTCTCCGGTCGCCTGCGGTGAGCTTGGCGCAGCGCTACGGGAGGAAGGCGTGGTGCCGTGGCGCCGTCACCGGCCGCAGGCCGCGTCGAACCGGGATTGCAGCCGTCAATCAGTGTCCCAGGGTAGTCGAAGCTGAGGGCGGTTGGGTCGCTGGTCTCGGAGCACCAACGTTCCCGTCTCGGTGCCGGCATGCGTGGTGAGCCACGCCTCGCCGTGCCTGGCACGCAAGCTCCGGACCGACTGAGCCTGTTCGTCCCTACCCCTCGGGCCGTGTCCTTTGTCCAGACGGACTCGGTTCTATGACGCTTGGCTCACCGCCGATTCCGTCTGTCCGTCACCGCGGGGTAAGATTCCTGGCCCTCCCCTGCCGACCTCCGGCCGCTCTTGCCCGGCCAGGCGGGGTCGCGATATGGTTTCGGCGGCAGTCGGGGTGGAGCGCTAGCGGTTCCCCGCCTTGCCGGTGAGATGGTTCGGCGTCGATGCACATGGTGAAGGCCGCGCTGGAGCGCGAGCGGAGCACGCCGTCGGGAAGCACGCCGTGACACGCTCGGACCTCCGGATCGCCACCGTGTACACGCGACGGCCCGTCGGGCCCTCCGAGATCCATGCGATGGACCGGCTTCGCTGGCTTCGCATCTCCGAAGGACTGGCGGATCTCGGCTTCTCGGTGGACATGATCGTGGAGGCGAGCCAAAATCTCGGATCGCCGCGGCCGACCCTCCGCTCCGTGTCGCCCTCGAGGGTGGATTGGTCCGTCTACCATGTTGTCAAGACGCTGTATCCGATGGGCTTCCGGACTCTCCGCGAGACCGGCGGAGAGGAGCATCCGTTCATTCTCTCGCGAGTCGGCGGGGTCGTCGGCCCGACCGACTCCACCCCGGGCGTGTACTTCTTCGGCGAGGAGCGTCAGGCGCTGTGGGAGGCCCACCTGATGATCCGAGAGCGCGCCCGATACGTCACGCTGATCACGGACGCGAGCCGCGCGCTCTGGCAGGCCCAGCACGGCCTCCACCCGCCGGTGATCATTGTGCCCACCGGTGTGGACCGGGAGATCCCACCTCCAGGACGAAACCCCTTTGCCGGCTCGCCTCTGAGGACCGCGGTGTATATCGGCAACCTCTACCCGCGCGACTCTCAGCCTGAGCTGAACCTCCAGTGGCAGGAGCGGCTGAACAGGCTCGGGGCCAGGCTCCTGACGCGAGGAATCCGTCTCTACTTCGTGGGGCCCGGGCTAACGGAGCGGCTCGACGAGCGGATGGTGACAACCGTCGGGCCGATCTCCCACGAACTGATATGGGACTACCAGTACTTCGCGGACGTCGGGATTGTCCTGGCCCGGGGCGCGGTACAGATCGATGATGCGAGCAAGCTCTACTACTATCTCCGGGCCGGCCTCCCGGTGGTGAGCGAGGCGCCCGTGCCGAACAACCACCTCATCACAGAGTCAGGCCTCGGCTACATCGCGCCTTACAACGACGACGTCGCCATGGTAGAGATGATTGACGCCGCGGCGCGCCGATTATGGGACCGCCGGGGGGCGCAGGGGTACGTCCTCGCCCACCACACCTGGGAGCACCGGGCGCGAGTGTACGAGCGCATCCTCTCCGCCGAGTTCGGAGTGTGAGCACTGGCCGGCGGGTCGCCGCGGGCGCCGAGCAGCGCCAGGAGGGCCTCAGCGTGCGGCACGGCCCTTGGTCGTGGCGGGGCGTCCCCCCGCGCATGGATCGAGCGACGAAGCCAGCAGAGCGTCACGTGGCGGGAGTCCGGTCGGTATCGCGTCGCCGCGATAGGCTCGCCACCTTCGTCACCACCTCACTCGCCACCACTTCAGAGGAATCGACTGAGATGACACACGAGCGACGATCGCCTCGACACGCGGCCGCCGGCCGATTCGGCCTTTCTCTGTTGGCCATAGTCCTGGCCTTTGCCACGCTCACGAGCCACGCGGATGCCCAGGCGCCGGTGCGGGGCGGGACGTTGCGGATCGGCTGGATCCCGGGGGCGAAGACGCTCGACCCGCACTTCTCCGTGGAGTTCTCTGAGCGCCACGTCTGCTACTTGGTCTTCAACACGCTGGTCGCGCTGGACCGGGGCTTCACCGTGGTGCCGGAGCTGGCGCGCGCCTGGCAAGTGTCCCCGGACGGCAAGCGGGTCACGTTCCAGCTCCAGCACGGCGTGAAGTTCCACGACGGCACTGATTTCAACGCGGACTCGGTGAAGTGGAACATCGAGCGCATCCTTGATCCGCAGACGAAGTCCCCCCAGCGGGCCCAGCTGGAACCAGCCATCACCTCGGTGACGGTCGTCGACCCGTACACGGTCGCGGTCGAGCTCAAGAAGCCCTTTGCTCCGCTGCTCGCGGCCCTTGCGGAACGCCCTGGCTTCATCGTGTCGCCGACAGCGGCGCAAAAGCTGGGGCCGGAGTTCGGCCAGCGCCCGGTCGGCACGGGCCCCTTCCGGTTCGTCGAGTGGGTGCGCGATGCCCAGGTCACCCTGGAGCGGTTCCCGGACTACTGGGACAAGGGCAAACCCTACCTGGACAGGGTCATTTACCGCGTGGTGCCCGATCCGACGGTCCGGTTCACCATGGTGCGGACCGGGGAAGTGGACATAGCGACCGACGCGGACGCGAAGGACATCCCGAGTCTTCGCAACGAGGCGAGCCTCCGAGTGTCAGAGACGAAGCCGGCGACTCGATGGAACGCCCTCCAGTGGCACGTCGACGAGCCGCCCTTCAACAACAAGGCGTTGAGGCAGGCGATCGCCCTGGCGATTGACCGGAACGAGCTCCGGGACGTGCTGCTGCGCGGCTTCGGCGAGCCGGCGCGCGGACCGGTGAGCCCTGGCCTCTGGTGGTCGAATCCGAGCTTCCAGGGCCTTGGCCACGATCTCGAGATGGCCAAGAAGAAGCTCGCCGAGGCGGGTTACCCGAACGGGTTTCGGGCCAAGTTCGTCGTCGAGAACACTCCGCAGTGGATCCGACAGACCGAGCTGCTGCAGGCCCAGCTCCAGAAGATCAACGTCGGGATGGACATCGAACCGGTCAACCCCGCGGACGCCTACTCGCGCATCGTGCAGAGGAAGACGAACTGGACATACGCCAACTGGACCCAGCGGGCCGACCCCAACGGGCTCCTGTACATCCTCTTCCACAGCAGGGGACACGCGAATACGACGGGGTACAGCAATCCCAAGGTCGATGAGCTGCTGGAGCAGGCGGCGGGGATCTACGAGGTGGAGCGCCGGCGGCCGCTCTACTACAGCGCCGAACGCCTGATCACCGACGACGTGCCGTATGTCTTCCTGAACTACACGGCCGAGTTCGCCGTCATGAGCCGGAAGGTTCAGAACTGGGGGTGGATCCCGGACCTCATTCCGCGCTACCGCGACCTCTGGCTTGAGAAGTAGCTGGCCCGAGCATGGCGATAGGCTGGGGAGCGCCGTCCTCCACCCTCGGGCCGCCCCGTGTCCGAGAAACGTGACTAGGCACTTGGTGCTACCGTAGACCGCTCAACAGAGACGATGGAGCGAGCTTGGGACCTGCCGGCCGTGTGAACATCCTCTACGTCGGAGCTCTGCCACCCGCGCGACATGGTGTGGCGGTGATGTGTGGTCAGCTTCTCGAGGGGTTAGCCGCCGTCGGGCATCGGGTCCGGGCGATCACTCCGGTGAAGGTGTCCAGCAAAGCTGATCAACTCATCGCTGCCCTCCGGGGTGTGGAAGTGATCGGACTGCCGGTGGCTGAAGTGGCCCCGGACAACTGGTTTGCACCAGACACCTACCGAGCACTCATTGGTGACGGCTTCCAGCGCATCGTGGACGCTCAGGTTGCGGTCGCGCGGCCCGATATCATCCTGATCGGCAGCACGAGCATGGCCGAGCACCTACCCCGGCTCGCTGCACCGCACGCGCTGCCCAGCGTCGTCATCCTCCACAACGATGTCGAGGCGAGGCTGAAGGACGCCCTGCCGGGGGGCCTTCACCAATCCCGGCGTGTCCTCGCTGGCTTCCGACATGCGGACGGACTCGTCGCCGTGGCTCCGCACATCGGCGAGTCCGCACGAGCTCTCGGACTCGAGAGGGTGCTGGTGATCGGGAACCCGGTGGATGTCGACCGGTTCACCCCCCGACCAAAGGACCGTGATCTCATGGAAAAGCTCGGCATCGAGCCCGACGCCCTCGTCGTGGCGCATGTCTCCAACCTGATACCGCTCAAGCGTCCGCTGGATGTCCTCCTCGCTGCCGAGCGGGCCCTCTCCGTCGAGCCGAGACTTCTCGGGCTGATCCTCGGCGACGGCCCGCTCCGCAAAGAGATGGAGAAGGCCGCCGCCAAACGAGGCATCGGGGGTCGGTTCCGATTCGCCGGGTGGCTCGACCACGCGACCATTCCCCGACACCTGAGCCTGGCGGACGTCGTGGTGATGCCTGGGGACTTTGAGGGGCGGTCTCTCGTGTACCTCGAGACGCAGGCGTGCGGGAGAGTTCTTCTGGCTAGTGACCTCCCGCCCGCGCGCGAGGTGATCATCGACGGGAAGACAGGCCTGCTCTTTCGGACGGGCGACGTCGCGCACTTGGCTGCGAGGCTGCTGGAGATACTGGGTGACGGGCGGCTACGGGAGACGATCGCGCGGCAAGCCCGGCGCGTCGCCGAGCGCTACGCGCTGGAGCATGTGGTGGCCGCCTACGAAGCCGTGTTTCGGGACATCATCTCGGGGCGTCCGCCGTCCGGGGCCTGATCGAGATTCAGTGATGACGCGGTGGAGCGGGTGGGAGGGACCGACGACGTACGTCCTGGTCAACCACTGGACGCGTACGATCAGCGACGGTATCGGAAACTACTCGCGCGCCGTTCTGGACGAGCTTCGCCGCGAGGGTATCGACACGGCATTCATCACTCGGGACGAGGGAGTCTCGGACGCGGACTACAGGACGTGCGTCCTCAACGCAGTGACGACCCGCTTCTCGAGCACGCAGATCGTGGTCGAGGCGCCCGAAGTGGCGTGTTCGACCTCGTTGCTTCCGCCGGAGTATCGTGTCCACGTGCGGCTTCACTGCCCCAACGCGCTCGTGCAAGCACACAACGAGCAACCGATCGATTGGGAGCAGTTCGGGGAGGAGCTGGAGGTCGCGCGACGCGCCCACGCGGTGTCGTCGCCGTCGTACGCGCTGCTCCATGAGCTGCGGCCGTTCCTGGACGTCTCACGGATCCATGTGTACAAGAACCCGCCCCCAGCCGGAGTCACCCCAGTCGACGCGGGATCGAAGCGCCATGACGTGGTCTTTCTCGGGCGATTCAGACGGGTGAAGGGCGTCGATTTCCTCAACCCGGTGCTGAGCGCGCTCCCACCCTCGTACTCGGTCGTCCTCGGAGGCCGGGGGTCCGAGGCGTTCGCTCTGTCGCCCTCCGTCCGGTGTCGCGTCAGTGCGCGCGGCGAAGTGTTTGGCCAGGAACGTTACCGACTCCTGGGAGAAGCACGGGTGGTGCTCATGCTGAGCCGGTTCGAAAACTGCTCGATGCTGGTGCTCGAGTGCCTGGCGGTCGGCACGGTCGTGGTGGGGTGGCAGGTCGGCGGACACTCGGAGATTGCCGGACCCGATCTGATCCGACTCGTGCCGTTCGGAGATACCGACGCTCTGGTCGCGGCGATCGTCGCCTCCGTGGAGGGCACCCGCCAGCCTCCCGATCGATTCAGGGCCGCGACGGCGCGGGTCGCCGAAGACTTCCGGCGGGGCTGGCGCCAAGTCTGGAATTCCGTGCCCGGCGGACGCGGTGTCTATCGGGGCCTTGACGCCAGCGGTGGAGCGGAGGGAGACGTGGCGGCGGCGCCCCTCCTTGCCGGGATCCGGCCTGCCTCGCCGTAACGGCAGTGGCCGGCTCATCGTTGCGAGTACCGAGCCGATTGCCGAAATCAGCTCTCGACGCGTCACAACCATAGGGACCAAGAGCATTCGATTCGATCGTCGTCGTGACGGATCGCCGTGTGCTGGATCGGCGCGAGAGCTCGAACGGCTGGTATTTTCGAAGACCGGGAGCCCAGGAGGTCGGCCCGAAGCCGGCTGGACGGCGAAGCGCGGGGGTCCGAGGTGTCGATTCCGTCAAATGGCGCAGAGGTCGAGGGCCGGTCGAGGCGGGCCGCTTCCTGAGGACGAAGCCGTAGTCCAGACACTGGGCCGGCTCTCAAGCTCGAATCGTACCCAGGAGGGCTGTATCATACCCGTCATGGATACGAAGAGCCTTCCGTGGAGAGACACCCGCGCACTCCTGTTCCTGGGTTGGCCGACGCGCTGTTTGCCAAGGCGCAGCAGCGTGTCCTAGCCATGCTTTTCGGCAACCCCCAGCGGGCGACTTCGTCCGACTCCATCAGGCTCAACTGTGGAACGCGGAAGCCGGAGACGGCCAGCCCGCCAGCCGGCCGGTAGTCCGCGGCTGCTGCCTTCGTGCCTCACGCTCCGGCCGATGCCGACTGAACCACAGACACCCGTTCGTCCGGGTCGCCGTGCCGCAGCGTAGGAGGGGTTCCCAGCCTGTGGCCACTCATCCTCTGAGACCGAAAGATCAGCTCGGGGAGGACCTTTGGACGCTCGTGGAGGTCCTCGATGCTCCGCTCGTGAGTGTGACCTGCGTGAGCAGCTTGCCGTCGCTCCTCAGCCAACGGGGCGCATTCCGCCTAGGGCTGGCGGACGGACGCATTCTTAAAGGGAGGCGCGTGGAGTCGACTACTGTCGCAGAGCGGATCGAAGATCTCTCCCGATTACTGGACCACCGCCATTTCCCACGGGTGTTGGCTCGGCGGGGCTGCGCCCTGCTCATGGAATGGGTCGAGGGGCGTCCGATCGCGGCGTCCGATTGCCATCCCGACCTGTTTCGCCGGTGTGGTGCCTTGCAGGGCGCGCTCCACAGTATCCCGATTGCACCTATACCGGCTCGTCAGCACTCTCAGAACTGGCAGGCCCGGCTCGATGAAAAGATCGAGGTGCTGGTGCGGCACGATGCGCTCGGACGACGAGACGGGAAGGAGGCTCTAGAACTGGCTATCGCGGACGCTCCAGACTTCTTTGCCGTGGGGTTCAGCCACGGGGACTTCTGTCTGGAAAACATGGTCGTGAGGCCTCCAGGTCACGTGTACGTTGTGGATAACGAATCGTTACTCATCGGCGCCTACGATTACGATCTAGCCCGTACCTGGTATCGGTGGCCAATGCATTCCTCCGAGCGCAAGGCCTACTTCATGGGATATGAGGAGTATCGAAGCGCCGTGACGTTCGGAGCTCACTTCCGTCATTGGGCCATCATCGCGCTTCTAGACTCCGCGCTATTCCGAGTTCGGAATGAGACGCGAGGCGTCTGGGTGCCGATTCGGCGCCTGCAGGCCCTTTTGCGCCATGCGCGAGGTCGTGTCTCGGGGCGTCGCGCATCCCCACTGTGGGCCCAAGTGTCTTAATGTTCGAGACCCCAGTCAACTGGCATTGCCGGAATTTTCAGTACAGGGACCTGACCGTGTCCGTATCGACTGCCGATCCGACACACCTGAGCTGGCTGGAAGAGTTCTTGGGCCCTCAGTTCGCGATCGTCTACGGCGGGTCGCCGGATTGCCACGTCGCGGTCGTAATGGATACCTGTCAGTACATAGACACGTTCCGGCGGGGACCGCGGCCGGATGGCCGCCAAATCAATTGCTTCGCCCTGGACACTGGACTGGTCCGCCTTCCGATGTGGCAATCCCTCGATGATACCCAGGTAATCTTCGACCGAGAGTTCAAATTGTTCTACGTGGTCAACCCAGACAGGTCCCAGGTGCGGATTCTGGCGCCAAGCGGGAGCCTGTCCGTCCGAACCGCGCTGATGCGAGTCGTACGCGAGTTCGCAATGACTAGTTCGGTTCGAGCGGGCGCCCTGATCATTCATGGTGCAGCGTTTGGGGTTGGAGATCGAGGCGTGGTGATTGCGGGCCCGAAGAAGGCTGGAAAGACGACGTTGCTGATGCATGTGCTACAGCACGTGGCCGCCCGCTTCGTCTCAAATGATCGCGTCGTGGCCGCCTGGGAAGATGGCGGCCCAACGCTATATGGCATGCCGACGATCGTCACCGTCCGGCAGCAGGGCGCGCGGAGGTTGCGGTTCCTGCACGAGCGTCTTTTGGCAAGCTCGTACCATGAGCGTTATAGCCTCGCGGAGACGGGTCAGCGGATCGGTCGCGTGAAGCGCCCGGACCGATACGGGCGTTGGAGCATGAGTCCGGCGCAGTTCTGTGAGCTGCTTCAGGTGCGGTCGCTCGCGCGGGTCCCGGCCTACGCCCTGGTGTTCCCACGGGTCACCGGCCAACCAGGGACCATCGAGCTCAACCAACTCTCGGCTAATGAAGCGGCCGTTCAGTTGGCCGGCGTGCTCTTCCGCGCGCATTCGTCGTTGAAGACTGCCGAAATGCTCACGTCGGCCGATGGCACCCCTCACGAGCAAGCGTCTTTCGACAACCTGTGTCGTCAGGTGGCGTCAGGGGTGCGGAGCTTCACGTGTGCCTTGGGGCGCGAGGCGTATCAGAGCGGCGACTCGGCGGAGGCGCTGGTCAAGCAGTTGATCGAGTCCGGATGATCGATATTTCGGTCTCGCTGGCGACATACAAGCGCTGGTCGTTGCTGGAACAGATTCCGTGGCTTCGGCGCGCTTCGACTCCGCGACGTGCGATGGTGCGCGGTCCAGCGTGAGCGCTGAGACCGGCCGAAGGTGAACACAGGGCTCGGTCCATGGTGAACGCCGGTGGACCACCGCTGCCCCCGGCGTAGGATCGCGGCCATCGGGAGGCCTACGCGCCCAACGGCTACGCACTGATCTGAAGCGACTGAAGGAGACGACGGGCGCCGCTCACAAGCCGATGATCGGTCTTACGGTCTTACCGCACGTTCAACGCGTTGCGAGAGATCGCACGAGCGCGCGGCCGGCGCCTCGGCCGGATGGCGAGGCCGCCCGACTGGGCTTGTAGGGCAACCTAGCCGCGCCGGTTAACACGCAGAAGCAGGAAAGACACCGTCCTCGTAGCGCTGGATGTCCGCCACGACGAATTGCGGGCGCTGCCCGTGCCGCCGGGCGTTCTCTCGGAAACTGGCGAGTGCGCGGGCCACACTCCCGATGCGATCGCGGGTGAGCAGGCCAACCACGGACAGGGGTGGCAACGGCTCCGCAGAACCGGCCTGGGCCTCCAGGCGCGTTCGGACTTCCCCCTCCGTTACGCCACCTGCCCACACGCGAGCGCCCCGATCCGGCGTAGTCTGGACATGTTACCGGCTCCACTCGGACACCTTCCCAGCCGGACCGGAGGTCACCCGGCCGGGCGACTTCCACGCGTCGCGCGACTGATGGCGCGTGCGATCAAGTAGACCGAGTGAACGGGCAGATACAGAGGCTGGAGAAACGCGGGCACGGGGCCCACCTGCCGCGCCGACGTCCGGAGCCGCCGACCGAGCAAGCACACAAGCGCCGCGACGGTTCGTCTGGACCCGTCCGAGTGCATGAGCATCGGGATCGTTGTTTCCATCAGCCAGTACGGCGTTGCGAAGAGCCCCGGCTCGGGATGGAGCATCGTGCCTCGGAGAATGCGTCGGAGGAGCCGGTCGGTCAGCCAGTCCCGCCGGGCGTCGGCCAGCCCCTCCAGGACCGCGGCCGGGACGGCCGCGCCCACCATGTCCCGGGCGAGCCACAACGCCCAGTACACGTGGCGGCCGACCCACCACGCCCGCGCCCGCTCCACCACCGCGTCCCACTCGATCGCGTTGCCGTAGCAGCGGATCGCCTCCGCCACGTCCCGCAGGTCGCGTAGCTTGCCGCGGACGAACGCGTTGTCATGACCGAGATGGAGGCAGAGGTGAAGGAGGAGATCGGTTGGAGCGAGCACGCGGAACGTTGCGCCTCCGATCTGCTCGAAGCGGCACCGCTCCCACAGGTCGTCGACGGGAACGCGCGCCTGGCCCTTCATGACGATCGAGCGGTGGAGCTCGACGATGAGCGACCCATCCGGCGCGTCCAGTGGGGCAAGGTGGTGATGGTGCGCCTCGTACCACGCCTCCGAGCGCCAGGCCTCGTTGGCCCTGTACCCGAGCTGCCACAGGATGCGATTCGCCCGGAAGAGATCGCCCGGGCGCACGAGGAGATCCACGTCGCCCATCGTCCGGAACGCGGGGTCCCGATACACGGCGCTGCCCAGCGCAGCCCCCTTGAGGACGATGATGGGGATCTCCGCTTCGTCGAGCGCCGCGCCGATCTCGGCGAGCTTGGCAACCCGTGCGGTGTGGCGGGCCGCGTGCCGGTCGTAGAGCTCGCGGAGCCTGGCCAGGATCGCATCCGGAAGCCCAGCGGACACAGGGGGGGACATCGTCCGGAGGGTGGCATACAGAAGGGGGCCCAAACCGTGCCGGACGGCACGCTCAATCAGGCGCGGCCAGTCGAGGTCGGTGGCGAGAAGCGTTCCAACCGCAGCGGGGTCCGGGCCTCGGGCCGCGCAGGCCAGCAGGAGGCGCCCCTCGGCGGAGAGGTCTCCGAGCCTCACTCACCGCCCCGGGTCCGCCCGGCACCGGCGCGGACCGGACCCGCGCGCCGGTTCTCGAACCTGGCCATGGCTTCAGGCCGCAGCTCTTCGAGAGTGCTAGGCGCGACCCCACTCGGCCCGCGCGAGGCGAAGGAAGCGGAACACACCATCCACCGCATTCTACC
>JBKPAK010000118.1:0-30877 GCA_046726415.1 Candidatus Methylomirabilota bacterium
CGAGGGGGCCAACGTGCCGGCCATGGTGGTCAACACGCTCGAGACGTTGCTCCGCGATCCGCAGCTCGAGGCGACGGGCTTCTGGAGGATCGTCGAGCACCCTACCGAGGGAACGCTCCGCACCCCGGATATTCCCACGAACTTCAGCGAAACTCCCGGTGAGATCCGGCGGCTCCCCCCGCGGCTCGGTGAGCACAGCATCGACGTGCTCCGCGAGACCGGCTTCAGCCAGCCGGAGATCGATGCCATGCTGGCCTCGGGCGCGACGCGCACGCCCTGACCACCGGCATCGCGCGCCCCGGCCGGCGGTGATAGCGCCTCGCGCGCCGATGACGGAATCGCGAGATGAGAACGCCTGAGCCCTCGCCGCTGGCCGAGTGGGCGATGGCGGCGCTGGCGGCAGCGGTGGGGGTCGTCGCCGGGCTGGGCGCCGTAGTCTTCCGCGCCATGATCAGCGGCTTCCACAACCTGCTGTTCCTCGGGATGTTCTCCATCACCTACGATGCGAACCTTCATACGCCGTCCAGCCCCTGGGGATTTTTGGTGATCCTGGTGCCGGTGGTGGGCGCCGTCGGCGTGGCCTTCGTGGTGGGGACGTTTGCCCCGGAGGCGAAGGGCCACGGCGTCCCCGAGGTGATGGATTCCATTTACTATCGCGACGGCCGCATTCGGCCCGTGGTGGTGGTGATCAAGTCGATCGCCTCGGCGCTGTCGATCGGGAGCGGGGGCTCCGTGGGCCGGGAGGGCCCGATCGTGCAGATCGGAGCGGCGTTCGGCTCGACACTCGGACAGATCGTGCGCATGCCGACCCGGCAGCGCATCGTCCTGGTGGCGACCGGCGCGGGTGGCGGTATTGCCGCCACCTTCAACTCGCCCTTGGGCGGTCTGGCCTTCGCCATTGAGCTGATGCTGCCGGCCATCAGCGCGCGCTCCCTCTTTCCCGTCGCGCTCGGCACCGCCGTGGCGACGCATATCGGGCATCTCTTCTTCGGAAGGGCTCCGTCTTTCGACGTGCGCGGTCTCGCCGACTTCCGAGCCATCGATCTCCCATTCGCCATCTGGCCGTGGTTCGTCGTCTGCGGCCTCGCCGTCGGCCTGCTGGGCACGCTCATGACGCGGGCCATCTACTGGTTCGAAGACCACTTCGATGCCATGCCCGGCAACTACTACACGCGGCACACCCTGGGAATGCTCGCCGTCGGTCTGATCATCTACGGCTTCATGGCGCTGGCTCGACCGCTCTTCGGCCAGCCCAGCCACTATTACGTCGAAGGCGTGGGCTATGCGACGATCCTCGACATCCTGCGCGGCGACCTCTCGGCGCCGGGCTTCCTGCTCGTCCTGGTCGGCGCTAAACTGCTGGTGACGTGTCTGACCCTCGGTTCCGGCGCCTCGGGGGGAATCTTTTCGCCGAGCCTCTACCTGGGGGCAGCTCTCGGCGCAGCGGTGGGGGCCATTCTGAATCGCCTTGTTCCCGGGCTCGGGATCAGTCCCGTTGACTTCGCGCTGGCCGGCATGGCCGGCATGGTGGCCGGCGCCACTGGCGCCGTCCTGACGGCCACCATCATGCTGTTCGAGATGACGTGGAACTACGGCGTCATCCTGCCGGTCATCCTCACCGCCACGGTGGCCTATGCGCTGTGCCAGCACCTCTCGCCGGCCAGCATCTACACGCTCAAGCTCCTCCGCCGCGGCGACGCGGTCCCTCAGGGGCTCCAGGCCTGGATCATCGGTGCGCGGCGGGCCCGGGACGTGATGAGCAAGGAGTTCGCGCTTGCCCCTAGCGTTCCTCCATCCGGGGCGGCAGGCGCGCTGGTCGTGGTCCGCGACGGGCGCATCAGCGGTGTCTCCCTCGAGGGCGCACCGCCCGTCGCGCACGTCCTGGTGGAGCCCGACGAGCGCATGGTGGCGATCCTGCGCGCGATGGAAGGCGGCGACGCGCGGGTGGCCCTGGTCGTTCCCGCGCGCGATGGCGCTGGCCCACGCGACGTGATGGGCATCATCGGCGACCGCGAGGTGGCCACTCTCGCCCGCTCGATGGCGCGATTGATGGAGTGAGCGAGTTGGCGACGTCGCGCGAAGGCGCCGACCAGCCAGCCGCACTCATGAGCTGATGGACGACGGACAGGCTCTGCGGCACGACCTCGATCGCGGGACGTCCCTTCCCGCCTCGTGGTATACGGACCCGGCGCTCGTCGCACGAGAGCGCGATCGCATTTTCCGCCGCGCGTGGCAGTACGTCGGGCGGGGCGACCAGGTGGCCCGGGTGGGCGACTTCTTCACCGCGACAATCGCCGACGTGCCCCTGGTGGTGGCCCGCGGCGAAAAGGGGCTGCGCGCCTTTGTCAATGTCTGCCGCCACCGGCGCCACGAAGTGGTCAGCGGCGCCGGGAACCGCCGGACCTTGCAGTGTCCCTATCACGCGTGGACGTATGACCTCGACGGCTCTCTGCGCGCCGCGCCCCGGTCTCAGAATGAGACCGGGTTCGACCCGAAAGACTACCCTCTCCTGCCCGCGGGGCTCGACACGTGGGGTCCCTTCATCTTCGTCAATCTCGACGCGGACCGTCGTCCCCTCGCCCAGTACCTCGGCGACCTCCCATCGATCCTCGCAGGAAGCGGGCTGGATCTGGAGCAGCTGCAGCTCCACGACCGCGAGGAGTGGCACACCGAGGCGAACTGGAAGGTCGTCATCGAGAACTTCCTCGAGTGCTACCACTGCCCGATCCAGCATCCCGGCTTCGCCACGGTGGTGGCCGTCGACGAGGACAGCTACCAGCTACAACGCCACGAGTGGTTCTCCAGCCAGGTGGCGCCCGTCCGGCGCTCGGCCCTCGAGGGTCGGGGCCGCCCGCCGGCCTACGACGTACGCGGCGCCGTCACCCAGGCCCAGTACCACTATGTGTGGCCGAACTTGACCCTCAGCATCAATCCCGGCCATCCGAACCTGTCGCTCGACGTGTGGCTGCCGGCCGGCCCCGAGCGCACACGCGGCTTCTCTGAGCACTGGTTTGGCCCCGATGTGCCAGAGGCCACCAGGCGAGAGATGATCGACTTCAACCATCAGGTAAGCAGGGAAGACGACCGCCTCACCGACTCCGTCCAGCGCGGCCTGCGCGCCGGGCTGCCCGCCCGGGGGCGCTTCCTGATGCGAAGCGAGCACTTGATCGTCCACTTCCAGAAGCTGATTCTCGACGCTCTGGCCTGAGCGACCACGCGCTTGCCACGGCGAGTGAATTGCCACCGTTCGCTACCCGTCGCTGGACCGCTTGACGATCAGCGCATCGACGACGGACAGGCCTTGGCCGCGCGGGTGGACGATGACGGGGTTGAGGTCGATCTCGGCGACCGCATCGGCGTGGTCAGCGGCGAAGCGAGACACGGCGACGAGCACATCCACGAGGGCGTCCACGTCGGCGGGAGGTTCGCCGCGTACCCCCTCCAGGAGCCGGGCGCCCCGCAGCTGAGCAAGCAGGTCGTGCGCATCCTCGCGGGTGAGCGGGGCGGGGGCGAAGGCCACATCGCGCAGGGCCTCCACGAAGATGCCGCCGAGCCCGACCATCTGCAGGGGACCGAACGTGTCGTCACGCGTGACCCCCACGATGACCTCGACGCCCTTCGGAACCATCTGCTGCACCAGCACGCCGCGGACCGCGGCGCCCGGATGGGCCGCTCGGGCGGAGGCCAGTACCTGCCGGTATGCCCGGCGCAAGGCCGCCGGGGTGGCGAGGCCGAGCGCGAGCGCGCCCGCTTCGGTCTTGTGCGGGATGTCGGGCGACTGGACCTTGAGGGCGACCGGAAATCCGATCCTGCCGGCCGCTTCCACCGCCCCGGCCACGTCACTCGCCATTTCCTCGCGGGGTCGCGGAACACCATAGACGGCCAACACTTCCTTCGCCTCGGACTCGCACAGGAACTGGCCCGCTTGCCCGAGCCGCTGGCGCACCTCGGCGGCGCCGGGAGTGGGGGCAAGGTCATCCTCACTGCGCCGTCGCCATCGCTGCTGAAACTCCGCGTACTCCGCCAGCGCCCGCAGGGCTTTCACGCAGTTCGCCATGCTCGTGTAGGCCGGAATGCCGGCGCCAGCCAGGAGCATGACCGCGGCCGGTGAGGCGTTGGTGTAGGCGCAAAAGGCGATGGGCACCGCGCTCTGGCGCGCCACCCGCGAGATGGCGTCGATGTCGCGCCGGAGCGTCGTCTCGGTGGCCAGCGAGCCCACGACCAAGATCATGTCGACCACCGGCGATCGCTGGAGGATCTCGATGATGCGCGCGTAGCCGACCGCCCGGGCGGCCTGGGCCGTCAGATCGACCGGGTTCTGTGAAGAAGCATAGGACGGGATGAGCGGATCGATCTCCTTGCGCGTGGCCGCGTCGAGTTCGGGCAGTTCCAGTCCGTGCGCGGCGCACATGTCCGCCATCCAGGCGGCCCCCCCGCCCGAGGCGCTGAGCAAGGCCACCCGCCGTCCGCGGGGCGGTGGGCAGAAGGCGAAGGCCGCCGCCGTGTCCACCATCTCGTCGATGTCCTCGCCGCGGATGATGCCGTAGCGGCGGAACATGGCCTCGTATGCGCTATCCGAACCGGCCAGTGCGCCGGTATGCGACGCGGCCGCTCGCCGTCCGGCCTCCGAGCGGCCAACCTTGCCGACGATGATGGGCTTGCCGAGCCGCGCGGCCTTGGCGCCCACGGCGTGGAGCGTGGCCGCGCTTCGCACCGCCTCCATGTACACGAGGAAGATGTCGGCGCGTCCCTCGTCGAGCATCCAGTCGACGTAGTCGAGACCCTCGAGAGTCGCCTCGTTGCCGGAGCTGATCAGGTAGGTGAAACGAAGCTGTCGAGGCGCCCCGCGGTTCAGGTACGAAAAGCTGAGAGCCCCACTCTGGGCGATGACGCTGATGGCCCGGCCGCCGGCCACTTCGGGAATGAGGCGATATTCCTGATTCTCCAGGGAGGGGCTGAAGGTGGCGGCCAGGGGGCTCAGAGCATTGACCACGCCCTCGCAGTTGGGACCGCAGATGGCCATGTCGTAGCGCTGCGCGATCCGCTTCATCTCTTCCTGGCGAACGCGGGCCTCCTCTCCCTTCTCCTCTCCGAACCCCGACGAGATGACCACCGCCGCCTTGATCCCCCGCTCGCCACACTCGGCCAAGACCTGCGCCACCGACGCCGCGGGAATGGCGATCACCGCGAGATCGACCGGCTCCGGCAGATCGGCGATGGAGCGATACGCCTTCAGACCCTGCACCTCCTCGCGGCTCGGCGTGACGGGGAAGACCTTGCCCGAGTAGCCGCGCAGCAGCAGGATGTGCAGCAGGCGTCCGCGGATAATGTCCTTGTCATCGGAGGCGCCCACGATGGCGAGGGCGCGCGGCCAGAGCAGCGGGGTGAGATCGGGCATGGGATCTCCTCGTGGATCGTGCTAGCGGAACGCGGCGATGAGCTCCTGGAAAGCGACCATCTGACCCCCACGCGTCGATGAGGGCACCAATATCAACGAGGTGATGCCGGTGGCGTACCAGGCCTCGACGCCCTCGCGCACGTCGGCGACGCTGCCGAAGAGGGTCACCTCGGAGAGCCAGCGATCGGACATCAAGCTGGGAATGCGCTCGTCCTGCCCGTCGGCGACGGCGCAGCGAATGGCTTCCATCTCGTCGGCGAAGCCCGCCTCGATCCAGTAGTTCTGGTAATTGCGCAGCTTCACGTAGTGCGTCAAGGTTCGCCGGTTCACCGCGGCGGCGGCGGCCCGGTCCGCATCGATGCACGTCGGCACCATGTTGCCGATGAAGAAGGCCGGATCCGATCGCCGCGCCGATGGTAAATGGCTGAGCGAGTCGATCATGTGGCGGCGCGCGCCATTGGCCCATACCGCGCCCTGGGCGAGCTCCCCCGCCAGTTCCACCATGCGGCGGCGCAGGGTGGCGAGAACGATCGGCGGAAGCGCGCCGGCGTTCCGGGCGCCGGCTTCCAGGTCGGTCACGAAGCGCCGGATATCCTCCAGCGGCTTGCCCGCCCGAATGCCCAACCGGGCGTGCGTGGGTCCGTGGCTCACCCCGATGCCGAAGCGGAAACGGCCACCAGCGAGCTCGTGGATGAGCGCCGCCGTCTGCGCGAAGTCGAACGGATGGCGCGCGTAGATGTTGGCGATGCTGGTTCCGAAGGGAATATCGCGGGTCATCAGGGCCAGCGCCTGGCAGAGGCCGAGGCCATCGCCGAGGCTCGGACAGTAGATCCCCGTGAAACCCTCGCGCTCGATCTGCTGCGCCAATTCGAGCGTGGCGCGTCGGCGTCCGGGCACCGCGGCCAGGCTGACGGCCGGCTTTCTCGTCATCGCCACCTCCGTGTGAATGGCATATCATGACGGCATCCCCGGAGGATACGCGATGAACTTCGATTTTTCCGAAGAGCAGCTCGTCCTGCGCGATCAGGCGCGCAAGTTCCTGAGCGAGCACGCCGCGCCGTCACGCGTGCGCCGTATCCTCGAATCCGATTCGCCGTACGACAAGGACCTGTGGGACGGTCTGGCAGAAATGGCCTGGCCGGGAACCGCCATTCCGGAAACCTACGGCGGCGCCGGGTACGGCTACCTGGAGCTGTGCGTGATCGCGGAGGAGCTGGGACGGAGTCTCGCGCCCACCCCGTTCTCCTCGTCCGTGTACCTGGCCACCGAGGCGATTCTTCTTGCCGGCACTGAGGATCAGAAAGAGCGGTGGCTCCCGAGACTGGCCGCGGGCCAGGCCATTGGATGCCTGGCCCTCAGCGAGGATGCACGCGCTCCTCGCCCCCAATCGATCGACACGCGAGTGGCCGACGGGCGGATCAGCGGCGTCAAGTTCCCGGTGGCCGACGGCGACGTGGCCGATCTCGCCGTGGTCCTCGCGCGGACCGCCGATCGCGCGCGAGACGATGCCGCCTCGCTCGTCCTCGTCGATCTGCACGCCCCGGGGGCGACTCGCTCGCCCGTGGCGACCATCGATCCCACCCGTTCGCACGCCCGGATCGCCTTCGAGGGCGTCGCCGCCGAGCCGCTCGGCGCGGCCGGGGCAGGGTGGTCGCTGGTGGAGCGCCTGCTCGATCGCGCCGCCGTCCTCGTCGCTTTCGAACAGGTGGGCGGGGCGCAGGCGGCGCTCGACATGGCCCGCGAGTACGCGCTGGGCCGCTTCGCGTTCGGCCGGCCCATCGCGTCGTTCCAGGCCATCAAGCACAAGCTGGTGGACGTCTACGTGGCCCTCGAGCTGGCCCGCGCCAACGCCTATTACGGCGCGTGGGCGCTCTCCACCGACGCTCCCGAGCTGCCGGTGGCGGCGGCCACCGCCCGCATCAGTGCCAGCGACGCGTTCTTCCTCGCGGCCAAGGAGAACATCCAGACCCACGGGGGGATGGGCTTCACCTGGGAGTTCGATTGCCACATGTACTACCGCCGAGCCAAGCTCCTGGCGCTCGTCCTCGGCAGCACGCGGAGCTGGAAGGACCGGCTCGTCGCGCGCCTCGAGGCGCGTGGGGCCGCCTGAGACGGAGGCCGTCTTGGATTTTCACGACACCCCCCCGGAAGCTCAATTCCGCGCCGAGTGCCACCGTTTCCTGGCGGCCAGCGTCGAGCGCAAGACCGGCTCCTTCGAGACGTGGCCGGCGCGCTGGGGCGAGGGGGAGAGTCTGCGCCGTGCCAAGGAGTTCCAGCGGAAGAAGGCCGAGGCGGGACTCGCGGCCATCACGTGGCCGAAGGCGTACGGCGGACGCGGCGAATCCCCCATCATGCAGGTGATCTACAACCAGGAGGAGGCGAGCTACTTCGTCCCCCGCGGGTATTTCGAGATCGGTCTCGGCATGTGCATCCCCACCCTGATGGCCTACGCCACCGAGGAGCAGAAGCACCGATACGTGGCGAAGGCCATCGCCGGCGAGGAGATCTGGTGTCAGCTTTTCTCGGAGCCCGCCGCCGGCTCGGACCTGGCGGGGCTGCGCACCCGCTCGGTGCGCGACGGTGACCGCTGGGTCATCAACGGCCAGAAGATCTGGACGTCGGGGGCGCACTTCGCCGACTACGGGATCCTCGTCACCCGCAGCGATCCCAAGGCGCCCAAGCACAAGGGACTGACCTTCTTCTTCCTCGACATGAAATCGCCGGGCATCGAGGTCCGCCGCATCAAACAGATCTCGGGCGCCTCGAACTTCAACGAGGTCTACTTCACCGACGTGCACGTGCTCGATACCCAGCGCCTCGGCGCGGTGGGCCAGGGCTGGGGCGTGGCCATCACGACCCTCATGAACGAGCGGCTGGCCGTGGGCGACGTGCGGGGGCCGGACTTCGATGAGATCTTTCACTTGGCGCGCACGCTCGACCTGGAGGACGGGCCGGCGATCCGAAACGCCGCTGTGCGCGAGCGGCTCGCCGACTGGTACGTCCGCCAGCAGGGACTGCGCTGGACCAAATTCCGGACCATGACCGCGCTGTCCCGCGGCCAGACCCCGGGGCCGGAGGCCTCCATCGGCAAGCTCGTGAGCGCCACCAAGCTGCAGGAGATCGCCTCGTTCGGCGTCGACCTCATGGACATGGGGGGCGCGCTCATGGATCCGGCCCTGGCCCCCGCGCGAGCCGCTTTCCAAGAGGCGCTCCTGTACGCGCCCGGAGCCCGCATCGCGGGCGGCACCGACGAGATTCTCAAGAACATCCTCGCCGAGCGCGTGCTCGGTCTACCCGCCGACATTCGCGTGGACAAGGACGCATCCTTCGACGATCTGCCCACGGGACCACGGTGAGAGGAGAAGCAATGCGCTACGGATTCTATCTACCCACTCGGGGAGCGGCGGCCACGCCGGAGGCCCTGGAGGCCCTCCTCCAGCGCGGCGAGGCGCTCGGCTTCCACTCGGTGATGATCGCCGACCACGTCGTGTTCCCCACCACCATCAAGTCGAAGTATCCCTACACCGTGAGCGGCGTGTTCCCCGGCCATGGCGACGCCCTCGAGCAGCTCGCCCTGGTGACGTTCGCCGCCGCCAAGACGCGCCGCCTGCGCCTGGTGACCAGCGTGATGATCGTCCCCTACCGCAACCCGGTGGTTACCGCGAAAGCCCTGGCCACCATCGATGTGCTCTCGCACGGTCGCCTCACCGTGGGGGTGGGGGTGGGGTGGCTGCGCGAGGAGTTCGAGGCCCTCGAATCGCCTGACTTCGAGCGCCGGGGCGCGGCCAGCGATGAGTACCTGCGCATCTACAAGACGCTCTGGACGAAGTCGCCCGCCTCCTTCGCCGGCGAGTTCTACCGTTTCGATGAGCTGCGCTGTGAGCCGCTGCCCGTGCAGAAACCTCACCCACCGATCTGGGTCGGCGGCCACAGCCCGGCGGCGATTCGCCGAGTGGCGCGCCTCGGCGACGGCTGGCATCCGGTCGGCGCCAACGCCGCCGTGCCGCTGCGCCCGGCCGAGTTGAAAGCCTCGCTGAAAGAACTGTTCCGGCTCACCGAGGCGGCCGGGCGGGATCCCAAGTCCCTGACCATCTCGTTCAAGGCGCCGGTGTACGACACGACGCTCACCGCGGCGGGAGGCGAGCGTCGGCCCTTCTCGGGAACGACCGAGCAGATTGCCGAGGACATCGCGACGTACGCGCGGCTCGGGGTCAGCGAGCTGATCTTCGACTTCCGCAGCGAGAAGTCCGCCGAGAGCCTCGAGCGCATGGAGCGCTTCACGGCGACGGTCATGGCCGCCGCCCGGTGAGCCGCATGGAGGGGGTGTCTCCGAGGACTCCGCGATGATCATGCCGCTCGAGGACGTGAAAGTGCTGGATCTCTCCCACGCGCTCGCCGGTCCCTTCTGCTCCACGATGCTCGGCGACTTCGGCGCCGATGTGGTGAAGGTCGAGCCCCCCGACAGCGGGGACATCTCGCGCGCCTGGGGACCGCCGTTCTACGGAACAGAGACGGCGTACTTCGTCGGTCTGCACCGCAACAAAAAGAGCATCGAGATCGACCTCAAGCACCCGGCGGGCCGGGAGCTGTACTTCCGACTGATGGAGAAGGCCGACGTCGTCCTGGAAAACTACCGCGTGGGAACGCTGGAGAAACTCGGCATCGCTTACGAAGCGGCGCGCCGGCGACACCCCGGCATCATCTACTGCTCGGTCTCCGGCTTCGGACAGAGCGGGCCGTACCGCGATCGCGCCGCGCTCGACCTCATCGTGCAGGCGGAGAGCGGCATGATCAGCGTCACCGGCGAACCGGGTGGGCGGGGCGTGCGCTGCGGGGTGTCCGTCGCCGACATGGTGGCCGGCATGTACGCTGCCTTCGGTATCTTGAACGCCCTTCGCGTGAAGGAGAAGACCGGGCGCGGCCAGTACGTCGACGTGGCCATGCTCGACGGTCAACTCGGCATCCTGTCGGGGATGATCGGCGCCTACCTGGCCGACGGCCAGGTGCCCGCGCCCATGGGGACGGCGTACAAGGCGCTGCTTCCGTACCAGACGTTCCGCACCAAGACACGGGATGTCGCCCTCGCCGTGGGCAGCGACAAGCTGTGGAAAACGTTTTGCCCGCTGATGGGTCTCGACGACTGGGTGGACGACCCGCGCCTCGCCACTAACCGCGCGCGCAATGCCAATCGCACCGCGCTCGTCGGTCGACTTCAGGAGATCTTCCTCACCAAGACCTACGAGGAGTGGGAGGCGATCCTCATGCCTCATGGCATCCCGATCGGCGCCATCAACACCATCGACGCGGTGGTGAAGCATCCACAGGCGGCCGCGCGCGGGATGATCGTGGAAACGGACCACCCCACCGCGGGCACGATCAAGATGGTGGGCGTGCCCGTGAAGCTCTCCGAGACGCCGGGGGCCGTGCGCGACCCCGCCCCGCTTCTCGGTCAGCACACCGATGACGTTCTGCGCTCCTGGCTCGGACTCGGTAACGCCGACATCGCGGATCTTCGCCGCGCCGGCAGTATCGGCCCCCAGAGAAACGGCGGAGGTACCGCCCTCGATCGCTGACGTCCCCATCTACCAGACGACGTCGGCGCGTTCGCCGAACTCGAACTGGAAGGTGATCTCCTCCAGCTCGGCGGCGCTGAGGGCGCCTCGCCTCGCCAGCACGCACTCGAAGGCGGCCAGCCAGGCGTCGTAGTAGCGGAACTCGCCGCCGCGCGCTTCGGCGGCGGCGACCTCGGCGATCAGCGCCTGGCGGAACTCCGCCCACGGAAACAGTCCTCGTTCGGAGAGCGCCACGGCCATGCCCAACACGCGCCCCTGCCAGGGGGCGTCGAAGACCAGCTCGCCGTTGCGCCGCGGGACGGCGACACTTCCACCGAGATCGGCGAGCAGGCGGTGCAGACGCGCCTCCGTCGCGTCTTCGGACACCGCGGTGACCACCGATCGGCAGGCCTGCGGCGCCGCTGCCGCGGAGAGACGCCGAGGACGGTGGTCATCCACCGGCTGACCGTCCGGGCGCGGCTGCCAGGACGAGGCCGTGAACAGCAGTACGGCCAGGGCAGGCGCCAGGGGCCGGTGTGGATCGTCGGCGTCCAGCATCCCGTCGATATGGTCGTACAGCGCCAGCACCAGCGCCGGGGAGTCGACCGAGTGAAACCAGAAAGCCTGGCCGTCGAAGAGCAGCAGGACTACGTTGGCCAGGGCACAGGGACCGAGGCAACCGCCGACCGTGAGGTGCACGACGTTGCGCAGCCGTCGACGCTCCCACTCGGTGTGGTACAGCGCCGTGGGCACCGGCGCGAACCCGTCCTCCGTACGCCCGCAGCAGCAACCGGTCGCGCACACGAAGAGCTGGCCACGCGGGCGGGCCACGTTGACGAGACGGCCGTCGGGCCGGACGACGATGTTGCGCCGACGTTCGCGCATGCGGTCAATCGCCGCCGCCGGGAGCGGGCAGCCGCACCTGGGCGACGCCGATCAGCGCCTCACGCGTGATCTGGCGCGCCAGGTCGTCCTCGGGCAGTCGCTCGGCGCCGTCCGGGCGCAGGGGTAGCACCATGTAGCGAAGCTCGGCGGAGCTGTCCCACACGCGCACCTCGCGCTCCGGCGGGATGGCCAGGCCGAACTCCGCGAGCACCTTGCGGGGCTCGCGGACCGCGCGAGCGCGATAGGCCGGCATCTTGTACCAGGTCGGCGGCAATCCCATCACGTCCCACGGATAGCAAGAGCAGAGCGTGCAGACGACGATGTTGTGGACGGCCGGCATATTCTCCTTCACCACCAAACGGTCGTAGTTCAGGCCGAGGTCGACCAGCGCGGCTTTTGAGTCTTGGAGAAGGCGCCGCTTGTAGGTCGGATCGCGCCAGGCCCGTGCCACCGCCCGCGCTCCGATCAGCGGTCCCGTGCTCGTCTCGTATCGGCGGATGACGCGGTCGACGGCGTCAGGCGGGAGAATCCCCTTCTCGAGAAGGATCGACTCCAGCGCGCGCACGCGCGACACGACATAGTCGTCGACGTTCGGATGGTTCTTCCCCATCGCCCTCTCCCCCTGCCTCAACCAGGCAGCAGATAGCTCTCCCAGAGGTCGAGGTAGACGTGCTGGTTTGGCTCGGCCACCTCGCCCCAGAGCTCCCGCGCGTCGAAACGCACGCTGTACACGGGCTTGGGCTGCTCGCCAAGGCCGTGAGCATGCGCGTCCGGGAACACGTGAACGCCCCGGTGAGCGGCGATCACGCCGCGCTTGCCGCGGGCGTAGCGGGGCAGCCGGGTATGCCCAGTGGGATGCATGGTGCGCGTCGCCACCGGCGCGCCCTCCGCGAAGCGGGGCGCACGAGTGGCATCCCGAAACGACGTTTCAGCTTCCGGGCGACCTCTGATGACTCCGGGAGTCGCCGGCTTCCTCGGCGCGGCGGTGAGGGGCGCTTGCGGCCGAGCCCGGAAGAAGGCTGTCCGCGCCTCCATCTCCTCGGCGGTGACCACGCCCTTTTCGATGAGGAGCCGCACGATCCCGTCCAGCCAGTGCTCGAAGTAGCTCGAGCCGAGGTAGTGCGCCGGGTCCATGCGCTCGATGCTGTGGCGGAACTCGTCGATGCTGTAGAATCCGGCGGCTTGACCCGAGCGCATGATGGCCACCATGGCCGCCTCCCAGCGGGCATGGAACGGTGGCTCGTTCTCCTCTCGCTCCACCGGGCCAAAACCGTGCATCCCGCCGAGATCGTGGATTCCGTCCGTGGCGGACTCCCAAGCGCGGCATCTTACCGCGGTCTTGACCTCGCTGGCCCGGGGGCTACCACCCACGTCGGCCCTCCCAAGCGCCGCGCGGTATCGAGGGGCGCTCCGGCTCCGCGGGGGGTGCCCCGAGGCGCTGAGGGGCTTGGGGGCCCTTCGAGGCCCCCCATGTAATCAATCAAACGGCCGGGTGCCTCCGGTGCCAGTCGGTGGCTTGCTCGTATGCGTGGCCCGCGCGTAGCACTGTCGCCTCGTCGTAAGGCCGTCCCGCGATCTGGAGGGAGAGCGGCAAGCCCGTCTCGGTGAACCCGCACGGGACGGCGAGGGCCGGCAGGCCTGTCATGTTGAACGGCGCCATGTTGCTGCGCGCAAACGGGAAGTCGGGGTCAAGCACGGTCGCAAACGACGGGGCCGGGCCCGGAGTGGTGGGCGTCACCAGCAGGTCGATGTGGCGGAAGGCGGCGGCCATGTCCGTGCACATCTGAGCGCGCAGGCGCTGAGCCTGGACGTACTCAGCGCCGGTCAGCAAACCACCGGCAAGAAACTTCTCGCGCAACACGTCGCCGTAGAGCTCCGGCCGCTCCCGCAGGTCCCGCTCGTGATAGGCGAAGGCCTCGGCGAGGGTGATGACCAGGAAGGCCATCGCGGACCGGATGCTCGGGATCTCGACCTCTTGGACCTCGGTCCCCAGCTCCCGCAAGACAGCGAGGGCGCGCTCGAAGGCCCGATCCATTTCGGGATGGATGCCCTCGAAGAAGTAGCCGCGCGGGACGCCCACCCGCAGACCGCGCATGCCGTCCTGCAGCGACGCGAGATAGTCGCTTATCGGCTCCCGGCTGGAGGCCGGATCGGCCGGATCGTATCCCGCCAAGGCCTGGAGCAGGTACGCGCAGTCCTCTACCGTTCGCGCCATCGGGCCCGTATGGTCGAGCGTCCACGACAAGGTCACCACGCCGGCGCGGCTGCAGCGTCCGTACGTCGGCTTGATGCCGACGATGCCCGAGAACGCCGCCGGCCCACGGATGGAACCGCCCGTGTCAGAGCCGAGAGCCCCGACACACAGGCCGGCGGCCAGGGCCGCGCCCGATCCGCTGCTGGAGCCACCCGGCATGTGATCGAGATTCCAGGGGTTGCGGGCGGGCGGGAAGCGATGGGCGGGGAACTGGATGCCGAGGGCGAACTCGTGGGTGATCAATTTGCCGAGCATCGCGCAACCGGCGTTCTGCAGCCGCGTCACGCACGTGGCGTCGGCGTCAGGAACCCAGTCGGCGAGGACCGCAGAACCCGCGGTGGTCAGGATGCCGTTCGTCGCGTAGAGATCCTTGTACGCGACCGGGATACCCACGAGGGGGCCAGTCCGATCGCCGCGTCGGAACGCCGACTCCGCGGCCTGGGCCTCCATCCTGGCCCGATCTCCGGTCAAGGTCACGAACGCTCGCAACATTGGGTCGAGCTTTTCGATCCGCGCCAGGAGGGCCTCGAGGAGTTCTACGGGCGAAAGCGTGCGCCGGCGGAACGCCTCGCCAAGTTCCCGGATGGTGGCGTAGTGAAGCTCAGCGATCGCCATAGCCTGCTCCGGCGTCGAACGCCACCGCCGGCTCAATCGTCCTGAGCGCGCGGCTATCAGTGGCGAGGACCGGCGCTAGCGCCGTGTTGAGGAGCGCGCGCACCATCTCGAGGCGCGCCTCGGCGATGTGGAGTCCCGCGGCCCGCATCCGGTCTCGGATCTCGTCTTCGGTCAGCGTCCGGCTCAGTTCGCTCATGGCGACCACCATACACCAGGCGGCTGCTCCTTGACGCCGCCGACGACCTGGCACCGCAGCGCGTCGCCTTGGGCTTGACGTTCGACCAGTAGGTCGGAGGCTCGGGACCGGGCGGCCCTTGCTCGGCCCAGGCCGCGCCCGTACGCTGAAGGTGATTGGTCAAGGGTCATGGGTCGGCTCTGGTATCGCTGGCCGCTTGCCCGTTATGACCGCGCGTACCGCTGGGCGCACGGGCTGGACCAGTGCGCCGCCCGGATCGGGCCCATCATTCGCCTCGAGCAGCAGCGTCAACGCGGGGAAGCCATCCTCTCCGATGGCACCGCGGTGCGCCGGGGTGACCTGATCGGCGTCATCCACCTCGACAACGCCGCGGTGGCGGCCCTGCACGCGGGCGGCCGGAACCCCCAGGCTATCGGACTGGAATTCCGGCGCCAGTTGGTCACCTCGCTGCGCGAATTGGCAGTCCTGGCCAGTCACGGCGGACGGCTCTCGCATCTGAACGCGTTTGCGGCCACCACAATCTTCCTCGGGCTCCGGCGGCTCGGCTTCGAGCGGACGCGGGGGCCGATCTTCCCGCGGCTCGTGGGCGCGTACCAGCGCGCTCTGCTCTCCTGGCTGCACCCGGCGGGGCGCTCTCGTTCAGACCTCGGGGGACATCCGAGCGCCCAACGGTTGGCGATCTCGAGGCAGGAGCTGATCCTGCGGTACGCCCAACCCGACATCGCGATCCGCGCGGGGGCAGTGCGCCGAGCGGATGTCCGCCGAGCGGCGGCCAGTCGGCGCGCTCTCAGCGGCTCTCCTCGGCGCGCTTCCGAACCGTCTTAATCGTCTCCACGGGTCCGTCGCGCGCCGGGTCCTATCGCGTTCGCCCCGCTCCCGGGATTCCGCGTCACGACAAGGACAGCAGAGCCTGCACCAGAGGCAGCTTGGCGGCGAGCAGCGTCCACCTCGCGGCCGGGCTCACCTTCCATACCTCGCCGGTCTCGGTGCCGACCAGCACGCCGCTGGGAACCTCGGGATCGGGCACCACCGCGTGGAAGTTGACGTGGGACGGCGAGTGCACGGCATCGCCGAGTGAGCGCCACGCCTCGTGCACGTCATCGCGCTGGTAGACGACGGCCTGCGCGCCGCCTTCGTCGCGCAGGCTCGAAAAGGCCGTCGGCGCCGACGCCACCGTCAGCGCATGCGGCGGTCGAGGATCGATGCAGAGCGGGCGCGTGTACGGCGGCCGCATTCCCTGCCACGCGAACTCCCACGTGGCGCCACCGTCATCGGAACGGAAGACACCGGCAATGCGCTGCTCCATCGGCTCCAGGGTCCCGACGGGGCGACCGAAGCCGGTGGACGCGAATACCAGATTCGACCGCTTCGGGTGCCGGACGATCACGTGGATATCGGGGTTCCCGCCTGGCTGGGCGAAACGCCAGGTGGTTCCGGCGTCGTGGGTCTCGTAGACACCCCCCACCTCGACGCCGATGAGCCAGTGCGCGGGATCGGTGGGATCCACGGTGAGCGTCCGGGCGCGTCCGGCGATGGTCGTCCGGGGGAGGCACCACTCGCGGGCGCCGGGCGCCTCGCGAAAGGACGGGACCTCCGCCCATGACCGACCGCCATCCGTGCTGCGGAAGAGAGCGGCGGGTTCGGTGACGGCGTAGAGCGTGTGCGGATCGTCGGGAGCGGCGGCGAGATCCCACACGAACGAGCGGGCCATACCGCTCGGCGTCCAGGAGAATCCTTTGTCGATCGATCGCAGGAGACCGTCGTCGGTACCCGCCACCAGGTCGCCGTTCACCCGCGAGAGATGGCGGACGCTGCGCTGCTCGGCGCCGGCCGCTGGCTTGGCATGGCCGTGGACGTCAACGACGAACATCCCCTGAGCCGTCCCGATCAGAAGGTCCATGACGCCCTCCGTGGACGAGCCCTCACCGAGGCGAGCCCGCCCCGCGCGATGTCGGTTAGTTGCTGCGCTCGGAGCCCACGATGCTGACGAACGACACACACTCGCCCGGAGCGCCGCCGAGGTTGTGGGTCAGGGCCAGGGTGCGACCGCGCGCGACACTGGCGATCTGACGCTTGCCGGCCTCTCCGCGAAGCTGCAGCCAGCACTCGAACAGCATGCGGAGGCCGGAGGCGCCGATGGGATGACCGAACGACTTGAGCCCGCCATCTGGATTCACGGCCAGCTCGCCGTCGAGGTCGAACGCTCCACCCAGAACCTCCTTCCAGGCGGTACCGCGAGATGCGAAGCCGAGGTCCTCCATCAGCACGAGCTCGGTGGGCGTGAAGCAGTCGTGGACCTCGGCCATGGCCAGCTCCGCGCGCGCATCCTTGATACCCGCCTGCGCGTAGGCATCGGCGGCCGACGCCACCACCTCCGGGAAGGTCGTGTAGTCGTAGTCGGGATCGATCGGCCCCGCCGCCGGCCCGGCCACAAAGGAAAGCGCTTTCACGAAGAGTGGTCGGTCGGTGTAATGATGGGCGTCCTCCGCGCGCACGAGGATGGCGGCGGCCGAGCCATCGCTCACTCCGGAGCAGTCGAAGATCCCGAGAGAACCGGCCACCAGCGGGGAGCACGCGATGGTGTCCTTGGGCACCTCCTTCCGGAACTGGGCGCGTGGGTTGAGGGCGCCGTTCCGGTGGTTCTTCCAGGCGATGCGCGTCATGACCTCCTTCAGCTGCGCCTCCTCGAGGCCGTATTTCTTGGCGTACGCCGGGGCGAGCAGGCTGAAGGTGGCGGGAGCAGTGAGACTGGCCCGGGTGCCGTCGCCGGGGATGGCCACGCCGGGCAGCCCGGAGAATCCGGAGTCTTTCAGCTTTTCCACGCCGATGGCCATGGCGATGTCGTAGGCTCCCGAGGCCACCGCGTAGCACGCGTTGCGGAACGCCTCGGAGCCGGTGGCGCAGTAGTTTTCGAGGCGGCTCACCGGCTTGTAGTCGATCTTGAGCGGGCGACTCAAGGTGAGCCCACTCTGGCCCGAGTAGAGCGTGCCGAGCCAGAACGCGTCGACCGCGTCCAGCCCGATCCGCGCGGAGGCCAGCGCATCCTTGGCGGCATCGACGAGCAGATCACTCGCGCCCTTGTCCCAATGCTCGCCGAAGGGCGTGCACCCCATGCCGACGATCGCTACGCGGTCACGAATACCGTTGCTTGCCATGGCGCCTTCCTCCGTGATTCATTCAGGTTGGAGGGGGCGAGACGCCCCCTCCAACCCTCCCCATTTCACGCGGGGCCCGACCCTACGCCCACTCAACCTTCTCGTGCGATGCACCTATCCTCGCACCGGCCGGGCCTTCCAGAAATAGTTGTGAATGCCGTTCGCGGTGAAGAGGCGGCGAAACGTCATCTCCACGCGCTGACCGATCGCCACCGCCGCCGGATCGACGTCCGTCAGTTCGCACTGGAAGCGCCCGCCGCCCTCGAAGTCGATCACCGCCGCCACCACCGGCGGCGAGAGCGAGTAGGCCAGGCGATCGACGGTGTACGTGGCGATGGTGGCGGGCACGTCGGCCATCCGTTCCGACGTCATCCGGTCGACGGCGTGGCACTTGACGCACACGCGCTGAGGCGGCACGTGGCGGGCGCTGCACGCTTGACATCGGCTGCCCACGAAGGCGAACTTCCATGCCTCGGCACGAAAAGAGGGCGGCCCCGCTGGGGCTTCGGGATCCGGGCGACGCGGCGGCTCGCGCTGGAGAAATCCGCGCCAGGTGAGGAACGTCGCATACGACACGTTCCCGCCGCTGGCCGCCGCCTGCGCGATTGTCGGAGCTGGACGGCGCGTGGCCGCCGCGCCGGTGGTCTTCCAGACGGTGACGTCGGCACCGTCGGCCAGCGACACCAGAACGATGATCTCGTCGGGGGCCGCGCGTTCCAGGGCGTCGGACAGCAGGAGCGCAGCGTGGGCCGTCCCCGTGTTCCCGATGACACCGGTGAGATCGTCGCCGAGCGCCTCTGGTTTGGTTCCCACCGCCGTCACCGCGCGCTTGATGGCCCGGCCGTGCGGCCCCGCCGCGATGAGCCGGCTGATCCGCCCGGCTTCCACCCCAGCCTGCTTCAACGCCTCGCCGACCGCCGCCTGGGCCAGCGGGACGTACACGTGCTCGCCAAAGCGCTCCTCCCACTGGCGCGAGAACGCTTCACCGGGAACGCGCCAGCGGTCGAGGAACTCGCCGCTGGCCGACGCCGCCGCGATGGGCTCGGCGAGGACGGGCGCTCCATCCTCAGACGCTGCGCACAGGAGCGCGACGGCCGCGTCGCCCATGTCGCGCTCGTCGCCGCCCCCGGGCAGGCCGGTGCGGACGTCGGCGAGCGCGACCAAGGTCGGCCGACCGGCATCGAGGCCAGCCCGAAGGGCGCCCGCCCCCGAGCGGATCGAACCCATCATGTCGAAGGCCATCGCCGAGTCGTCGAGACCGAGCGCGGCATGAATGGCCGTCGCGTTGGTCTTATCCAGGTAGGCTGGCGTCGCCGTGGCGAAGTACAGTCCCCGCGGTCTTACGCCCGGCGCCCCGCGGAGGGCGAGGCGCCCCGCCTCCACCGCCATCGACGTGGCGTCCTCGTCGTACGACGCCACCGCTCGCGTCCCCTGCCCGGCCGTCACCCCGAGGGCGCTTCCTATGGTCTTGCGATCGAGGCGGTAGTAGGGCATGTAGACGCCGTAGGCCACGATCCCGTTCATGAGGGCCTATGGTACCGGCTTCGGCGAGCCTGGGCTACGACCTCCGGAAGAAGCTCAGTCAGCCTAGGTTAAGATCTCGCCGTGATGCCGCGCAACGTCGAGGTCAAGATTCACCTCGACGATCTGGAATCGATCCGCGTCCGCGCGCTCGCCCTGGGCGCGGTGGATCACGGGTCCATCCATCAGGTCGATACGTACTTCGCCACGCCATCGGGGCATGGCACCCGCCTGAAGCTCCGCGAGCAGGATCCGGGTCGCAACGAGTTGCTCGCCTACCGACGTCCCGACACCGCCGGACTTCGCACGAGCGATTACCGCCTCTCCGCTGTCACCGACTCGACGGCGCTCCGGGAGGCGCTCGCCCTCGCCCTTGGGGTGGCCCGGCAAGTCGTGAAGAGGCGTCACCTCTTTTTGCTGGGGCGCACCCGCATTCACTTGGATTGCGTCGAAGGACTGGGAAACTTCCTCGAGCTGGAGGTCGTCCTGGCCGACGGTGAAGACACCGCGCGCGGCGAGCAGGAGGCCGAAGAGATCCTCGCGCGATTCGCGCTCGGGGCTCGGCCTCGCATTCCCGGTTCCTACGCTGATCTGTGATGCCCCGCGCCGTCAAGGCGAAAGAGCCAGATGCGACATCGCGTTGCCCTCGCCCGCTCAGTCTGGTATCACGAGCCCATGATCGATCTCACTCCAGATCGCGTGCGCGCGTTGGCGGACGCCCTCGGCGTACCGCTCTCGGCTGACGACGTCGATGAGGTGACGCATCGCCTGAACGCTTTTCTCGACGCGCAGACGCCGCTGGCCGATCTGCCGCTCGACTCGGTGGAGCCCGTCCCCGCCTGGATGCCGAACGACCGTGCCTCCGCTCGCCGCGCCGCCCGCGCGCCCCGCGCCCGGTCCGCGAAGGGCCTGGCTACTCGGGAGACCCACGACCCCAACGCGTCGATCGCGCACCGGAGCGCCACCGAGCTCGCTGGGCTGATCCACGCTCGAGAGGTCTCTCCGACCGCGCTGGTCGAGGCCCACCTCGAGCGCATCGAACGCCTCGACGGGGACCTGCGCGCCTACATCACGGTGTGTGGAGAATCCGCGCTCGCCGACGCGAAGCGCGCCGAGGCGGCGGTGACGCACGGCGAGATCACCGGCCCATTCCACGGTCTTCCGTTCGCGGTGAAGGACCAGTTCGACACCGCCGGCCTCCGCACCACGTCGGGATCGCGGCTGCTCGCAGACAACATCCCCACCACCGACGCCCCCGTGGTCGCGCGCCTCCGCGCCGCCGGCGGAATTTTGCTGGGCAAGCTGAACATGACGGAATTCGCCCTCGGGGGGACTATCGACTTCCCCTTCGGCCAGCCGCGCAATCCGTGGAATCGCCTGCACGATCCAGGCGGCTCTTCGTCCGGATCGGGCATCGCCGCCGCGGCATCGCTGGCCACCGTGACGCTCGGAGAGGACACGGGCGGTTCGGTGCGCTCGCCCGCGGGCTGGTGCGGCGCGGTGGGACTGCGGCCCACCTGGGGGCTCGTGCCGCGCTCGGGCTGTTTTCCCCTGAGCTGGTCGATGGACGCCGCGGGCCCGCTCACCCGGACGGTCGAAGACGCCGCGCGAGTGCTCGCCGTGATCGCCGGCCCCGATCCCGGTGACCCGCTGATGCGCCAGACACCGGCCCCCGATGTGATCACGCCCCTGCGAGCGGGTGTGCGCGGCCTGAGGATCGGCGTGATCCGCGAGCTGACCCTGGGCGTGGACACCGACTCGGAGGTACGCGCGGCCGTGCTCGCAGCGGCCGATGTGCTTCGGGGCCTTGGCGCGACCGTCGACGAGGTCTCCCTCCCGCTCCTGCCGCTCTCGGGCGCCGTCTTCATGGCCATCGCCGACTCGGAGGGCGCGGGACGCCATCGGCCGTGGCTGGCGACGCGCGGCCAGAACTACGACGCGGGAACTCGGCGCCGGCTGGTGACCGCCGGATTGATTCCCACCGCGGTATATCACCAGGCGACGCGGGCGAGGGCCCTGATCCGAGCGCAAGTGCTCGAGACGCTCGGTCGCTGGGACGTCCTGTTGGCCCCGACAGCGCCGCGGAGCGCGCCGCTCATCGCCCAGACGCAGGCGCCGGTCACCGGCAAGGAGCAGGCGGCGGCGCGCTTCTTCACGCGCCGTTCCTACACCACGCCGGTCAGCCTGGCCGGAACACCGGCCATCTCAGTCCCGTGCGGCTTTACCACAGCCCGTCTTCCCATCGGCCTGCAGATCGCCGGGCGCCTCTTCGACGAGCCGACGGTGCTTCGCGTCGCATGGGCATACGAGCAAGCCACGCCCTGGCATCGCGAGCGACCGCCGCTGGCTTGATGCGGGGTATCGCTTTCCCGGCCGTCGAGGGGGCAAGAAACCCCAGGCCGCTACCGTCGGGCCGCGTGCACTGCCTCGCCTCGGGGATTATGGCCGGCCGGGCTCCCAGAAGGGAGCGAGTCGAGCGTCGTCGAGTGCACCCCGGTCTCGCCGCTCCGGGCGCGTCATCGACGCAGCGCGGGCAGCACCTCGCGCCCGAATAGCTCGACGGTGCGTTCCGGGTCACTGGCCAGGCTAACCGTGAACATCAACTGCGGGGCGCCGGCCGCCGCCGCGGCGCGTGCCTGTTCGAGACAATCCTCCGGCGTGCCCGCCACCGCTAGTCGGGCGCGGAGGTAATCGAACAGGCCCAGCCGCTTGACCAGGCCGGGATCCATCTCGCTCCGCGTGGTCGTGTACGTCGCCCGCATTTCGCGTACGGCAGGTACCAGCTCGGTGGGAACGCCGCGCCGCTCGGGATCAGCGCCGAGTATGTACGCGGCCACGAAGCCCAGAATGTTCCCGAGTTTCTCGAGGGCCCGCTCACGGCGTTTGTCGCAGTCGAGACAGGCCACCCGCCACGCGTCGATCGCGCTCGCCTGCCGTCCCGCCGTGGCGGCGCCCTCACGCACGAGGGCCTTCGCGTGCGCCACGTGCTCGCGCTGGAGGCCGTAGTTGATGAAGAGGCCATCGGCCACCGCCCCGGCCGCGCGCAGCGCCGATGGACCGGAGGCCGCCGCGTACACCGGGACGCGGCGCCGCGCCCCACCGAGCTGAGAGGCCGCACCGCGCCAGGAGGCCCGCTCGCCCGCGAGGAGAGCGCGCAGATACGCGAGCCCCTCGCGCAGTACTCCCGGCCGAACGGCGGCGCCACCGACGTTCACCACCCCGCTGTGGCCCGCTCCCACGCCGAGGATCATCCTCCCGCCCGCAGCGAGGTTCACCGAGGCCGCCGCCGAGGCCGTGACTGCCGGGTGACGCGTGATGAGATTCGTCACACAGGTCGCCAGGCGGACGCGCTGGCTGGCGCGGGCGGCCAGAGTCATGGCCACCCACAGGTCCATCGCGTTACCGGGAGTGTCGGCGAGGCCCACAAGATCGAAGCCGAGATCCTCGCCGAGCCTCACCATGTGCACGGTGTATTCCGGCGTGTACGGCCAGAAAAAGAAGCCGACTTTCATCGAGGCCTTCGCTCGTGGATGGGCCGCCTCAGTTGTCCGCCGCGGTGGAGGGATGGCCCTGGGTGTCATCGTCGACGAGCTCGATCGGCCGGCCGGCCGGCTGATAGCTGACCGAGCTTCAGCGCGTCGGCCATGTCGTTGCCGCCTGGGCGAAGATCCCGATCAGCGGGCCGAGGGATCCCACGCTGATTGCCTCATGGGCCGGGCGACGGCAGTACGCGCGGGCAATCACAGAGAGTGCGCGGCGCTCATCGCGATGCGACCGATCTCATGCGCGCAACCCCTGCCGCGACGTCTCGAACGGCGGCCTAGGCTACTGCCGGACTCCGGGAGGGTCAAGCGCCCGGCAGCAACGTCGTCCGGCCACGACAGCGCGGGCGTCGAGTGCGCCGCGGTTCAGCGTCGGCGCTTCGGCGACGCGACGTGACGGCGCAGTGCCGCCAGCCGCTCATCCCACCGAGCGCCGAGATCGGCCATCCACGTCACCGCCTCGGTGAGCGGCGCCGGAGAGATCCGGTACAGCTTTTCGCGCCCGCGGCGGGTCGCCGTGACCAGCCCGGCGTCGGCGAGCGCCGCCAGATGCTTGGTGACAGCCTGGCGTGTCACCGGAAGCTGGGCGGAGAGACCGGTGGCCGTCGATGGTCCTTGCTCGGACAGCGCAAGGATGACCTGTCGGCGCGTCGGGTCGCCGAGCGCGCTGAAGATGGCGTCGGTCCGATTCCCCTTCACGCTCCGATCGCCGCCAGGGCGCTGCGGGGGGATACCACGCGGAGTTCCCCGCGCGGGAAGGCTGGCTGCTCCACGACGCGCACTCGCGTACCGTCGGGGACCTCGTCCAGAGTGATCTCCACGCGGGTCGAGGGGACGGTGGCGATCTCGCCGGCGGCCGTCCGGTGAAACGGCAGCCATCGGAAGATCAGCTTGCGCTCCCATTCGACCTCTTCGACCACGACATGCCGCTCGGTGCCGTCCGACCACCGGAAGACCCCGCGGCCGCCGGGATGGACGGCGATGTCCGTCTCGGCGCCGAACCAGGCGGAGACCTCCTCGGAATGGGTGAGGGCCGGCCACACCTCGGCGGGGGGCGCCGGCACGATGATCTCGCGCTCAATCAGATCCATGGCGGGCCTCCGGAGATTACGCGCAACTCGACAGTTGCGCGACCTCGTGCTACTGTCGCAACCGTAGGGTTGCACTGTAGCACGATCGGCCACCGCACCGGAGGAGGGCGCGCATGAGCTTGATTCCCTACGTCGTGGACGAGACGCCTCGCGGCGAGCGGGCCTACGACATCTACTCGCGGCTGCTCAAGGACCGGATCGTCTTTCTGGGGACCATGATCGACGCCGAGGTGGCCAACCTAGTCACCGCGCAGCTGCTATTCCTGGAGTCGGAAGATCCCGGCAAGGATATCCAGCTCTATATCAACTCGCCCGGCGGCGAGACGTCGGCCGGCCTGGCCATCTACGACACGATGCAGTACGTGAGGCCCGATGTTCGGACGCTGTGCATGGGGCTGGCCGCCTCGGCGGCGGCGGTGCTGCTCGCGGCCGGGACGCCGGGCAAGCGCTATGCCCTTCCCAACGCCCGGATCATGATCCACCAGCCCTGGGGCCAGATCGGCCGAGGCCAGGCGGTCGACCTCGGTATCCAGGCCAGGGAGTTCCTCAAAACGAAGCAGCTCATGGAGGAACTCCTGGCCCGGCATACCGGACAGCCAGTCGAGAAGGTCCACCAGGATACCGACCGCGACCACTACATGGACCCCGAGGAGGCCCGGGTCTATGGGATGATCGACGCCGTCTTCTCGCACCGTCCGACGCTCGCCATCACTCCCCCGTCGCCGAACGGCGGGCCGACCTGATCCGTGGCCTTCATGAAAGACTCGCACCTCATCCAGGACGCCGCGCGGGAGCTCGGCACTGGCGAGTCGAGACAGATCGGCCATGACGGCATCTGACGCCGAGGGGTCCGTCACGAGAATAATTTCCGAGCCCTCGGCGAGGCAGCTCCTGGGCCTGGGAGCTACCTCGTCGGACCAAGTTCTCGAGCAACACCCGGATGCAGAACGGAAGGCGATCCAAGCTCACGCCGAGATGCCCTTCCACGGCGCGGAGACTCCAGAACGCGTAGGTGCGGTCGGCGACGGCGAGCGCGCGCCGCGCCAGGACGTCGAGCGAGGGTCGGTCCAGGACCGCGCGATCGGAGCGGCCGATGATCGACGCGATCTCCCGCTCGTGGGCCGTGTCCTCTTCGCGGATCCGGAGCAGCAGCGCTGCGACGTCCGGGTAGTCGCGCTGCACCGCATAGGCGTCGTCCACCAGGGTCTCAAGTGTGTCCTTCTCGGCCTCTAGATCGCTGACGAGCCGCTCCCAGGTCGTCCGAGCAGCCGGCGGGCTCGGCACGCGCTCCGGAACCCGGCCGCCCAGTCGCTGGATCGTCTGCCGCAACCAGCGGGCGTGGTTCTCCTCCCTGGCTGCGATCTCGAGCAGGCGTTCTCGGCGATCGGGATACCGGCCGAGGCGATCAGCGTCTTCGGCGAACCGCCGTGCCGCGCGGATCTTCGCCGTGTAATGCGCGCCGAGAATGTCCCGGACGTGGAGCCGCTCGGCTCGGGTGAGCGCCCGGAGGCGCGCGCGCCAGCCACGGAGGCGCCCAATTCGCATCAACCTCGCTCGATCACCGCGTAGGTCGTCGCTCCCCCGCGGTTGACGACCACAACGAAATCCCGGTCGCCGCCCTGGGCGACGACTCGCGAGAAGTCTCGGGCCGATGCCACCGGCTGCCGGTTCACTTCCTGGATGATGTCCCCCGGACGGATTCCCGCCTCGGCGGCGGGGCTGCCCGGCAAGACCTGAGTGACCACGACGCCTTGGAGCTCCGGCGGCAGACCCAGTCGTCGCGGCAGCTCCGGCGTCACGTCTGCAACGGAAAGACCTGGACTCTCCTGTCGCGCGCCCGGAGCGGCCGCGGCCGTCGTCCGCTCGGGAGCGGCACCAATGGTCACATCGACCGTCTGCTCGCGCCCGTCGCGGACAATCGTCAGCCGCGCCTTCGTGCCCGGCGGCGCGCTGGCGATGAGATTGCGAAAGTGGCCGACGTCCTCCACCGGTTTGCCGTCGATGACCGTGATGACGTCGCCCCGCCGCAATCCGCTGTTCGCCGCGGGCCCGTCAGGGCTGACGTCTGCCACGACGAGACCCCGCATGTCGGACAGGCCGAGCCCGCGCGCCAGGGTCGGTGTCAGCTCCTGCACGGCCACGCCCAGATGCCCGCGGGTCATGCGTCCGCGGGTGGTGACGAGCTGGTCCATGACCTGCCTCGCCATGTTGACCGGGATCGCGAAGCCGATGCCCATGTAGCCCCCACTCTGGGAGAAGATGGCGGTGTTGATCCCGATCAGCGCGCCGCCGGCGTTCACCAGCGCGCCCTCCGAGTTTCCGGGCTTTATGGGGGTCGCGCCGCCCGCACCATCGCCGCCGCCTACCAGCGCGGGAGGCGCCGCGCGAGCCAGCGCCAGTGCGGCTCCTCCGCGCGCTCCGCCAGATCGTCGAGGACGGCAAACGCGGTGTTCATCGCCTCGGCGAGCCAGCGAGCACTCTCTCCACCATGCCCTCGCACCGCTTCGAGGGCCGCCAGGCAGACGGTCGCGACCAGCTCATCGGGTGCATCCCGCTGCCGCACGAGGCGACAGGCCGCGCGGACCGACGCCTCCACGGCCTCGCTGACCTCGCGCGCACCGAGGGGGCCCCGCTCCAGGCGCTCGACCAGCAACTCGCGGACGCTGAGGCGGACGGCGCGCGCGGGCACGCCGGCGCGGAGGAGCCACGCCAGCTCGGACTCGAGCGCTTCCTCGAACAGCCTCATGCCACGGGCTCCACGCGCAGGGCATCGCCAACCACGTCGACCCGGACCGTCCCGCCATCCGGGAGCTTGCCGGACACGATGAGCCGGGCGACCGGCGTCTCCACCTCGCGCTGGATCACGCGCTTGAGAGGGCGGGCGCCGAACACCGGATCGTAGCCCACGCGGGCCAGATAGGCCTTGGCCGCTTCGGTGACCTCGAGAGTCACCCGCCGCTCGGCCAGTCGCCGTCGCAGCCCGTCCAGCTGGATGTCCACGATTTTCTCGAGCTCCGCCTCGGTCAGGGCGCGGAACACCACGATCTCGTCCACGCGGTTCAGAAACTCGGGCCGGAAGTGGCGCCGGAGCGCGTCCAGCACCTGTTCGCGCATGCGCTGGTAACTCCGCTCGTCGGCTCCGCGCAGCTCGAGGATGAGCTGGCTTCCGATGTTGGAGGTCATGATGATCACGGTGTTCTTGAAGTTCACCGTGCGGCCCTGACCGTCGGTCAGCCGCCCGTCGTCGAGCACTTGGAGCAGCACGTGGAAGACGTCGGGGTGGGCCTTCTCGATCTCGTCGAGCAGTACCACCGAGTACGGCTTGCGCCGCACGACCTCGGTGAGCTGGCCCCCCTCCTCGTAGCCCACGTAGCCCGGCGGCGCGCCGATGAGCCGCGCCACCGTATGCCGCTCCATGTACTCCGACATGTCGAGGCGGATCATGTTGTCCTCGTCGTCGAAGAGGGTGGCGGCGAGCGCGCGCGCCAGCTCCGTCTTTCCCACCCCGGTGGGGCCGAGGAAGAGGAATGAGCCGATGGGGCGCTTGGGGTCCTTGATGCCGGCGCGGGCCCGGACGACCGCGTCGGCCACGGCGCGCACGGCCTCGTCCTGTCCTACCACGCGGCGATGGAGTTCCTCCTCCAGGCGGAGGAGCTTCTGCATCTCGCCTTCCATCAGCTTCGACACGGGGATGCCCGTCCAGCGGGCGACCACCTCGGCGATGTCCTCCTCGTCCACTTCTTCCTTGATGAGCCGCCGCCCGCCGGCCGGCTGCATTTGCGCTTCCGCGTCCTTCAGCTCGCGCTCGAGCTGAGCGAGCGTGCCGTACTGCAGCTCGGCCACGCGGTTCAGGTCGTAGGCCCGCATGGCCTTGTCGATCTCGATCTTCGTCTCCTCGATGCGCTGGCGAAGCTGGCGTGGCCGTTCGATGGCCGCCTTCTCGCGCTCCCATTGCTCGCGCAGGGCCTTGGCCTTCTCTTGGAGCTGCGCCAGCTCTTGCTCGAGCTTTTCCAGCCGGTCCCGCGAGGCGGGATCGGTCTCCTTCTGGAGGGCGTTGCGCTCGATCTCGAGCTGCAGGATGCGGCGGCTGATCTCGTCGAGTTCGGCCGGCATCGAGTCGATCTCTGTCCGCAGCCGCGCGGCCGCCTCGTCCACCAGGTCGATGGCCTTGTCGGGCAGGAAGCGGTCGGTGATGTAGCGGTGGGAGAGCACCGCGGCCGCCACCAGCGCCGCATCCTTGATCCGCACGCCGTGATGGACCTCGTAGCGCTCCTTGAGCCCGCGCAGGATCGAGATCGTGTCCTCCACCGTCGGCTCGTCCACCATGACCGGCTGGAACCGGCGCTCAAGGGCGGCGTCCTTCTCGATGTGCTTCTTGTACTCGTCGAGGGTGGTGGCCCCGATGCAGTGGAGCTCACCGCGCGCCAGCATGGGCTTCAGCAGATTGCTGGCATCCATCGCGCCCTCGGCGGCGCCGGCGCCCACAACCGTGTGCAGCTCGTCGATGAAGAGGATGACCTGGCCCTGGGCGTCCTGGACCGCCTTGAGCACGGCCTTCAGGCGCTCTTCGAACTCGCCCCGGTACTTGGCCCCGGCCACCAGGGCGCCCATGTCGAGGGCCACGATGCGCTTGCCCTTAAGCCCCTCGGGCACGTCTCCGCGCACGATGCGCTGGGCCAGGCCCTCCACGATGGCGGTCTTGCCCACGCCCGGCGGTCCGATCAAGACCGGATTGTTCTTGGTGCGGCGCGAGAGGATCTGGATCACGCGGCGAATCTCTTCGTCGCGGCCGATGACCGGGTCGAGCTTGCCCTGCTGGGCCAGCGCGGTGAGGTCGCGCCCGTACTTCTCGAGCGCCTCGTAGGTGCCCTCCGGCGTGGGGCTCGTCACGCGCTGTCCGCCGCGCACGGCGGCCGTCGCCTCCAGCAGCTTGTCAGGGGTCAGGCCGGCGGCGCGGAACGCGTCGGCCACGGCCCCATCCTTGACACCGGCCAGCGCGAGGAGCAGGTGCTCGACGCTCACGTACTCGTCCTTCATGCGCTGCGCCTCGGACTCAGCGCTGTTGAGGACGTCGTTCATCCGCGGCGCGATGTACACCTGGCCGGCGGGCGCGCCAGGTCCCGAGACCTTAGGCAGCCGCTCCAACGCCTGCTGGAGGCGCTGGACCAACATGGCTGGATTCCCGCCCGCCTTTTCCACGACCCGGGACGCCACGCCGCCGTCCTGGGAGAGCAGGGCCACGGCCAAATGCTCGACGTCGATCTGGGGGTGGCCGTGCCGCTGAGCCAGGCTCTGAGCCTGGCGGATCGCCTCCTGCGCTTTCTCGGTCAACCGGTTGAGATCCATGCCCCTCTCCTTGTTGACGCGGCCTCAGGTCGCGTCACGCCGGCGGGCCAACTCACCTTCCAGGCGCTCGAGCCGCTCCAGGAGGTCCACGATGATCGCCGCGGCCGTCAAACTCACCTCGAGGTCGTGGTGCAGTCGAAGCATTCGCCTGAGCCGGGGCGCCGTGGCCGCGGCAAACGTCTGCGCCTCGGGCGTCGTCGGCTCCACGAGTCCCAGCCGGACGAGACGTGCGAGCCCGGCCGGCGTGATGCCGACCGCAGCGGCCAGCTCCTTGCCGGAGAGGTATACCTCGGCGCGTAGTGCCGCGCCGCTGACCATGGTGCTCATCGAATGCCGCGGCGGCGCGTTCATGGCCCGGTCAGCCCCGCGCCGGACGGTCGGCCGGCGCCGACGCGCCGCGCTTCAGCGCCTCGTACGCCTCCCGCTCCGAGGGGCTCGGCCGCTCGGGAATCACGATCCGGACGACCGCGTAGAGATCGCCGCGACTGCCGTCGCCGCGCGGGAGCCCGCGGCCGCGCAAGCGCAGGCGCCGTCCGCTCTGCGTGCCCGGTGGCACCTTGAGCGTCACCGGTCCGTCCGGCGTGTCGATCCGCACCTCACCCCCGAGGACCGCCTGCCAGGGCCAGAGCGGGAGGTCCATTTCCAGATTGTCGCCGACCCGAGCGAACGGATGGGGGACGACGCGCACATGGAAGTACAGATCCCCTGGCGGCCCGCCCCCGTAGCCCGGCTCCCCCTGACCGGCCAGACGCAGCACGGCGCCGGGGCGAGTTCCGAGGGGAATCTCCACGTCGAGACTGCGGCCGTTCAGCGTGATGCGCCGCCGCCCGCCCCGCAGCAACTCCTCCACCGTCACCGGCAGCTCGGCCTCCACGTCGCTTCCGGGCATCGTGACCCGAACGCTGCTTCGTCCCCCACGGCCGGCCGGTCGCCCGAAGAGCGAGGCGAAGAAATCGCTGAAGCCTCCGAAGTCCTCCCATTCTGCGGTCCCGGCCCCTCCTGATGCGGCGCCTGGCGGCGGCGTGAAGTCCATCCCGCCCTTCCAGTTGGCGCCGAGGGCGTCGTACTTGGCCCGCTTGTCCGGGTCGCTCAAGACCTCGTGGGCCTCGTTGATCTCCTTGAATCGCTCGGCGGCCCGAGCGCGCTCGCCGGGGGGCTGAAGATCGGGATGATGCTTGCGAGCGAGCTCCCGGTAGGCTCGCTTGATCTCCTTGGCTGTCGCCGTCCGCGGCACGCCGAGTACCTCGTAGTAGTCGCGGAACTTCACGGCCACGGATCAGCGGCCTCCACTGGCGCCGCCACCACCACCTGGGCGGGGCGAA
>JBKPAK010000119.1:0-35284 GCA_046726415.1 Candidatus Methylomirabilota bacterium
TCGGGCCGGGGAGCCTGTCCGTCGTCTACGCGGTCAACACGCTGCACGTCGCGCGCGATCTCGCCTTCACCTTGCGCGAGATCTTCAGCGCGCTCGCGCCGGGAGGCCCGCTCGTCATTTCTGAGTGCGTCCGCCACTCGGTGGACCAGACGATTCACGTGGAGTTTATCTTCAATCTCATGCAGGCGTTCCGCGCCCCGCTCCTCCATCCGACCTATCGGCCCCATGGAGGATTTCTCACCCCCGAGCAGTGGCGGAACGCCATCGAGTCGGCGGGATTCACCGACGTCCGGATCCTGCCGGACCTGACGCGCATCGCCGACCGCTTCCCCGCCTTCTGCGTCGCCGCCATCCAGGCGACGCGACCTGGCTGAGGCCGGCGCCCCGAGATGGCCTCCCACTCGTCATGGGCCACGTGTCGGGGTTCCGTGCCCGGGGAACCGGCACCGCGCCGGTTGACGCTGGGAATTAGGGCACGCGCCTCGCCGAGGCGGGGCGATGGACGGCCGCACCGGCGCGAACTTGGGGGCGGCGGACGCGTCCGCGGTCGTGCCGGAGGGTATGGCACGCGCAGTCAGCGCCGTTTCCAAAACGGTGAGGGTTCCTTGACATCGTCCAGGCGTCGCACTAGCGTTGCGCAGACCGGTCCGGTACGTCCCCGACTGATCCTCACCTGCGGTCCGGTACGTCCCCGACTGATCCTCACCTCCCATTCGGAGGCGTCGTGATGATTGATCCGATCACCGTTTCGGTCCTCACCCATCGTTTCGAGTCCATCGTGGTCGAGATGGGGGAGGCCATGCTGCGGACCGCGTACTCGCAAATTCTGAACTCGAGCCGCGATTTCTCCACCGCCATCTGCGATCGCGCGGCGCGCCTGGTGGCCCAGGCCGAGCATGTGCCGATCCACGTGGGGGCCATGCCGTGGGCCGTCGAGTCGGTGCGCGACTTCTTCGCCGGGCGCGTGAAGCCCGGTGACGTCTTCCTGCTGAACGACCCCTATCACGGAGGCAATCACCTACCCGACCTCACGGCCTTCGTGCCGGTCTTCGTCGACGGCGAGCTGACCTTCTGGTCGATCAACCGGTCGCACCAGAGCGACATCGGCGGCTCCACGCACGGTGCCTACAACCCCGGCGCCACCGAGATCTGGCAAGAAGGCCTGCGCATCACGCCGCTCAAGCTCTACGAAGCGGGCGAGCTGCGCGACGACGTGCTGAAGATGATCGCCACCAACGTGCGCCACCCGCACGACTTCATGGGCGATCTGCGCGCGATGATCGGCTCGGCGCGCATCGGCGAGCGCCGCCTCCAGCAGCTGGTGGACGAGTACGGCGGCAAAACCGTGCTGGGCGCGGTGGACGAAATCCTCGACAGCGCGGAGCGCCAGGCGCGCGCCTGCATCCGGGGCTGGAAGGACGGAGTGTACCGCGGCGAATCCGTCCTCGACGACGACGGCCACGGTATCACCGACATCCACATCCGCGCCACCGTGACCAAGAAGGGCGACTCGCTCACCGTCGATCTCTCGGACTCCCACGACCAGGTGATCGGATTCGTCAACTCGTCGTTCCCCAACACCATGTCGGCCGTGCATATGGCGCTGGCCTTCTTGATCGACCCGCGGACGCCGAAGAACGAGGGGACCTTTCGGCCCGTGCAGGTCATCGCCCGCCAGGGCACGATCGTGTGGCCGCATCCGCCGGCACCGGTCACCCTGGCCACCAACCACTGCGCGCAGGAGGTGGCCGAGGCGATCATCAAGGCGCTGGCGCCGGCGTGTCCCGACCGGGTCATCGCCGGCTGGGGGCGGCGCTTCCGCATCGCCATCAGGGGTGTCAATCCGCGCACCACGCGGCCCTTCATCTGGCACCTGTTCCACGCGCGCCCGGGCGGCGGCGCGTCGCCGGTGGGCGATGGCTGGGAATCGGCCGGTGAGGGTCAGGCGGCCGGCGGGATCAAGTTCGGCAGCGTGGAGGTGGCCGAGGTGCGCTTTCCGCTGCTCTTCGAGCGCCATGAGTTCCGGCCGGATTCCGCAGGCGATGGTCGCTATCGCGGGGGGGTGGGCTGCGAGTTGACCTTGCGCCTGGAGATTACCGAACCCGCGGTGGCCAATACGGCCGGCGATGGGGTGCGCCATCCGTCGTTCGGCATCCTGGGTGGCCAGGACGGTCGGCCGCACCGCTACCGCCTCATCTCGCGCCGAGGCGAGCGCGTGCTCAAGACCAAAGAGGTCGGCATCCCGATCCGACCCGGCGACTATTTTCTGATCGAATCGGCCGGGGGCGGGGGCTACGGGTCGCCCGCGAAGCGGGATCCGGCCGCGCGCGCCGCCGACCTCGAGAACGGCTTCGTCACCGCGATTCCGGTGCCGCGCCGGTCCACTTCGCCCGTGGCGAAGGCTCCGCGCCGGTCCACCTCGCGCGCGGCGAAGGCGCCTCGCCGGCCAGCTTCGCGTCGGGCGGGGAGTCACCGCTGAGGGCCGGCCGAATGTACCGGATCGGCATCGACATCGGCGGGACCTTTACCGACCTGGTGGCGGTCGACGATGCGGGCCGGGTCGTCCTCGCCAAGTGCGCCTCGACCCCCGCGGACCCGTCCGACGGATTGCTCGAGGGCCTTTCCCTCCTAGCCGCCGAGCTTGGGCTCGACTGCGGGACACTGCTGGCCCGGACCGAGCGCATCGTGCACGGCACCACCGTGGCCACCAACGCGCTGCTCGAGCGCAAGGGGGCGAAGGTCGGGCTCTTGACGACCCAGGGTCACCGCGACGTCATCGAGATGCGGGAAGGCCTCAAGGACGATCGCTACAACGTCCGGATGCCGCCACCGGTGCCGCTGGTGCCGCGCGCCCGCCGCCTCGCGGTGCGCGAGCGCATGCGCTTCGACGGTAGCGTCGCCACCGCGCTCGACGAGCGCTCTCTGAGAAAGGCGATGGATGCGCTCGCCAAGGCCGGCGTGGACGCCGTCGCGGTCTGCTACCTCCACGCCTACCGCAATCCCAAGCACGAAAAAGCGACGGCCCGGGCGGTGGCCGGGCGGCTCAAGGGCGCCTACGTGTCGCTCTCGTCGGAGGTGCTCCCCCAGATCAAGGAGTACGAGCGGACCTGGACGACGGTGGTCAACGCGTATGTCGGGCCCGGCCTCGCCCGCTATCTCCACAGCCTCACGCGGAAGCTCGGCGCAGCCGGCTACACGGGCGACGTGCTGATCATGCAGTCGCACGGCGGCGTGGCACCCGTCGTCGAGTCGGCGCGGCTGGCCGCGGGGGCGGTGCTCTCGGGACCGGCGGGCGGTGTGGCGGCGGGCCGCCACTGCGTGAGGCTTCTCGGCGAACGCCACCTGATCACCTTCGACATGGGCGGGACCAGCACCGATATTGCGATGCTGCAGGACGGCGAGCCGCAGCTCACCGGCGAAAAGCGCGTGGGGCTCTCGCGGGTGGCGCTGCCGAGCCTCGACATCCACACCTTGGGCGCGGGCGGGGGCTCCATCGCCCGGGTGGCCGGCGGCATCCTGCACGTCGGCCCGGAGAGCGCGGGCGCGGATCCCGGCCCCGCCTGCTACGGCAAGGGCGGGACGGCCGCCACGGTGACCGACGCCAACCTGGTGCTCGGCTTTCTCGACGCCGCGAATTTCCTCGGCGGCCGCATCGCCCTCGACGCGGGGGCCGCGCGGGCCGCGGTGGCCGCGATCGCGGCCGAGCTGGGCACCGATCCGATCGTCGCGGCCGAGGGCATTGCCAAGGTCGTCAATACCAACATGGCCGAGGGCATTCGCATCGTCTCCGTCCGCCGCGGCGTGGATCCGCGCCGCTTCACCCTGATCGCGTTCGGGGGCGCGGCGGGTCTGCACGTGACTGAGCTGGCGCGCCTGCTCGAGATCCGGCGGGTGGTCGTTCCCACCGTGGCGGCCGTGCTCTCGGCGTGGGGCATGCTGGCCACTGATCTCCGCTACGAGCTGGTGCGCTCCCACGTGAGCGAGGTCTCGCGGATGACCCCGGCCGCGCTCGGCAAGGTCTTCGCGGCCATGGAAGCGGAGGGGCGGGCGCGGCTGGCCAGCTTCTCCGGACCCGTCCACGTGCGCCGCTCGCTCGACATGCGCTACGGCGAGCAGATCTTCGAGATCACGGTCGGCCTCGACGACGTCGACCTGGACGCCTCCGATGCGATCGAGCAGATCGCCGCGCGCTTTCACGCGCGTCACGAGGCGCTGTATGCCTACAGCGCGCCCGGGCAAGAGGTGGTCATCGTCAACGCGCGAGTGGCCGTGGTGGGAGCGCTGCCCGAGCTGCGCGCCGAGCCGGCGGCGGGGGAGGGCGCCGCGCCGGCCGCGCCGGCGCGCCGCCGCGTGTATCTCGGGGAGTGGGTCGAGGTGCCAGTCTATCGCCTCGATGGACTGACTCCTGGCCTGCTCCTGAAGGGACCGGCGATCTTCGAATCGGCAACCACCACGGTGCTCGTGCGCGAGGGCGAGCGCGTGAACGTCACGCCCCACGGCTGGCTCGACATCGCGCTCGGCTGACCGCGGAGGGGGCGCCGGTCACACGGGCGCGGCGCTCCCGTCCCCACGGGCGCTGATGAGCACGCTGCCCGCGCGCGTCGCGGCGGCAGGGAGGAACGACTATGGGTAGCTTGCGACTCGTTCGCCGTCTCGTCGGACTGACTGTCGCGCTCGCCGGGTGCCTCGTCGTGCCGGTGGCCCAGGCCAGCGACGAGGTCCGCATCGGCGTCGTCTGTCCGCTGACCGGCCCCACCGCCAAGTTCGGCCAGGCCCAGCGCAATGCCCTGACCATGGCCGCGGAGGATGTCAACAATGCCGGCGGCATCAAGTCACTGGGCGGCGCCAAGATCAAACTCGTCTTTGGCGATACTCGCGGCGAAGCCGACATCGGGGTGACCGAGACCGAGCGCCTGATCACGCGAGAGAAGGTGCACGCGCTGATCGGGGCCTTTCAGAGCGGCGTCGGCTTTCCCTCGTCCGCGGTGGCCGAGCGGCATCAGGTGCCGTGGCTCACGTTCGGGACGTTCGACAAGATCACCGAGCGGGGTTTCAAGTACGTCTTCCGCGTGCACGCCAACGACACCATGAAGGCCCGCACGCTCATCGAAGGCCTTCTGGCGCTGGGCAAGGGAGGGAGCGGCCTGAAGTCCGCCGTGATCCTGGCCGAAAACACGGAGTGGGGAAAGTCGGTCAGCGACAAGCAGCGCGGCTTCCTCGAGAAGGGCGGCGTCAAGGTCCACTTCGTCGAGAACTACCCGTTCGCCTCCGCCGATCTCACCTCGCTGATCGTCAAGGCCAAGCGGGCGAATCCCGACCTGATCGTCGCCGATTCATACCTGGGCGACGCGCTCCTCATCACCCGCCAGATGCACGAGCAGGAGCTGCGTCCGACGGCCTACGCAGCGGGCGGCGGTGGCCACGTGCAGCCCGATTTCCTGAAGGGCGTGGGTAAGCTGTCCGAAGGCATCCTGGCCGCCACAATGTGGGACGCGGCCATCGGCAAGAAGGTCCCGTGGATCGCCAAGGAGAACGACCGCCACGTGGCCCGCTTCGGGGTGCCCTTCACCGAGGATTCGGCGGGCTTCTACCAGGCGTTCTACGTGATCGTCGACGCGCTGGAGCGGACGAAGACCCCGGGGACGAAGGAATTGCGCGACGCCATCGCCACGACCAGCATCACCGACGTCGCCCACAAGGCGATGTTGATTCCGTACAAGCAGATCAAGTTCGACGACACCGGCCAGAACCCCTTCGCGACGGCGGTGGTCGTCCAGATTCAGAGCGGCAAGTTCCGCCTGTTCTATCCGGAGTCCGTCGCCGAGCCCGACGCCAAGCTCGTCTGGCCCTATCTGGGAACGGCTCGCTAGCGGTGTTAGCCCTCCCAATCGCCCGGCGATATCGCGTGTGGCCCGGACCTGTGGACGGCTCGTTAGCGGTGGCAGCCCTCCCAATCGCCTGGCGATATATCGCGTGTGACCCGATCTGTGGACGGCTCGTTAGCGGTGGCAGCCCTCCCAATCGCCCGGCGATATCGCGTGTGGCCCGATTTGTGGACGGCTCGTTAGCGGTGGCAGCCCTCCCAATCGCCCAGCAATATCGCGGGGCGCCACGGCTCCGCCGGGGCGCCCCGAGCTGCCAGAGGGGGGCATGGGGGGCCCTTTCGAGGCCCCCCATGTTCAGCACATGAGCTTCTGGCAGGCGACGGTGAGTGGCCTGCTGATTGGCGGGATCTACGCGCTCATCGCGCTGGGGCTGAACATCGTCTTCGGCACCATGCGCGTGGTGAACTTCGCCCAGGGCGCCCTCTTGATGGCGGGGATGTTCATGGCGTACTGGCTCTGGGAGCTGGGCGGCGTGCATCCATACCTGTCGCCGCTCGTCACCGTGCCCGCGCTGTTCGGCCTCGGTTATCTGATGCAGCGCGCCTTTGTGTCGCCGCTGCTGGCCCGCGAGCGCGCGCGCGAGCCGATGAGCGTGCTGCTGGTCACCCTGGGCTTGGCCCTCGTCATGGAGAACGCCGCCCTCCTGTTCTTCTCTGCGGACTTCAAGACCGTCCAGACCGACGTGTCGCTGGCCACCTTCAAGGTCGCGGGGATCATCGTCAGCGTGCCGCGCCTGGTCGGCATGGGTGCGATGATCCTCACCTGTCTCGGCCTCTACCTGTTCTTCACGCGCACCGACCTCGGCCGCGCCGTGCGCGCCACCGGCCAGGACCGCGAGGTGGCGCGGCTGATGGGCATCAATGACGCGCACATCTACGCGATCGCCTACGCGCTGAGCGCGGCCCTCATGGGCGTGGCCTCAGCGGTGCTGGTGCCGTTCTTCTACGTGCATCCGGGCCTGGGCACATCGTTCCTGCTCAAGGTGTTCGTCATCGTGGTGCTGGGGGGCATCGGGAGCATGCCCGGCGCGGCGCTCGGCGGTCTCATCGTGGGCATGGTCGAGGGCATCGTCGGGCTCTACGTGCAGGCCTCGGCCGCTCAGATCGTGCTCTTCGCAGTGTTCATCGGTGTGCTCTTCCTCCGCCCGGCCGGCCTGCTCGGCGTCGAGCGGCGATGAGGCGGCGCGCGGGATCGAGGAGATGACGGCCGCCGTGGCGCCCGCCGCCGCCACGGTGGCGCGAATCCTCGGCGGGGCGCTCTTGCTCGTGGCCCTGCTGCTTCCGCTGGCCACTCGCGCCGCTCTCGGTAACGACGAGTACTGGATCCAGGTGCTGATCTGGGTCATGTTCTTCGCCTATCTCAGCGCGGCGTGGAACCTCATCGGCGGCTTTGCCGGCCAGTACTCCATCGGCCACGCCGGGCTGGTCGGCATCGGCGCCTACACGTCGTCGATCCTCGCCATCCAGGCCGGACTCACGCCGTGGGTCGGCATGCTGGCGGGCGGCCTGCTGGCCGCTGTCGTGGGTGGGGTCATCGGCTACCCGTGCTTCCGCCTGCGCGGCGCGTTCTTCTCTCTGGTCACCATCGCTTTCGCCGAGATGCTGCGCGTCGGTTTCGAGCTGACCGACCGCCTGGGACCGCTCGAGATCAACGGCGTGCGCGGCCTGCTGCTGCCCGTGCTGGGCGACCGGCCCGGGATGTTTCAGTTCGCCAGCAAGCGGCCCTACTACTACACGATGCTGGGACTCTTGCTGGCCGTGCTCGCTGCCGGCTGGGCGGTGAAGCGCTCGCGGCTCGGGTACTACCTGGCCGCCATCCGCGACGACGAGGACGCCGTCGCCGCGCTGGGAATCAATCCCGCGCGCGTGAAGCTCGTGGCGATGATGCTCAGCAGCTTCTTCGCCGCCATCGGCGGCACGTTCTACGCGCAGCTCGTCGGCTATATCACCCCCACGCGGACCATGAGCCTCGACTTCTCCGTGCAGATGGTGATCATGGCCGTGCTGGGCGGGATCGGCACCGTGCTGGGGCCGCTGTGGGGGGCGATGATCCTCGTGCCCATCGCCGAGCTGACGCGGGCCTTCTGGGGCGGCAGCCTGCAGGGGGTGCACCTCATCGTGTACGGCGCATTGCTGGTTGTCGTCATCCTCTACTGGCCTCAGGGCGTGGACCCCTGGGTGCGCCGCGGCGTCGACGCGCTGGCCCGCGCGTGCGCGCGCTGGCTGGCCGAACCCGCGGCGGCGGTGAGCGTCGAGAACGCGCCGCGCATCCTGCTGCCCGAGGGAGGACTGTTCGGCGCCCGGGTGGCGGGCAACGGCGCCGGGCCGCTGCTCAAGGTGCGCGGCCTCAGTCGGAGCTTCGGCGGCGCGGTGGGGATCCGCGGCGTCAGTCTCGAGGTCGCCCCCGGCGAGGTGGTCGGCATCATCGGAGCCAACGGCGCCGGCAAGACGACCTTGTTCAACGTCATCACCGGAACCCTCGAGCCGGACGGTGGTGACATCCGTTTTGCCGGCCGCCGCCTCGCGCGCGAGGGCCCCGACGCGCGCAACCGGCTCGGCATCGCGCGGACCTTTCAGATCGTGCGCCCGTTCGCCGGCATGACGACCATCGAGAACGTGATGGTGGCGGCCTTGCCGCGCGTCGAGAGCGTGGCCAGCGCACGCCGGGAGGCTGGGCGCTACCTCGAGTTCGTCGGTCTGGGCCACCGCGTGAATACGCCGGCCAGCGGGCTCAGCACGGGCGAGCGGAAGCGGCTCGAGCTGGCGCGCGCGCTGGCCACGCGACCCCGGCTGCTGCTGCTCGACGAGGTCACCGGCGGCGTCGACCAGCGCAGCCTCCCCGGCCTCGTCCGCCTGATCCAGAAAGTCAGGGCAGAGGGGCTGACCCTCCTGGTGATCGAGCACAATCTCCGCGTGATCAGCGCCGTGGCCGACCGGCTGGTGATGCTGCATCTCGGCCAGAAGATTCAGGAAGGGCCGCCGGCCGCGGTCGTGAGCGATCCGGCGGTCATCCACATCTACGTGGGAGGCGCCCCTGCTCAGCATTGATGCGCTCGAGGTGAACTACGGGGGCTACCTGGCCCTGTCCGGCGTCTCGCTGTACGTGGATGCCGGCGAGGTCGTCTGCCTGATGGGCGCCAATGGGTCGGGCAAGAGCTCGCTCCTCAACGCCGTCTCGGGGCTCGTCCTGCCCGCCGAGGGCACGGTGCGCTTCGACGGAGAGGACGTGACGCGGATGCCGACCTATCGGCGCCTGGGGCGCGGGCTCGCCCACGTGCCCGAGCGCCGCCGAGTCTTTCCATACATGACGGTCCAGGAGAACCTGTTGCTGGGCGCTTACCTCCCCGAGCGGCGCGCGGGGCGGGGCACCGCCCTCGAGCGCGTCTTCGCCATGTTTCCCGTGCTGAAAGAACGCCAAGGTCAGCTCGCCGCCACCTTGTCGGGCGGCGAGCAGCAGATGGTGGCCATCGGGCGCGCGCTCATGAGCCGGCCGCGCTTCGTCATGCTGGACGAGCCGTTCCTCGGTCTGGCCCCGCGGCTGGTCCTCGAGGTCTCCGACACGATCCAGCGCATCGCCGCGGAGGGCGTCACCGTGCTCTTCACCGAGCAGGCCATCCAGCAGTCGCTCTCGATCTCGCATCGGGGCTACATTCTCGAGAGCGGGCGCCTGGCCTTGACCGGAACCAGCCGGGAGCTGCTGGCCAACGACCTCCTGCAGCGCGTCTACATGGGTCTCGATGACGCGGGCGTGCCCGGGATGAATTCCGATGACCTCTGACGATCACGGGCGGCTCGACATGGCCGCCGACGCCGAAGGCCTCTGAAAGGAGCACCGCGCTTGCCCAGGGTCGACATCGCTGTGCCCGACATCCCGCAGCCCCTCGCCAACTACACGCCGGCCGCCCGCGCCGGCCACCTGGTCTTCGCCGCCGGCCAGATCGCGAGCGACTTCAAGCATGGCGTCGCCGCGGAGGCCCGGGTAGATCCGGCTTTCCCGTTCTATGGCTCGGCGATCAAGAAACAGGCGCGCTACGTCCTGGAAAATCTGGCCAGGACCTTCAAGGCGGCCGGGACCTCACTGGAGCACGTGGTGAAGGCTCAGGTGTTCCACACCGATCTGATGAACTTCAGCGGCTTCGACGAGGTCTGGAAGGAGTTCTTCCCCACCTCGCCCCCCCGGACCACCATCGGCACCACGGGGCTCCTGGTGAAGGACACGCTGGTGGAGATCGACCTCATCGCCACCATGCCGGACACGGGAGCCCGCATCGTGGTCTCGGACGGACCTCGACCGCTGGCCAACTACTCCGAGGCGGTCGTGGCCGGTGACCTGGTCTTCGCAGCCGGACAGCTGGCCAGTGACTTCAAGACGGGCGTGCCGCCGGAGGCCCGCGTTGATCCCGCGTTTCCCTTCTATGGGTCCGACATCAAGCGCCAGACGCGCTACGTGCTGGAGAATCTGGCCAGGACGTTGCGGGCAGCCGGCACCTCGCTGGAGCACGTGGTGAAGGCGCAGGTGTTCCACACCGACCTGCGCAACTTCGCCGCCTTCGATGAGGTCTGGAGAGAATTCTTCCCCGCGCCGCCCCCGCGGACCACTGTCGGCACCACTGGGCTCCTCGTGAAGGGTACCCTGGTGGAGATCGACCTCATCGCGGCTCTGCCCTCGGCCAGACCACTGGCCGTTTCCGTGCTCGACATCCCCAAGCCGCTCGCCCACTACACTCCGGCCATACGCGTGAACGACCTCGTATTCGCGGCGGGACAGATCGCCAGCGACTACGCGACGGGGGTAGCGCCAGAGGCGCGGGTGAACCCCGCGTTTCCCTTCTACGGATCCGACATCAAGCGTCAGACGCGGTATGTCCTGGACAATCTGGCCCGGACCTTCAAGGCGGCCGGCACGTCGCTCGCGCACGTGGTGAAGGCGCAGGTATTCCACACCGACCTGGCCAACTTCGACGGCTTCGACGATGTGTGGAGAGAATTCTTCCCGGTTCCGCCCCCGCGGACTACGGTGGGCACCACGGGTCTCCTGGTGCCCGGGTGCCTGGTGGAGATCGACCTCGTCGCGACCCTGCCCTAGCGCGGATGATCCTCGATCCGCTACGTCAGGAGCGCGCCCTCGTGAGCGAGGAGCCAGCGCTTGCGCTCGAGTCCGCCGCCGTAGCCCGTCAGCGAGCCGGCCGACCCGATGACCCGGTGGCAGGGCACCACGATCCCGACCGGGTTGGCGCCGTTGGCGAGGCCGACCGCCCGCACCGCCGCGGGGCGGCCGATGCGCCGAGCGAGCTCACGGTAAGAGATCGTGTGGCCGCACGGAATGTCCCGCAGCGCGCGCCACACCACGCGCTGGAAGGGTGTGCCGGTGGTCTCGACGGCCAGGTCGTCGATCGCCGCGAGGTCGCCGGCGAAGTAGGCCTTGAGGGCCACCACGCCATCCACCGGCTCGCGGGCGGGCTCGAGCGCGTGGCCGTTCGCGCCGTAGTGCACGCGCAAGAAGTGGCGCATCCGGTCCTCGTGCTCGGTCCAGCCCACCGCGCGTAGACGCCCCGCCCCGTCGACGACAATGGTCAGCTCGCCGATCGGCGTGTCGGTGCGGTCGACCAGGAGGCGGATCGCTTCCACGCCGCAAGAATGCCACAGACCCAAATTCGTCGCTCGCCGCTGCCGGACATCACCATGGCGAGCTCTCCCGAGGCGCGACCCCCGATCCTGCGTCGGGTCGGGCCTGCGAGGCCGGGCCGAGGCCCCCGTGTTAACGTTGGCCCGAACGCACACCCTGTCGCCGAGGAGGTTCCGATGGTCGTCTCCCGATATCGCCCCATCCTCGCCGCCGTCATCGCGCTCATCATGGCGGCGGCCATCGGAGCCGGTGCCCAGACACCGCGGCCGGGTGGACAGCTCGTCCACGGGTCCGTTCAGGAGCCGGATCGGATCTGGGGGCCCGTCACCGGGCTCAGCGTGTCGGGTGAGATCAGCCAGCTCGTGAACGACACCCTGGTGGTCATCAACGAGCGGCTGGAGTACGTGCCCTCGCTGGCGACTGAACTGCCGACCGTCGAGAACGGCGGGATCTCGCGCGACGGTTTGCGCTACACGTTCAAGCTGCGCAAGGGCGTGAAGTGGCACGACGGCAAGCCCTTCACGGCCGCGGATGTGGCATTCACGTATCAGACCGTGATGAATCCCGCCGTCGATGTGCGCGGGCGCGCCGGATGGAACAAGGTCTCCGCCGTGGAGACTCCGGATGAGGGCACCGTGGTGTTTCGCTTCTCCACGGTCGACGCGCCCTTCCTCGACCGCGTGGCCACCCTGGGCATGCTGCCGCGACACATCCTCGGCGAGGCCGGGGTCGATATCAAGACGCACCGATGGTTCCGGGCGCCGGTCGGCCTCGGCCCCTTCGCGTTCAAGGAATGGGTGCCGGGCAGCCACATCGTGCTCGTGAAGAACCCGAACTACTGGAAGCCCGGCCGGCCGTACCTGGACCGGATCATCTACAAGGTCGTCCCCGACGCCAACGCGCTCCTCAACCAGCTCGAGACGGGCGACGTCGACACCCGCGTTCGCCTGCCCAACGAGCAGGTGGACGTCGTCAAGAAGCTGCCGACCCTGGCCCTCGTTTCGGTTCCGACGGTGACGCCGTGGGTCCTCTGGATGAACCTCACCGTGCCGCCGTTCAGCGACAAGAAAGTGCGCCAGGCGCTCGCCTACGGGTTCGACAAGGAGCGCCTCGTCAAGACGATCCTCGGCGGGCACGTGACATCGGCCTGGCAGCTCCTGCCGCCGACGTCGTGGGCGTACCACCCGAAGATCCTGCACCAGGGGTTCGATCCGGCGCGAGCCCAGCGCCTGCTGGATGAGGCCGGATGGAGGCCGAGCGCCGACGGGGTGCGAGCGCGGGAGGGCCGGCGGCTGAGCTTCGAGCTGGCCAACATCGGCGGGGAGCAGGAGCGCGTCCAGGTCCTGTCCTTCATTCAGCAGCAGTGGAAGCAGATCGGGGTGGAGGCGCGCATCCGCACCGTGGACGTCGGGACCATGTGGGGCAGCATGCTGCCGAAGCGGCAGTTCGAGATGGCGTACTCGTACACCGGCCGCCTGCCCGACCCCGACATGTCGACCCACTACCTCTCGCCCGAGCTGAAGCCCACCACCAACTTCCCGGGGTACTCGAACGCGGAAGTGGACCGGCTGCTCCTGGCCGCGGCGGCCACGGTCGATCGGGAGAAGCGCAAGGCGGCCTATCTGAAGGTACAGGAGATCGTGGCCGACGACGTCGTCCACCTCTTCATCTACTGGCTCCACGCCAACACCGTCCTCAACAAGCGCGTTCAGGGCTACCGGCCAGCACCGGGCTACAACGAGTTCTGGAACGCCGACGAGTGGTGGGTGACCCAGTAAGCGCCCGCACCTGATGCGGACTTTTCTGGTGCGACGGCTCGGGGCCGTCGTGCCGACCTTGCTCGCCGTCTCCATCGTCGTGTTCCTGCTGCTGCACGCGGCTCCCGGCGGCCCGATGGCGGTCTACCTCAACAGCCCGAACGCCGATCCCGAGGACCTCCGCCGCATCGAGGAGCGCCTCGGGCTTCACGACCCTTACCCCGTGCAGTACGCGAAGTGGCTCGGCGCCATACTGATGGGCGACTGGGGAATTTCCTACAAGTACGCGCGCCCGGTCGGGGGCATCGTGGGCGAGCGGGTGCTCAACACCGTCCAGCTCGTGATGGCCTCGCTCATCGTCGCGGCCATCGTGGCCGTGCCTCTCGGGATCATCGCCGCCACCGCCCGGCCGTCGGTCCAGCGGCTCATCGGCGCGGTGTCGATGCTCGGCGTCTCGGTCCCCACGTTCTGGCTCGGCATCGTCGTCCTGCTGCTGTTCTCGGTGAAGCTGCGGCTGCTGCCGTCGGGCGGCATGGCCACCCTCGGCGCGGACTTTTCGCTGGCCGATCGACTCTGGCACCTCCTGGCGCCGGCCTGCGTACTGGCCACGCTCGAGATCGCCGGCTGGAGCCGATACCTGCGCTCGATGCTGCTCGAGGCGCTCCGCCAGGAGTTCGTCCGCACGGCGCGCGCCAAGGGACTCGCCGAGGGCCGCGTGGTGCTGCGCCACGCCTTTCGGAACGCGCTGCTGCCTCTCATCACGCTTCTCGGGCTCCAGGGTGGACGGCTCGTGGGGGGCGCCATGATCACGGAAACCGTGTTCGCCTGGCCCGGCATGGGTCGCCTGCTCGTCGATTCGCTCATCGGCCGCGACTATCCCGTGCTCATGGCGTCCTTCATGCTGATGGCCGTCCTGGTACTCGTCGGGAATCTTCTGGCCGATCTGACGTACGGCCTGGCCGATCCCCGGATCCGACTCGAGTGAGAGGCGAATCAATCGGGGAGCCTGTCGCCGAGGCGCGGCGCCGCACGCCGCTCCTGAACGGTGACGCCACCGTCACCGTGCCCGTCGGCCCCGGGCGGCGAGTCCCGAGCGGCCGCGCGGGGGGCCGCCTGCTCGCTCGCATCGGTCGCGATCCCCTCGCCGCGGTCAGCGCCGGTTACCTCGTGCTGGTTGCGCTGGTGGCGCTGCTCGCTCCCGTGATCGCACCGATTGATCCCCACGCTATCGTCGATCGACCCCTCCGGTCGCCGGGCGAGGCGGCGCTGCTCGGCACCGATGACGTGGGCCGCGATCTCCTGAGCCGGCTCGTCCATGCATCGCGGATCTCGCTCGCCGTGGGCGTCGGCGCGGCGCTCCTCACCGCCACCATCGGCACGTGCATCGGGGGGCTCGCCGGCTACTACGGGGGGCGACTCGACGTGGTGCTGAGCGGGCTGGTCAACGTGATGCTGTCAATCCCCACCTTGCCCCTGGCCCTGGTGATCAGCGCCTTCGTGGAGATCCGACTGTCGTTGCTGGTCCTCATCATCGGCGGCGTGTCGTGGACGGGCACCGCGCGCATCGTGCGAGCGGAGGTTCTTTCGCTGCGCGAGCGCGAGTTCGTGGTGGCCGCGCGGGCCCTCGGCGCCCGCGATGGCCGGCTGATCCTCCGTCACGCGCTCGTCAACGCGGCGCCGCCGATCATCGTGGCGGCCACCCTCCAGGTGGCCACCGCCATCCTCGCCGAGTCCGCCCTGAGCTACCTCGGCTATGGCATCCAGCCACCGGAGGCCTCGTGGGGAAACATGCTGCAGAACGCCCAGCGCTATCTGCGCATCGCGCCCGCGCTGGCCGTGTATCCCGGCCTGCTCATCTCGCTCACGGTCGTGAGCATCAACTTCGTCGGTGACGCCCTGCGCGACGCGCTCGATCCGGCGCGGCGGGGCGCGCCCAACTGGTGAGGAGAACCATGCTCGACGCCCTCAGCTCCGCCCATGCCCTCGAGCGCGCCCGGCCCCCGATCGCCGTGCTGCCCATCGGCTCCATAGAGCAGCACAGCTATCATCTCCCGCTCGGCACCGACTGGATCGCCGCGACGGCGCTTGCCCACCGCGTCGCGGCCGAGCTCGGCGCGTATCTGCTGCCCGCGTTGCCGGTGAGTATGGGCCGGTGTCACAAGCCGATGGCCGGCACGGTGTGGCTGCGCCCGATGACGCTCGCCGATGCCGTCAGCGACGTCGTGCGCTCGGTGGCCAGGAGCGGCATCCGGAGCGTCGTCCTCATCAACGGCCACGGCGGCAACTTCACCCTGGAGGTCGCCGTCCGCGAGCTGAACGCGGAGCCGGGCGCGCCGATCGTCCTGCTTCCCCCCATGAGTCTGCGCGCCGGTAGCCAGCCCATCTTCGAGACGGCCGGGCGCGAGGTCCATGCGGGCGAGTCGGAGACGTCGGTGTTTCTGGCGATCGCGCCCGAGCTCGTGGGCGACGAGCGGGTCGACCATATCCCGACCGTCGGCCGGGAGTTCCTGGACTACGCGCTGATCGGGCAGATCAGTCCGTCCGGTGTGTGGGGGAAGCCGAGCCTCGCCTCGGTCGAGAAAGGCCGGCGTGCTCTCGACCTGCGCGTGCGCGCGGTGGTGGCCTGGGTGCGCGAGACGCTCGAGTCGGTCGCTCGGCTCCGCGATAGGCCCGTTCCCGCCTCGACGCCTCCGGCCGGGTCGGGGGACGCCGCCGCCCCGAGCTGGCTCGGATGGGGCCCATGGGACGGCGGCGCGAGGGGCGGTCTGGACTATCGAGCGACGACGTTCCAGGTCGAGTCGGCGCGTCCCCACACGGCGATCCTGCCCCTGGCGGCCATCGAAACGCATGGCCCGCATCTCCCCGTTGGCTGCGATCTGCTCGTGGTGGAGGCTCTCGCGCGCAGGGCGGCCGACCTCCTCGGGCCGGGAGTGTACCGACTGCCGACCATCCCGTTCGGCAACTCGACCCACGCGCGGGGCATGCCCGGCACCGCTGACCTGACGCCTGATGTGCTCCGCCGGGTCATCCAGGACGTCGCGGTGGCGCTCCACGAGACGGGCATCGATCGGGTGGCCGTGATCGCCGGACCGGGGCTCGCCTCGGGCAACACCGTCGTCCCCTTCGGCAACTTCATCGTGAAGGCGGCGGTGCGGCAGCTCAATCACGAGCATCCCGGACTGGATGCGATCTGGGTGCAGCCGCTCGCCGCGGCCGCTCGGGTCCTCGGTGGCGTGTTCGAGTCTGCGGCCGACGACGTGCACGCGGGCGAGGTCGAGACGTCGCTCATGCTCGCGCTCTGCCCCGCCGCGGTGAAAGAGGGTGCAGCCGATCACGTCCCGCAGGCGAGGCCTGACATCCTCGACCTCGTGCCGCTTGCCGCGATCGCGCCCGCCGGCGTGTGGGGGCGTCCGAGTCTGGCCACGCCGTCCAAAGGTGAGGCTGCCCTGACCGCGGCCGCCCAGGCCACCGCGGACTACATTCGAGGCACACTGGCCAATCTCGCCGAGATGAAGAAGAGCGGTCGCTGAAGGCCGCGCCGCCCTTCCTTCAGCTCGGCGAGGGCGCGCTGGTCGATCTCCCGCCCGCGTCTGGGCCCGGCGCCTCCCGATCTGCGTGCCTCACGTGCGCGGCCATTCCCGGCACCGACATGGTCAGGTGCAGGTACCCGCCCAGCTGATTGATGCGGTACATATCGCGAGCCAGGAAGGCCGCGCGCTCTGTGTCGCTGAGGTCCAGGCCGGCCAGCGCCGCTTCGGGATTCTGATTGAAGCGCTCGCGGAAGGCGCGGTCCTTCTTGAGGCGATACAGGACGCTGTTGATCTCGTAGCGGCTCATGCCAGCCTCCACTCGACGGCGGCCAGGTTGATCCGCGGAAGCTCGCCGAAGTAGCGCACGTCCGCGCGGGCCGGGGTGACCGCCCCGAGCAACACCATCCAGTTGAGGAACTCGTGCTCGCCGGTCTTGTGGAGCTCGCTCACCGTCAGGCTCCGGAGCGGCTCGTGCTCGCCCTGCTCCATCCAGTGCACGAGCTTGCGATCGAAGACGGTGTCGGTCTCGCCCACTCGCCCCAACAGCAGCTCCGGGAAATGGGAGAGACCGCCGGTGGCGATGATGCCGACGTTCCAGGATGACTTCGCGACCACCCGGGCCAGGTGCTGCCCGAGGGCGAAACAGCGCGCCGGGGTGGGCTGAGGAGCGATGAAACAGTTGATCCAGATGGGCACCAGCGGTGTCACTGGCGCCGTGCCGTGCATCGTCATGACCGGGCTGAGAAACGCGTGGTCGATGGGCGCCTCCCACGAGAGGGCCAGATCGAAGCCCGCGTCGAGCCCATCCTCGAGGAGGCGGTTTGCCAGCTCCTCGTGCAGGGCGTACTGCTCCGGCATCCCCTCCAGCGCCCGGTCGAACGCCTCGGCCTCCTCCTGGATCATCCGGTTGACCGAGCGCCCGATGCGCACGCACATGGCGGGCACCGCGTTGAAGGAGAACGCGTTGAGATGATCGTCGGCGACGACGATCAGCGCGTCCGGGCGCCGGGCCAGGAAGCGCGCCCCCATGGCACGGATGGCGGCCATGCACGCCTCGACCTTGCGCCGGCCTGTGTCGCCGCAGGCGTTCTGGTAGTACTCCGGGTCCAGCACGTGCGACATCGCGCCGGCGAAGACGATCCTTCCCATCGAACTCCTCCTGTTTGCGGTGGGCGCCGGCCCGGACGCTGGCACCTCCCGATCGGGTCTGGCGCCACCCGGGGCACACGACCGACGGGAGCTGCGATCGTTCAGGTCGCGGCATCCGCTGTGGACGAGCCCGCCCGGCGCGAGGTCAGGGGTGCCGGATGGCCTCCTGCGTCAAGGCGGCGGCCGGGGTGTCGATGGCGTAGAGACGTGCGCAGTTGTCCCACAGAATCTTGCGGCGGACGTCATGGCTGAACGGCAGGCCGAGAAACTGCTCCATGGCTTCGGGAAACGCGCCGTCGGAGTGGGGATAGTCGGTCGAGACCACGAAGTAGTCGGCCCCCATCTTGTCGACCACGTCGACCGCCGGCTCCTCGTCGACATCGAGCGCGATGTAGCACTGCCGCTTGAAGTACTCGCTGGGCAGCATCGACAATTGATGCTCGCAGCCGGGGCCGAATTTCTCCCATTGGTCATCGAGCCGCCACAGCCACCAATAGAGCCATCCGGCGGTGCCTTCGAGGAAGGCGCAGCGGAGCCGGGGGTGTCGCTCGAGGACGCCGCCGGTGGTCATGCTGGCGATGGCCCCCATCAACTCGACCGGATTGCGAATGGCATGGGCGATCGGGTGGAAGTTGGCGTGACCGACGAAGCGGCGCCCGGCGTCGTCCTTGAGCGAGGTGTTGCCGGTGGGATGGAATCCGATCGGCACGCCGAGCTCCTCCAGCGCACTCCACAGCGGCTCACACGCCTCATCGTGCAAATGCTGTCCGTTGACGGGGTTGGGGGTGCCGATGATCGCCACTGCCCCAAGCTCCCTGACGCACCGGCGAGCCTCATCAATCGCCGCGGGGATACTGTGCATCGCCACCTGGGCGGCGAACTTCAGCCGGTTCGGCTGGCTGTGGCAGTAGTCGTGCGCCCAGTTGTTGTAGGCGCGGGCCAGCGCCGCCGCGTAGTCCGGCGCGAGGTCGTCGTGCATCAAGATCTGGCGGCCGCGCGTGCCATACATGACGGCGACGTCGACGCCTTCGATGTCCATTGCGGTCAGGGTGGAGGCGGGGTCGAAGCCGCGCCCCCGCGCGACCTGGAAGTGCGGGTGGCGTGCGCGGCTCCGGCGCCGCAGCTCGCGGCTGGACGCGGTCGCGGCCGTCGCCTTGGCGTGCGCGGGAATCGCCAGCCCCTGCACCTCCATCGCCATGATGGTGTCGGCGTTGCCCTTGTCCTGGGAGCTGTCGGTGAGTCTTTGCTGCTGCCCGCCGAAGAATCGCGGCAGGTTCGCCCGATGCGGCCCCTCGAGGTAGCCGGCCCAGAGATCGTCAGGCTCCATCATGTGAAGGTCGCTGTCGAGGATCAGGTAGCCATCGCGCGCCATGTCCCACCTCCGCTAGTTCCAGAACTGTACCGCCGAACGTCCCGTCGATCGAGCGTGTTCTGGAACCGCCTCGGCGACATCGAGGCCCATGCCGACCGCCTCGAGGTCGATACCGCGGAGGCACACTCTCGCCAGGCCCGGGCGAGGCCAGCGTGGCAGTGGGCCAGGGGCGCAGGCTTTGACGCGGCCGAGGACAATCCTCTATCATGGCCGCTGGCCTACGACCGCATCCTCGTCGACGAGGCGACGTTGAAGGATGTCCGCTCCCTGCTTCGCCGTCACTCTCTCAGGAGATTCGACGCGATCCAACTAAGCGCCGCGCTCTGGCTACGCGGGGAGTTCGGAGCGACGCTGGATTGTCCAGAGCCGTGCGCTCCAAGCAGCGAGAAAGGAGTTGAGCCATGCGTTCCTGGATCCACCACACCAAGGGGCGACATGTCCGCCAGGCGCGGGTCGGCCTGGGCGACCTGCGGGAGGAGCACATCAGTCGCCAGGGTTTCTTCGGCCCGGTCGGGATGATCTACCGCGAGCACGGCCCCAACGAGATCGTGCGCGTCGAGGGCACCCTGCATCCGCGCCGTGTCGCCGATACCGCACATGTCGAGCCGTCCGACATGAACGATCCGCGCGGCACGCCGGAGGTGATGCTGTCCAACCCCGACGTCAGCGTCGCGGTCAGCCGCCGAAGCGCGGCGATGCCCTTCGCCTACCGCAACACGGACGGCGACCTGCTGCATTTCGTGCACAAGGGTCGAGGCCAGTTCGACACCGAGTTCGGGCGCCTGGTCTACGAGCCGGGCGACTATGTGCTGATCCCCAAAGGCATCACGTTTAGTCTGATGCCGGACGCCGGCGACAGCCACATGCTGGTGGTCGAATCGCCCGCCCCGCTGTCACTGACCGAGCACCAGCAGGTCGGGCGGCACATGCCGGTCGATCCGACGGTCCTGGTGTTGCCGGAGCTGCACGCCGATCGCAGGCCGCAGCGCGACGAGTGGGAACTGCGGGTCAAGCACGGCGGCACGCACAGCTCCATCTTCTACCGCAACGACCCGCTGGCGTCGGTAGGGTGGAAGGGCGACCTGTTCCCCTATAAGCTGAACATCCGCGACATCATTCCGATCAGTTCCGACCGGATCCACCTGGCCCCCTCGTCCTGGTGCACGTTCCAGGCGACGGGGTTCGTGGTGATCACCTTCGTGCCGCAGATCGCGGTGGCCGATCTGAACGCCGAGGAGCTGCCGTCGTACCACCGCAACGTCGACAACGACGAGAGCGTGTTCGTGCACCACGACGAGTCCGGCGGCCGCAAGCCCGGGATGCTGTCGCACACGCCGCACGGGATCCTGCACGGGGCGGACGAAGCGACGCGCGCGGCCTTCCAGAAGCGGCGCACGCCGGGGATGCGGCGGACACTGTGCGGGGTGAGCGTGGACACGGATCGGCCGCTGGTGGTGTCCCCGGTGTATGAGCGGTTGACGCTCTAGCGAGACTCGGGGCGGCTCAGGAAGCGGATTCCTCACGTGAAGGCCAGGAAACCTTCGGAAGTCCCGGTCCGCCGACCACAGCTCCCGAAGTCCGTACAGCAGACAGAGGGCGGGGCGGCTCGACGGTCCGCGAGTCTGGCGGCTGGCGGGAGCAAGCGGAGACCGAGGTGAGGAAGATGCCGTGAGCTCGAGACGGAAACCGACACCAGGTATCACTGCCTTGTACCGCAGCGTGGGCGAGGAACTGCATCATTTCGAAGTCGACGTCGAGGCGGCCGCGTTGACAGGCGCGGCGCGGTGAAGCTTCCCGCCGGTATCCAGTACGCGTGGCCGCACCCCTCGAGGCAGTATCTCTACGTAGCCTCGAGCAACCGCGGGCCGGGGACGACCGGCGATACGCACCACCTGACCGCCTTTCGCGTCGATCCCGCGACCGGTGCCCTGCGCGCGCACGGTGAGCCGGAGCCGCTGCCGTCGCGCCCGATCCATATGAGTCTCGACCGGACCGGCGATTTTGCGTTGACCGCCTTCAACCTGCCGAGCGGTGTCACCGTCCACCGCATCAATCGCGATGGGACCATCGGTGCGCTGATGAAGCAGCCCGGGCCACTGGACACGGGCATCTACGCGCACCAGATCCTGGCCACACCGGACAACCGCGCCGTGATCTTGGTCACCCGCGGCAATGATCCCGCCGGCGGCAAGCCCGAGGATCCCGGGGCGCTCAAGGTCTTCCGCTTCAATGATGGCGTGCTGTCCAATCTGGCCGCGGTCGCCCCGGGCGGCGGCTATGGATTCGGACCGAGGCATCTGGATTTTCATCCGACGCAGCCGTGGGTCTATGTCGGGCGAGAGCGGGAAAACACGCTCGACGTCTATCGCCTGGCTGGCGAGAGCTTGAGCGCGGCCCCCGTCTTCGTGAAGGACACCCTGGGCGAGCCGCGAAACCTCCGCGGACGCCAGGCGGTCGGCGCGGTTCACGTGCACCCCAATGGCCACTTCGTCTATGTCGCCAATCGCGCCAGTGCTACCGTGCCGTTCGAGGGCACGCCGGTATTCCAGGGCGGAGAGAACACCATCGCCGTCTATGCCATCGACCGGAGCAGCGGTGAACCGACGATGATTCAAAGCATCGAAGCGCGTGGCTACCACGTGCGCACCTTTGCCCTCGACGCGAGCGCCCGCGTGATGGTGACGGCCACGATCGCCCCGATCAACGTGCTCGATGGATCCCGCATTGTCAGCGTCCCGGCCTGCCTCTCGGTGTTTCGAGTGAGCGACGACGGCCGGCTGGACTTCGTGCGCACGTACGATGTCGAGACCAACGGCAAGTTCCAGTGGTGGATGGGGATGATGGGTCTGCCGGGAAGAGGTTGACCGGCCCACCTGCAGGGAGGGATCAGGGATGAGTCAAAACTGCCAGGACCTCAATTGTCTTGCCGGCATCCGGGTGGTCGATTTCACCCAATTCGAGGCGGGCACGTCCTGCACCGAGGCGCTGGCCTGGCTCGGCGCCGAAGTGGTCAAGATCGAAAACCCGAAGACTGGCGATCCGGGCCGCCGGCTGCGGCCGGGCAAACCCGACGACGATCCGTGGTATTTCCACATGTTCAACGCCAACAAGAAATCGCTGGCCATCAACCTCAAATCGCCGCGCGGGCTCCAGCTCGTCAAGGAGATGCTGAAGAAGGCCGACATCACGGTCGAGAACATGGCGCCGGGGACGATCGAGCGCCTCGGGCTCGGCTATGACGAGGTGAAGAAGATCAACCCTGGCATCATCTTCTGTCAGATCCAGGGCTTCGGCACCGGGAGCAAGTACGAGAACGGTCTCGCCTTCGACATGATTGCCCAGGCCGCCGGCGGCACGATCAGCGTGACCGGCGAGCCCGACCGGCCGCCGGTCAAGCCCGGCCCGAGCTTTGGCGACACCGGCACCGGCATGTTGATGGCGGCGACCATCCTCGCCGCGCTGTACGAGCGGCAACGGACCGGCCAGGGACGGCGGCTGCAAGTGGCGATGCAGGACGCGATGCTCCACTACATGCGCACCTGCTTTGCCACCCAGGCGCGGACCGGCAAGGCGGCCCCGCGCCGCGGCGGGAAATCCACCGCCGGCACCAATTCGCCCTCCGGTCTGTATCAGTGCAAACCCCTCGGCTCCAACGACTGGGTCTACATCACCACGAGCCGCGGCAATCCCGATCACTGGGGGCGGCTGATGCGGCTGATCGGGCGCGAGGAGCTGATCGACGACCCGCGCTTTGCCACCGGCGCCGCCCGGGTGGAGCGTGAGGCCGAGGTCGATGCGATCATCACCGAGTGGACGCGCCAGCACACCAAGGAAGAGGCGATGGCGCTGGTCAGCGGTGTCGGCGTGCCGGCCGGTGCGGTCTTCGACACCATGGAACTGCAGGGGGATCCAACCTTCGCCGAGCGCGGCATCATGCAGGTGATGGAGCATCCGAACGGGTCGTTCAAGATGCCGACCTGGCCGGTGCGGGTCGACGGCAAGCCGCCGCGGCTCAAACCCTCGCCGCTCCTGGGCCAGCACAGCGCCGAAGTGCTGAGCGATTGGCTCGATGTCGACGCCGGGGAGATCGCCGCCTTGAAGCGCGAGGGCGTGCTGTAGAGCGCACTCCGTCGGGTCAAAGCAGTTGGCGAAGAGGGGGAGTCTCGATCATGACCGGTGAGGCTCTGCGCACGATCTTGCCGATCGCCGGCTGGGGCTAGGAGCGCGGTCGAGGTCGCCAGCGGCCCCGATCATCCCGGGGCCGCTGACGGCCTCCTCGTCTCTCCCTCTGCCTACTTACAGGGCTTCTCCTGCTTACACGCGCTGATGAGAAACGTGTGGCCGATGTCCCCACCGTCCCACCCGGAAAAGGGCCAGTCATTGACAATCTTGGGGTTCACCACCACCTCGATGTACACATCGAAGAGCGGGATGACCTCGAAGTTCTCAAACTTGTAGTTGCCGATCTTGCGCAGTTGGGCATCCGCAGCCTTAGGGTCGGACATCTGCAGCAAGTCTTCCCACATCTTGTAGATCGTATCGTCCTCAAAAAAGTGTGGTTGGCCCTTCCCGGCGTTGAACAGAGCGATCTGCGGCTCCACCGCCTTCTTTGATGGAGGGCCGGCCCTGAGGTACCAGTTCGCTCGCCGTTCCCGCGCCTTGGGCTGAACGAGCGCCACCAAGTCGGCCTCTTCCAATTCCAGTTCGATGCCCACTTCACGCAACTGCGTGGCCACCGACTCCATCACTTGGATGAGCTCCGGCGCCCCGGCAAAGGGATACAGCCAGGCCTTAGCCTTGAAGCCCTTGGGATATCCGGCCTCGGCCAGCAATTGTTTGGCTTTCTTGGGGTCGTAGCCGTACATCTCCGGGAAGCGCTTCTCCCAGGTGGGGTCCCAGCCCGGCAGGTCGGGATAGAAGCCCATCACATAGGTGTACGTCGCCCGGTCCTTGTACAGCACCTTGAGCAGTTCCGCGCGGTTGATGGCCTTGTTCATGGCCTGCCGCACCTTTTTGTTGGTCCACGGCACCTTGAGGTCGAGTTTCCCGGTGGTGCCCCCGAATTCGGTGTAGCGACTGGTGGCCTTGTCCTCCGTGCCGAAGTACAGTCCACCGAAAGCAACGACGACCTGTTGTGCCACCTGCCGACTGCGGATAAGTTTGTACCCCCTGGCGACCGCGTCGGCGGCGAGGTCCCTGTTGACCTCGGTGAGGTGGCTTTCTCCCGCCAGCAGTTGCGCGAAGCGCGCCGGCTCTTCGACGTTCCAGGTCATCTTGATCTCTTTCCAGTCCACCACACCCCACTTCCAGTGCGGCGTCGGGGCACGCTCGTACAAGACATAGCGGGACATCTGCCGTTCCTTGAAGATATACGGCCCGGTGCCGGCCGGCTTCGTCTCGTACCCCATCTCCCCTTCTTTATCCCACTGCGCCTTGCTGAAGATGATCATGCTCGAGGCACTCGAGTAGTAAAACTGCAAGTCGAGACACACCACCTTGCAGTGCATGACCAGCTCGTGGTCGTTGACCACCTCCACCCGCTGGACCGCGCACATGCCTTGCTTGTAGCCGGTTGTCGTGGGGTCCTTGCGGCCTGGATAGTTGGGGTCACACCACAGGGCGTGGTTGTGCACTACGTCCTTGGCCGTAAACTCGCCATAGCCGTGGTGGAACTGCACGCCCTTCTGCAGCTTGATGCGCCAGGACCGGCCGTCCTTGGCCATTTCCGCGCTCTTGGCCAGCCAGGGATTATAGCCACCCGACGAAATGTCGACCTCGAACAGCCACTCGAAGGCCGGATCGTGCTGAATATTGTGGTCCGGAGTGCCGTTGATCCAGGGGCGCATGTAATCCCGATAGGGGTTGATGAGACCCATCACCAGACGGTCCACCTTGGCCTTGCCAGTGGCGGGTTGGGTCTCGGCCTTCACGCCCGTCAGCACCACGAGTAGCACCGGCAACAGGCCGAGCAATACGCGAGATCTCCAGAACCGACGCTGGGCCATGGTCGTCCCTCCTTACTTGCGCGGTCTCTCCTGCTTACACGCCACCATGTCGTCGTTAGGGGACTCGAGGCGCACGAGCTGGGCGAGGATGGTCCCTCGGCGAGATCTGTACCAGAGACGCAGCTTTAGCTCGGAACGAAAACAGGGCTGCCTTCTGCGGGGCGTCTGGCCATGCACCGCCTCCCTCCCGACGAGTGGGCGGGGACAGGGCGTGCACTGCGCTCAATGTGTTGAGCGGGGACGATGGGACGTTAAGCTCTGGAGGATCCTCTGTCAAGGCGCAACGTCATCGAGACGAAGCGGCGGTGAGCTAGCGTAGACGCGGGCCCGGGTCCATCCCGAGGTACACCCGGCCGCCGATCGGATACCACTCTGGCGCGATGGTGACCGTCTGGCCGACGACGTGGAGGTCGCGCCAGCACTCGGCCAGGGGGCTCTCGCGCCGAAACGACGTGCTGCCACCGTGCCGGTACATCAGGTCCATCGCCTCACGAGCGTTGTCGGCGGCGTAGACTGCGGCCAGCCGGCAGCGGGCTCGTTGCTCCAGGGTGGTCTCCTCGCCTGCCGCAACGATGTTCCAGAGCTCGGTGATCATCGCGGTGCGGTACGCGCGACCGGCGTTCAGGATCGCGTCAGCCCGACCGACGGCCTCCTGAACTTGAGGATTCTCGCACAGCCGACCGGTGCGGCCGCGCGGAGTCTTCTCGCCGGCCAACTCGATCAGCGCGTCGATGCCGGCCCGGGCGATTCCGGTGATCACGGCGCTGTGGTGGGGCCCGACCCAGGCCTGGGCCGGCAGACGGTATGAGACCCCCGGCCAGCGCTTCCACTGGTTGTCGAGGGGAACGCCCGCGTGGACCATCGTTCGGCGCTCCGGCAGGAAAACATCTTCGACCGTCCAGTCGAAGCTACCCGTCGCCCGCAGCCCGGACACGTCCCAGCTCCCCTCGACGATCTGCGCTTCCGAACGCTGGAAGAATCCCCGCCAGTAGACCGAGGCGCCATCCGGGCTGCGGCGCGGCTGGTCGCCGTCGAGAATCTGGAAGCTGCCCAGCATCCAGGCGCTCTCCTGGCAGCCGCTGCCGAAGGGCCAGCGACCGGTGACCCGGTAGCCGCCGTCGACAGGCACGGCTCGCCCGCCTCCCATCACGGCGGTGCCAGCGATCACGGTGTCGGCCCCGTGCGCGTAGATCTCGTGGACGCCCTCGTCCGGCAAACCGAGCGTTACGAGTTGGCCGATGCTGTTGTTGGCCAGGTTCCAGCCGACCGAGCCGGCGCACTCGGCCAGCAGCTCCACCACGCGCAGGTAGGTGAGCGGGTCGGCCTGCAGGCCCCCCAGTTCACGCGGGATCACCAGGCTGTAGAAGCCGGCGGTGTGAAACTGCTCGACCAACGCTTTCGGCAGGCGCTGCTCGCGCTCGATCTCGTCGCGATAGCCGCGGATGACCGACCGCAGGGCGGCTGCGGCCTGAACCGGGGGTTGAGCGTCGATATCGGCCGGTAAGCGCTGATCTTCGGCGATCTGCGGCATTGGGTACCCTTTCAGATCGAGCGTGACTGTTGGAGCGGCGCTCGCGCTCGAGCCTGTCGCCAATCTTCACTCGTTTCCCTCGGGTTCCGCAGCTGAGCCGGGATGTCAAGCTGGCGTAGCCGAGGTGTCAAGGGTCGGGCGGGCCGGGTGTACGGGCCGAATGGGCCGAATCGGGTTGGCCAAGAGGCCGCGATTGGGAGGGCCGCGCCGAGTAGGGCGGATCCGATCAGGAACCTCCCAGGAGGAAGGGAAGGGCGATGGGCGTGAAAGGCCTCAGGCTCCTCGATCTGGGGCGTGTGCCCAGAGCCCTCAAGCACCATGAGCCGAGCGCCCGAGATGCTATCCCGCACGACAGCCCCGTGCTCGGGAGTTCGAGACCGGTCATAGCGTCCCTGGATGATGAGGGTGGGGACGCGAATCTCCCCGAGTCGCTCCAGCGTCCGCGATCCGGCGTTCGAGCGCGCCGCATCCACTGCAGCGCGGTGGCTCGCGGCGAGCGCGATCTGCCGGTACTCCATCAGGCGCGCCGCCGGCGGCGGCACGCGAAAGAACTCCGCAACAAGCGGGCCGACCGCCTCCGCGTCCCACGGGGCGCTGGCGGTGGCGTCGGCTCGGGCAAGGCCGGCGGCCGGGTCGGCTGTCGCCGCGCCGGTGGCGACCAGGAGGAGACGGGTCACGCGGTCGGGATGTCGCAGTGTCAGGTGCTGTGCCACCACGCCCCCCATCGAGCCGCCGACCAGCGCTACCCGGTCGAGCCCCCGGGCATCCAGCAGCGCGACGAGGCCGTCGGCGTAGGCCTCCATCGTGTACGGGCCGGGTGCGTCGGCAGAGGCGCCGAAACCCGGCAGATCTGGGGCGAGGCCCCATGCGCCGGCCGCGGCCAGGCGGTCGAGCGTCGGCCTCCAGTAGGACGAGGATTGGCAGTAGCCGTGGATGCAGAGGACGGCCGGCTTCGCCCCCATCCGCTCCAGGCAGTACATCGGGCTTTTGCGCATCCGCTCGCAACCGGTCAACTCCACTGCTTGCGCAGCTCGCGTGCCTTGTTGGCCGAGGCCGTGAGGGCATCACGAGGGCTGACCTTCTTCACTAACGCGTTCTGAACCTGCTGCTGGGTGTAGCGGTCCCAGTCGTTGTACCAAGGGGCCTTGATGTTCGTGCGCGCTCGAGCAGTGGCGTATTGTTGGCTCCGTACCTCGAGGTCCCACCCGGCGTCGCGTTGGATCTTGGTCATCTCGGGATCCTTGTCCAGCGACCGAAACGCGTAGCCCACGCCGTACTTGGAGTACCAGTCCTTGGCGGTGTAGTAGACCCCTTGCTTGTCCTTGCCACCCATGTACGAGATGAGCCTCCAGGCGGCGTCGCGTACCTTGGTCTTCGCGTCGATGCAGTAGAGGCGAGTCCACCCCATCGGACCCTTGCCCGTGTCGGTCAGGCCGGGGAAGCGGGTCGGCGCAATGTCGCCGGCGCGCTTGCTCAGCTTGGGGTTGTTGGCGCGCGGGAGCACGTTGCCCACGTTAGAGGTGAAGAAGCCCTGGCCGTTCACAAAGGCATCGCGGGCCTGGGTCTCATCGAGCTCCAGGCCCTTGGGGTCGAGGATTTTCCAGTCGTACATCGCCTGAACCAGCCACTCGAGCACAGCGAGGGCCGACTTGTCCTTATCAGGATAGACGGGCTCCAGTGCTTCGTCGAAGAGATTACCGCCGGACGCGAAGACCATCGACCAGAACTCGGACAACCCATCCACGTTAGTCTTGAAGCCCTTGAGGATCGGATACTCGACAGGGCTCGTCTTCTTCACCGCTAGCGCTGCCTCCCGAAGTTGATCCAGAGTAACCGGTCCCTTGACCACTCCAGCCTTCTGCAACGCCTTCTGGTCGTACATGTACACGTAGATGTCGCCGTAGTACGGCGTGCCGTACTGCTTGCCCTTGTAGCGCAGCGCTTCGAGGTTGAACGGGAAGATGTCCCGGTCGAGCTCCGCTAGCCCCGGCAGCCCATCGATCGGCTGGACCCAGCCGGCTTCGACCCAGGCGCCGAGGTTGGTGTCCCGGACGTAGTAGGCGTCTGGTTGGGTGCCAGCGTTGAACAGCGCGACCATCTTCTCGTTGTAGAGCTGGAGGTCGAGCGGGGTGTACTCCACCTTGACGTCGGGATTCTGTTCCATGAACCGCTTGACATTGGCCTCGACGACCTGGGGCTCAAAGGCCCAACCGGCGAAGCGAACAACAGTCGGCGCGGCCGCGGCCCGGCGTGGGACGCCGAGACCGAGGACCACTCCGGCGCTGCCAATCCCGGCCGAACGGACGAAGGTGCGTCGCGAATCATGTCGGCCACTGCCCTGAGCCATGGAGACCTCCCTGTCGACCGTGCATGGTAAGTGGGCGGGTCTGACGCGTTATCCCTTGACCGCACCCGACACGAGACCCTGAACGATGAGCCGCTGGAAGAGGAAGGCCAGGACGAGGGGCGGGATGACGGCGAGCACCCCTCCGGCGGCCATCAATGTGCGCTCCGTGGTGACGTCCGTCGCGAAGCCGGCGACGACCACTGGCGCCGTCTTCGCAGCCATGCTGGACGTCAGAATAACCGCAAAGAGGTAGTCGTTCCAAGCCGTCATGAAGGCGAACATCGCGGCCGCGACGAGGCCCGGAACGGCAGAAGGTACGAGAACGCGCCGCACCATGCCGAGCCATGTGCAGCCGTCGACGAGCGCGGCCTCCTCGAGCTCGCGCGGAATGCCCTGGAAGTAGCTCTTAAGGAGCCAAATGGTGAAGGGCAACGTAAGGGTGAGGTACGTGATGACGAGGGCGAGGAGGTTGTCGAGGAGCCCCAGGCGCTGGATCACGAGGTACAGGGGCACAATCAGGGCGATCCCAGGAACCATGCGAGAGCCGAGGTAGAGAAACATCAGAGTTGTGCGGCCAGGGAAGCGCAGCCGGGCGAAGCTGTACCCGGCCAAAGTGCCCAGCACAACGTTGAGCAGAGCCGTGGCGGTTGCGGCGGCCAGGGAGTTCCCGATCGCCGGAAGCGTGTTCTCGGCTGCCCGGCTCCCGACAATCGATCGGATCCCGCCCGGCTGGAAGAACGTCAGATAGTTCGCGAGGGTGGCGCGATCGGGAATCCAGTGCGGCGGAACCGACATGGCCTCCTGTTCGCGCATCACACTCGTGAGGACGAGCCAGGAAAACGGAGCTAGGAAGAGACCGGCCACAGCCACCCCTCCGAGCGTTCGGAGGACCATGCGCCGGCGCCGTCGTCTCAGGGAGGTTGAGGTACCGGGCTTGGCCTTCCTCATGCCTCGAACTCGCCCCGCCGGTAGAGAATTCGGAAGTAGACCAGGGCCAGCCCGAGGGTAATGAGACTGACCGTGTACGCGTAGGCGTTCCCCAGACCGAAGTCGAGGCTGTCGAACGTCGTGAGATAGGTCTGCCAAACGAGTGTCGTGGTTGCGGTTCCCGGACCGCCGGCAGTCAGCACGTAGACAATGTCGAAGACTCGGATGGCCAGCATGGTCTGTAGGATAAGCACGACCAGGAGGGGCTGGGCGAGCCACGGCAACGTGACGTGCGTGAAAAGCTGCCAGGCTCCCGAGCCGTCCACGCGGCCCGCGTCGTAGAGTTCGCCCGGGATCGTCTGGAGCGCGGCCAAGAGGAGGATCACCGCGAGCGGGAGCGCATTCCAGACGTGAGCGGTCACGAGGGCGAGGAGGGCGCCCATCGGATCGGAGAGCCACCCTCGGTAGGTCGACAGCACCCCGAGGCTGACGAGTAGTCCGTTGAGCGCGCCGACCTTGGCGTCATAGATCCACTGCCACATGAGGCCATTGACGACCGGTGGGATGGCCCAGGGGACGAGTGCGACGGTCCGCACGAGCCCGCGCCCGGGGAACGGTTCGTTGAGAAGCAGAGCGATCAGGATACCGAAGCCCACGACGAGACCGACCGCCAACGCCGTGAAGATCAACGTGACCTGGAATGCGGCCCAGAACTCCGGAGATCGCAGGATCGCGGCGTAGTTCTCGAAGCTGATGAACTGGAAAAGACGAGGCCGCTTGAGGTTGTAACGATGGAGGCTGAGCCACAAGGAGTAGAGGATGGGGTAGCCGACTAGGAGGACGATGGCCAGCAGGGCGGGGGCGTTGAGGAGGTAGGCGAACGAGGGGTCGGACAGGCTGCCGGCCGCCATCAAGCGTCGCCAACCGCCGGGCCGTCTGATCACCGCGATTCCCTCTCCTGTCGGCTCTAGACCGTAGACAGGGGTGACGGGCTCACCGCCGCCCTGTCTCCCCGGCTGCGTCGCTGTTTTCTCGAGGTGACTGTGCTCCTGTGCGGCAAGGGGCGGCCCACTCAAGCCCCTGCCCGCGGCTGATTGTCATGGCGGACGTTTTCTCATTGCGCTCCATTGCCTCTCCGAAGTAGACAGCGCGACACCACCGAGGATGGAAGGCCGTGGAGCCTGGCGACGTGACCGTGAGTGCTGTCGCCACGATATGGCAACGGAGCCTACCCAACAACCCCCACGGCCGAGTCACCCCTGTTAGTCGAACCCACCTCTTGACTCGCAGCGCACTCTGGCCTAGATTTGCCCGTATTCCGGTCGGGAATATCAATTAAGGGAAGACCCTATGTCGCCAGCAATTAGAGGCCCCATCGGCATCCTCGATGAGCATCCTGAATGGTCGGCCCGGCTGATTGCCGAGTTCGATAGGCGGGGGCTAGCGTGGGAGAAGGTGGACCATTCCAGCCATGGCTACGATCCGCGCGAGCGCCGTCCCGCCTACTCGGTCATCGTCAACCGCACTAGCCCTTCCTCCCACACGCGCGGGCATGCGAGCGTCCTGTTCTACGCCGAGGCGCTGCTCGAGCACTACGAGTCCCGGAACGTACCGGTGATCAACCCAGTAGCGGCCTACCGCTTCGAGAAGTCCAAGGCACTCCAGCTCGGCCTATTCGAGCGCTTGGGCCTGCGCTACCCGCGCGCCGTCGTGGTGAACCACCGTGACCAGGTGCTCAAGGCCCTCGACCGCGTGCGCTTCCCGCTGGTGATCAAGCCCAACGTGGGTGGCTCGGGGGCCGGCATCGTGCGCTTCGGCGCGCGGGAGCAGCTCGAGGAGCAACTGCCGTCCCTCGACTTCGGACCCGACGGCACCGTGCTGGTTCAGGAGTACATCGAGTCGGAGGAGGGAGCCATCGTGCGGGTGGAGGTGCTCAATGGACGGTACCTCTACGCCATCCGCATCGTGCGGCAGGTCGATGCCGGCTTTAACCTCTGTCCCGCGGATATCTGCCAGGTGCCGAGGCCTCGAGGGGCCACCGCGGATCTGGGCTCCTGCCCCATAGAGTCAAGGCCCGGGCTCAGCGTGAGCCGCTACGATGCGCCCCGGGAGGCCGTGGACACCGCCGTCGGCCTGACTCGCGCCGCCTCCATCGATGTGGGGGGCGTGGAGTACCTGGTGAGCCGAACCGACGGGCAGACCTACTTCTACGACATCAACGCCACGTCCAACTTCGTAGCCAATGCCCACGAGGTGCTGGGGTTCGACCCCACCCGACGCTTTGTTGATTACATAGAGCGCGTGGCCGCGGGCTCGCAGACCGGATAGCTAAGCTAAAACGGCTCAGAGGAGCCGCCCCGGCGGACACTGCCCCCGCGGGGATCGCACCCTCCTGTCTGGCTCAGGCGTCCAGCGACTCCGCAGGACCAGGAGCCGCAGGTCCTCGCCCGGAGCGGTGAGAAGCGAGAGGCCGATCGAGCGGCTCGCCGCCACGATGGGAATGCTTACCTCAGGCGCGCCGAGGAGGCCCGCCACCGAGCCCAGCGTGAGGTCCTTCCTGCGATTGGTGGTCAGGTCCTCTGCGGAGGCGCGGTTGAGCGGGGCGATGGTCCAGGCAGTGGGCAGGCAGAGCACGGTGTCAGGCGCCAGGCGAGGACCGAGCACGCCGCGAAGGCGCTTCCGCTCGAAGAGCGCAAGGTGGCGTTGCGCATCAGTGACCCGCGAGGCGGCCTCGAAGTTCTCCCGGATGTTGTCGGCCAGGTGAGGATTCGTCTCCCGGATCCACTTGCCGTGCGCCTGCCAGACTTCCCATTGCTTGAGCGCGTGGAAGGTGTCGAACCACGCCGTCAGGCCGCCACCGCCAAGGCGCACCTCGCGCCTGTCCGAGAACGCTCCGCCCGTCGAGGCCACCGCGTCACGCAGCTCTCCGACATGGCGATCGTCGACTAGCTCGAAGGCGTCGGGCGTCTGGAAGACCGCAATACGGGGGGTTATGCTCGTGCCATCCGACCTTGGGAGATCGTATGCACATGGACCGTGTGCGGCGAGAAGACGGCTGAATACTGAGGACGCATCTTCGGTGGGAATTCGAGGGTTCGTCACCGTCGCGGGCGGCGTGCCAGGCGACCGGTCGGGCTCCCGGATCCGCACAATATACGAGGGAGGGCCGATGTCGCTCGCGATGACGACGCAGGAGCGGGAGAGGTTTCTGGCGGATGTGCACGTGGGAATCATCAGCATCCACGAGGATGGGGGCGGGCCGCTCACCGTGCCAGTCTGGTACGCGTATGAGCCGGGGGGAGAGCTTCGAGTCATGACCGGCAGGACGTCCCGCAAGGGCCGGCTCCTCGAACGCGCGGGCCGGTTCAGCCTGTGTGTTCAGACCGAGATCCCGCCGTACAAGTACGTGAGTGTCGAAGGGCCAATCGTCGCCATCGATCCCGCGGATCTGGAGCGGCATCTCCGGCCACTTGCCCATCGGTATCTCGGCGGGGGAGCCGGCCCCTACATGGAGTCAGCGCTGAAGGATCCCGCCTACCGCGACAATGTGGTCGTTCGCATGCGTCCGGAGCGCTGGCTGACCGCTGATTTCGCCAAAGCGGGCGCTACGGCAGGGTGAACTCCCTCGCCCAGCGGTCCAGGAACAGCGCGATCATCTTCGTGCGCTCGAGCAGGGTCGCGATCTCAACAAACTCCTCGTCGCTGTGCGCGCGGCTGCCGCGCGGGCCGAGCCCATCGATGGTGGGGGCGATGGCGGACGTCGTGTTCCCGTCGGAGCCACCACCGGTCTTGATCGCGCGCACCTCCACGCCGAGCTCGCGGCCGGCGGCGGCCATGATCTCGAGCAGGCGCATCGTGCCGGGCAGGCCGGGCGGCCACGGCGGGAACTGAATCTCGCCCCAGAAGCGGGTCCTGGTGCCGGGCACGTGGACCCGCTCGCAGATCCGCCGCATGGCCGCCATGGCCGCCTCGGCCTCTTGCCGGGTCCAGGCCCGCAGATCGATCTCGGCGAACGCGCGGTCGGCAACGACGTTGGGTCGCTCGCCTCCCCGCACGGTGCCGACGTTGACGGTGGTGCCGGTCCCGAAGTCGGTGAGGGCGTGGAGCGCGGTCACCTTCTGGGCAAGGTCCCAGATGGCGCTGGCGCCCAGCTCGGGCTGCACCCCCGCGTGCGAGGCTTTTCCCGTGACGTCGAGGTAGAAGCTGCCGGCGCCCTTGCGCGCCATCACGTACTCGCCGTCGGGGCGCGCCGGCTCCAGGATGCCGACGCTGTGCGCGCGCCGCGCCTCGGCCTCGATCACCTCGCGCGAGGTCGGCGACAGTCGCTCCTCGTCGGCATTGAAGACGACGGTGACGTTCGTCTCCTCCCACGTGCGCGTGCGGGCTTCGCGGTGGGCCCGCATGGCGTAGAGCACCGCGGCGAGGCCGCCCTTCATGTCGTAGACGCCAGGACCCCACGCGCGCCCTTGCGGGTCGATGCGGAATGGGCGCTGCTTGGCGGTACCGGAGGGGAACACGGTGTCGTAGTGGCCGACGAAGAGGAAGCGCTTGGGGCCGGAGCCGGGCTTGTCGCCCACCAGGTGGTCGCCGAAGCGGTCGTTGACGACCCGGCGCACGGCGAAGCCCAGCCGCTCGAGCCGCTCGGCGAGGATGGCGCCCACGCCGTTGACGTCGACGACGTCGTCGGTGCCGCTGTCGTGGTTCACGAGGCGGGCGAGGAACTCGATCTGCTCATCGCGCCAGCCGTCCAGGCGGTCCAGGAGATCGCGCATGGGCGGTATGGTAGCGCGCGCGGCGCGGGGAAGATAACGGCGTGGCCCCGCGGGCATCAGAAGATCTCCTCCAGCAGCGCGGCCAGGCGATAGGCGGCGCGGGCCGCACGCTCCATAGCCACCCGCGCGGTCGTCTGCACGTAGGTCCGGGGCGGGTCCTGCCCGCGGCGCAGGGTCGGCGGATAGGCGGCCTTGGCCTCCGCCAGCGACTCCAGGGCCCAGTCCTCGAACTTGCCGGGCCTGAGATCGCCGGCGAGCGCGGTGCGGGGATGGCGCGCGACCACCAGCGCGGCGACGCGAGCCAGGTACGTGGAGGTCGACTCGTTCCGGCGACGCGGGACGGCCCGGTCGAGGGCAGCGTCCCAGTAGGCATGAAGATTGTCG